>JBALUX010000004.1:0-58081 GCA_036963725.1 Parasphingorhabdus sp. | reverse complement strand
ATGGCGATTGCGGTTCGGCTCAGGTCATGCTGGCTGGTCACGCTGACAAATCTGGTTCTGCCAGCTACAACGTCGGTCTGTCCCAGCGTCGCAACGCGGCTGTTCGTGCGTATCTTGAATCGCGCGGCATTGGCGGCGGCGTTATCTCGAGCGAAGCCTTCGGTGAATCGCGTCCTCGCGTTGAAACCGCAGACGGTGTTCGTGAACCTCAGAACCGTCGTGTTGAAGTTATGTACGGACCTGGTTCCGGTAACTAATACCAACATTACAACCAATTGTGAAAAGGGCTGGTCTTCGGACCGGCCCTTTTTCGTTTCCGCTTCAATGATATGATAGCGCCAAGGTCAATCCAGGCAGTCGCGTTCCCGCGATCCCGGTTGTCGCCATCGGAATATTATCCGGATTAACATGTCGGGGGCCAGGTTGAGCGTCGCTTGCAGTGCAGCCGGTCTTGTCCGCTCACCCCATTAATGAGATCAATGCCAACCGATTGGGAAAGTCTGTGTGCGATATGAATCTACTGCCACCATCCAGTGTCGATATCGTCACTGAAGATGCCGACCTCATCCCGAAAGCCGGATGGTATTGAGGAACTGGCGAGATCGGGGTTGGACGCCGGCAGCGATCCGAACCAAGTCGGCTTTAGCCCAGCAGACTTTCGAATAACGCCAGGCCATCAGTACCGCCGTGCTTTTTGTCGATTGCCCGTTCCGGATGTGGCATCATGCCCAATACGTTGCCCGCTTCGTTGATGATGCCGGCAATATTGCGCGAGGAACCATTGATGTCGTTGCGGTAGCGGAAGACGATCTGATTCTGGTTTTCCAGCCGGTCCAGCGTTTCATCATCGGCAAAGAAATTGCCGTCATGATGAGCCACGGGGATCGTGATCGGCGCATTGCTGTCATAGCCCGACGTAAAAATCGTGTCGGTATTGACGACATCCAGTTCTGCATCCTTGCAGACAAAATGGATATTGCTGTTCCGCATCAGCGCTCCGGGCAACAGGCCGGTTTCGGTGAGGATTTGAAAGCCGTTGCACACGCCCAATATCTTGACGCCGCGATTGGCGGCTTCGATGACCGGCTTGATGATGTTCGAACGGGAAGCCATGGCGCCCGATCGCAGATAGTCGCCGTAGGAAAAGCCGCCCGGTATCGCGATGACATCCAGTCCGGCTGGCAGTTCGCTGTCTCCGTGCCAGACCATATGAGGTTTTTGACCCGAAACCGTTTCCAGTGCGACGGCCATGTCGCGGTCGCAGTTCGATCCGGGAAAGACGATCACCGCAGATTGCATCAGGAAACAGTCCCCGGTGCCGCTTCCGGCATCTCGATATCATAATTTTCGATCACGGTGTTTGCGAGCAGCTTGTCGCACATTTTCTCGATTTCTTCGCGGCTGACGGACGGATCAAGGTCGAGTTCGATCAGCTTGCCGGCACGAACATCGTTTACGCCGGAAAAATCCAGGCTTTCCAGCGCGTGATGGATGGCCTTGCCCTGAGGGTCCAATACGCCATCTTTCAGCGTTACAAATATTCTGACTTTCATCCTGCGCCCTCGCGTTGTGCCGTCGTCAATAACGCCATGCTATAGCGCCAAGATTAGCCGGGGCAAGAGTTAGAAGGAAAATTGGAAAAGGTGCGCGGTCGATTTCCGCTTTATCATTCTAGAAATAGCGGGCGAATTTGAAGTTCACGCGATGGCGGCTCATTTCATACAGATCGTAATTGCTGTCCACCCGGGAATAAACATAGTCGACCGATGGCGAAAAGCCGAGAAACTTGATTTTTCGGCTACCCATATAGGCGCGGGCGAATCCGCGCCAATCCTGTCTTTTCTCGGTGGAGTAGAGCAGCAAAGGCGCATCAAATGCGGAACGGCTGAGGCTGGCCGCAACCCCGGCATTCAGTCCCAATGGCAATTCTCCACCTAGTCCCAGATTGACGCCATAGTTGAAGCTCGAAAAGCCGTCGGCATTGAGGAGATCGCGACGGGCGAAAACGCTCGCCGTTGCAATCAGCGATTTGCCGACCAGATGCTCGTAGGTGGCGTTGGCGCCTAGTTGCCAGCCGCTATAGGAATTGCTGATCTGGGATTCGGTGCGCCGTGCGTCGAGTTCTATGCCGAGTCTCTGTCCTTCGCTAAGCGCCTGCTGATATCCGAACCGGCCGCCATATTCGCGGGTGGCGAGGCTGCCGCCATACCAGCGCTGCAGGCCAACCGCCTGAAGAGAGATGCTGCTGTAGCGTGCAACCCGGAGTTCCGGACCGGCGGCAACCTGAATGACTATATCGTCGGCCGCCTTGCCCTTATAGTTGACGATCTTGCTGTCAGCATCGAACAGCAGGGCGAGACGGTCATTGGCCTTTACGCGAATCCCTCCGGAAAAGCCTGCAGTCTGGCCGATGCCCGAACGTTCGCGGGCATTTTCATCAAGCTGCAGGGGAAGTTTTATCGGCCCGAAGTTGATATCGATGCTTTCGGCATCGGTAGCGCCGTTGATATTCGTATCCGGTGCGAAGCCAAAATCGAAACTGAATCGCCAGATACGCTGATCGCGCAAGATACTGCGGGTATTGCGAATGGTTATGGCGATCTCGTCCGGGAGATTTTCATCATTTTGCGCCAACCGGAAATGATAGTCTGCGCTCGCCTCCTTGCCGGTCAGCAAATAGGCTCTGGCCAGTTCCAGCCGCACCCGTGTCTGCCCGGGATTCTCATCCAGAATCGACCTGAATTTCTTGATCGCGCCTTTGACGTCGCCCGTTTCAATAGCGATATAGCCGGCGAGAAAGCGCTGCTGCATTCGCAGTTCGGGAACCTGTCCCAATGCATCGACCAGAAGCAAGGCCGCCTGATAATTTTTTTCGTGAATTAGCGCTTCCGCCTGGGCCAATAGCTGTTGCGGCGTCACGCGAAGGTTGCATTGGCCGGCCGTATCGCAGGTAGGCTGGAAACCGGTGGCGATCTCGGCAGCGCCATCGGCCAATATGACCAGTGGCACCGCTGCCTGTACTTGACCGAATCCCGCGATTGCCGCGCAGGATACAGTTACAGCTTTGACCAGAGTGGCAGAATTACGCATCCCCGCCTCTAGGGCTGCTTGCCGACAAAAGTTCCCAGAATGTCGATCCGTTCGTCCGGCGTTCCGCCGACGATGCGGTAGCCGCCTCCCACTTCTTGCGCTTTCGGACCATAGAAGGCACCGTTGATGCTGGATCCGGCGATCACGAGATCAAGCCTCGAATTATCCGGATTGACAAACCAGGCCTCGTTAAACTGGCCAAAGAAGCCGCCCGCGGAGACAAGATTTATGTCGCCGCCGCCATTGGCGAAAAATTTCGCCCCATCGAGGACGCTATGTTGCCCGCTTGAACCATCGAACATGGGCGCGCCTACCGTACCGTCGAGCGACAGCGAAAAGGTATTCGCTCCGAAATTGACGCTCGTCGATGCCGAGCCGGCGATCCACTGCATATAGGTATCGCGATTGCCCGTAATATCCGGCTGGTCGTTGAAGACCATGGTCGCAAGCATGGTACCATCAAATGTACCGGTCCCGCTGGTGGGGACTGCATCGTTGGCCGTTATTTGCCCGTATGCAAAGGCACCTCTCTCGAGAGTGCTCACCTGCGTCGTCAGGCCGGTGTCGCCATCATAAGATACCGATGCCTTGTTTCTGAGATATCCCGCAAATGTGACATATTGCGTGTCTGTTCCGGGGAGCTGATAAAAGAATGTAGTCGCATCGTAACTGCCGGCTTGCGTCCGATCGATAAGATCAAAAAGGAATTCTGCAGGAGCACCGACCACAGGTCGCGCCTGGGTTACATTCGAGGAAGAACCGGATTCCAGATATTGGACTCCCGGGATATCCCACATGTCCGATCCGAGATCGGGCGTACCAACCTGCGGTTCAACAGCACCACCAAAATTTGTACGATGCAGCGGATCCTGAAAACGACTCGCTCCCGATGCTCCCGCCAGCAAGTTGGAAAAACTGACGTTGAAGATTGCATCGCGGGGATCATAAGCGATGGTCAGGTTGGAATTGCGAACCGTTGTCGCATCGCCCTGATATAGTTGGGCGATCTGGGTGGTTTGACCCACTGTCCGCTGTTGGCCATTGCTGCCCGGGTCCTGCACGGTCGATTGGTAACTGTGCGAAGAGCCCACGGCCGTATAGGTTTTTGCCTCGGTCGGGTCGACAAATGTATGGACCGTACCGCTGCCGGTTCCTCCGCCAGTGCTTCCGGTTGGCGGCGCGCTACTGCCAGCGGATTGTGGGCCGGCACCGCCGCAGGCGGCAAGCATCGTAGTACTGGCGAGCAAAATCAAAAGGCGCATCGGAATAATTCCTCACATGGGTTCCACATGAGGTCCGTGCTATCAGTCCAATGGTTAATATGGCGTAAAACATTACCGGTTTCGGTCGTCATCGCCGATCAATATTCAGCCTGCCATATTGCTTGGCGAAGCAGGGGAAATCGCTACTTCCCGCGCTTCTTTCGCTCGCTATTGAGGTCGGTCACTTCGCTGCCGCCTTCCGGGAATAGTCCGAGACGCCGGGCAACCTCCTGATAAGCTTCGGCTTCCCCGCCAAGGTCGCGGCGAAACCGGTCCTTGTCGAGCTTCTCGTTGGTCTTGATGTCCCAAAGACGGCAGCCGTCCGGACTGATCTCGTCAGCAAGGATGATCCGCGAAAAATCGCCTTCGAAAATTCTGCCGAACTCGAGTTTGAAATCAACCAGTCTGATGCCGATTCCGGCAAACATGCCGGCCATAAAGTCGTTGATCCGGATGGCCATGGCGGAAATATCCTGCATTTCCTCCTGACTGGCCCAGCCGAAACAGGCGATATGTTCTTCGGCAACCAGCGGATCACCGAGGGCATCATCCTTGTAGCAATATTCCAGCAAGGTGTGTGGCAACGGAGTGCCCTCTTCGATGCCGAGACGCTTGGAAAGAGATCCGGCGGCGACATTGCGGACAATCACTTCGATCGGTACAATTTCGACCTGTTTGACGAGCTGTTCACGCATATTGAGGCGGCGGATGAAATGGCTGGGAATGCCGATATGGCCGAGCAATGTGAAAATATGCTCGCTGATGCGATTGTTGATCACGCCCTTGCCGTTGATCGTGCCTTTTTTCTCGGCATTGAAAGCGGTGGCATCATCCTTGAAATACTGGATGATAGTGCCTGGCTCAGGACCTTCGTAAAGAATCTTGGCCTTACCTTCGTAAATCTGGCGACGACGGGACATTGCTTGGTTCCACTTCGCAAAGAGAGCGACAAAAAATCAAGCCCCGATGGTTCGAATCGTGGTGGATTGAACGGATCGGGGCAACCGAGCCTTCCTATATGCGAAAGCGGCTTGCGGCGCAAACAATCCCGTTTCATGATGGGTTGGCAGAGTGGATCGTAAGAAGGGGATTGCGATGACCAAATATGCGACCATCGATGAAGTCATGCACACGCTCTACGATTGTATCTCGGGACCGCCGGGCGGGCAGGACTGGGAGCGTGACCGCGAAATCTATCATCCGCGCTGTGTGCTTGTCCGTACGCGGATCGAGAATGGCAAACCGGTCGCCTATCCCTTCAGCTACGACGAATTTGTCGAGGCGACGATCCCGCTGCTCGAAGGCAAGTCATTTTATGAAATCGAGATTGGTCGCAAGATCGATATATTTGGCCAAGTCGCTCATGTCTATTCGGCCTATGAGGCTCGCGAAACGCCCGACCATCCCGAAATCCAGTTCCGTGGCGTCAACATGATCCACCTCTGGAATGACGACATGGAGGAGGATGGCAAGCCCAATGGTCGCTGGTGGATCATGGGGATCATCTGGGATAATGAACGGGAAGGGCTGGAATTGCCGGAGCAGTGGCTCTCGCTATGACCGGCATTGTCGGCAAGCTGGGAATAGCTTTCGCACTCACAGCATTGGCTGCGGCTGTGACCATCGCCTTGCTTAATCTCATTGGGCCTGACTGGTCGATCTATCCAGCAGCGACCTGTACCGAAACCCGCTGCTTTTGCGAAATGCCGCGGAGCGGTGCGCTGCTGTTGCAACCGGCCAACAGTATCTCGTCTTTTGGCTTTGCTTTTGTCGGGTTTCTGATGATCTTGCTGGCTCGGTCCCGAAACTGGATATCTGCTTTTCCGCCGTTGTCGGCGAACGTGCTCGGGGTTGCGGCGATCATCGTCGGAATTGGATCCGTCCTGCTTCACGCGACGCTCACATTATGGGGCCAGTTTTTCGACGTCCTTGGCATGTATCTGATCAGCGGATTTTTCCTGATCAGCGCGCTGGCGAAATGGCGGGGCATCCCGGATCGGCGTGCGATGATCTATTATGGACTGCTTTGTGCGGTGCTTGTCGCGATTCTTTATGCGCTGCCGGAGGTCCGCCGCTGGCTTTTTGCCGTTGTTCTCCTCGCCGCGATCATTCTGGAGCTTGTTTTCGCAAGACCGCTGCGCCCGCAGGTCCGGACCGGCTATTATGTCGCTGGTCTTATTGCCAATATTGTCGCTTTCACAATCTGGAATCTCGACCAGCGCGGCCAGCTTTGTGCGCCCGAAAGCCTGCTGCAGGGGCATGCCGTCTGGCACTTGCTCGGCGCGCTCGCCCTCTGGTTTGCGTTTCTCTATTATCGCAGCGAGCGGGCCGAAAGCTGAAGCGAGCACTAGTACCCCGGCGAAGGCCGGGGTCCATCTCCTGATCTATGGGTAAACCGCGCAGGTGATTGGTCGCGTGACCTCGAGTTCGCGCTCCTAATCTGCTTTGCGCCTTGCCGGGGGTCTGCGAGATGGGCCCCGGCCTTCGCCGGGGAACTTATCAATCATCAATCTGCCACTTTCCCACTACCAAGCATGAATCCAGCCTGCTATCGCTTCTCGCATGAGTGATGTAACCGAAGCCCCGCCCGAAGAACCCGAAGATGAATTTGATGCGATAGTCGAGGCGCCCTTTGATGCGGCGCTTTCCGAACGCTATCTGATCTATGCGATGTCGACGATCACCGCGCGGTCGCTGCCCGATTTGCGCGATGGTCTGAAGCCCGTACATCGGCGGCTATTGTGGGCGATGCGTCTGCTCAAGCTCGACCCGTCGCAAGGGTACAAGAAATGCGCCCGTGTGGTCGGCGATGTGATTGGTAAATATCACCCGCATGGCGATCAGTCGGTTTACGATGCGATGGTCCGCCTCGCCCAGACTTTCTCGCTGCGCTATCCCCTGGTCGACGGGCAAGGCAATTTCGGCAATATCGACGGCGATAATGCAGCGGCCTATCGTTACACCGAGGCCCGGCTGACCCGCACGGCGATCGAGCTGATGAGCGGTCTGGATGAAAATGCCGCCGATCTGAAGCCTACCTATAATGGTGAAGATGAAGAGCCCGAGGTCATGCCCGGCCTGTTCCCGAACCTGCTGGCCAATGGCGCAAGCGGCATTGCCGTGGGCATGGCAACCAGCATCCCTTCGCACAATGTGCACGAGATTATCGATGCGGCGACGCTGCTGATCGATTCGCCCAAGGCTGAACATGCCGAGATCATGGCGATCATCAAGGGGCCGGATCTCGCAACCGGCGGCACGCTGGTCGATCCGAAATCGGCTATCGACGCCGCCTACGAGAGTGGCCGCGGTGCGATGCGGGTGCGCTGCAAATGGGAGAAGGAAGACGCCGAAGGGCGCGGCGCATGGCAGATTGTCGTCACCGAAATTCCCTATCAGGTGCAAAAGGGCAAGCTGATCGAGCAGATCGCCCAGATCATCGCCGACAAGAAATTGCCGATTCTCGCCGATATCCGCGACGAATCCGATGAGCAGGTGCGGATCGTCCTGGAACCGAAGAGCCGCGCGGTCGATCCGGAAGACCTGATGAACGCGCTGTTCCGGATGTCCGATCTGGAGAATCGCTTCTCGCTCAACATGAATGTGCTCGACAAGGACCGGGTGCCCAAGGTGATGGGTATCACCGAAGTGCTGAAACAATGGATCGTTCACCAGATTGAAGTGCTGCTCCGCCGTTCGCAGCACCGGCTCGACAAGATCGATGCCCGGCTGGAACTGCTCGGTGGCTATATCATCGCCTATCTCAATCTCGATCGCGTGATCGAGATCATTCGCAACCATGACGAACCCAAGCCGATGTTGATGGAAGAATTCGAACTGACCGACCGTCAGGCCGAAGCGATTCTCAACATGCGCCTGCGCTCTTTGCGCAAGCTGGAAGAAATGGAATTGCGGAGCGAGCGCGACAAGCTGCTCGCGGAACGCGAAGGGCTGGAGAAGCTGATCGAAAGTCCGGCGCGGCAGAAGACACGGCTGAAGAAGGACCTGTCCGACCTTCGCAAGCTCTACGCCGAGGATACGGCGCTGGGTGCACGGCGCACGATGCTGATCGAGGCGGCACCCGCGCGCGAAATATCGCTCGAAGCCTTTATCGAGAAAGAGCCGGTCACCGTGATCATGTCGCAGCGCGGCTGGATCAAAGCGATGAAGGGACATGCGGATCTTTCTGCGCCGGACAGTTTCAAATTCAAGGAAGGCGATGGCCCGAAATATGCGTTCCACGCCCAGACGACCGACAAGCTGCTGATGTGCTGCGACAACGGGCGGTTCTATACGCTCGGCGCGGACAAGCTGCCTGGCGCGCGGGGCTTTGGCGAGCCGGTCGGATCGATGGTCGATCTAGAGGCCGGTGCCGAACCGATTGCGCTGATGGTTGCAGACATGAAGGCCAGGCTGTTGCTGGCCTCGACCTGGGGGCGCGGCTTCGTCGCCAATATCGCCGATGTCGTGGCCGAAACCAAGAAGGGTCGGCAGGTTGCGAACCTTAAGGGCGACGCACGTCTGCTCGTGGTCCGCCCGATTCCCGAAGACGCCGATCATGTCGCGGCGATTGGCGAAAATCGCAAACTGGTCGTCTTCTCGCTGGCCGAAATGCCGGAAATGGCCAAGGGGCAGGGCGTGATGCTGCAACGCTACAAGGATGGCGGGCTTTCGGACGCGATCGTGTTCAGACTGGAAGAAGGTCTGAGCTGGGCGATGGGCGGCGAAAGCGGCCGGACTCGGACCGAAAATGATCTGACCATGTGGCGTGTCGCGCGCGGCGCGGCTGGCCGGTTGCCGCCAACAGGATTTCCGAAGAGCGGGAAGTTTGATTGATGCGCCTGTCCGGAAATCATCAATTCGTGCGGATAATGAATTGCGGAAGGGGCTCGGTATCGGCTCCGAAATAGCTATATTTTACATCAAAATATAGCTATTTACATGGAGTTTGAAATCTACCATGATCCCATCATGCGAAAATGGTCTCAAATTTGGGGCAGTTTCCGGTCGTTCGTGAGAAATGGTTGACTTGATCGAGCAAAACGAGTCAAACGGTGCCGGTCTGATTTTGGTGCCATAAGAATAGCAGGAAAAATTGTTTAAACCGATGAGCACTGATACCGAGGCCTTGCGTGAATGGATCGACCAGCTCGAGCAGATTCTATCGCAGCTTGACACTATTCAGGCGAGTATCGCTGCCATTCACGTCGATATAGCGATCGGAGAACTCTGCCAGATCGCAGACATTGAACGGGTCAATGGAGCGATAAAAGCTGCTTAGCGACTAGGCATTATAAGCGTCAAAAATTGACGAGCTCTTGACCGATTTTCTGTAATATATCGCGGCTCAGCGCGTTTCCGGCTGCAGTCAGCTTTAACGGCACCTGCGCCAGATCCTCAGCATCGACAAGTTTGTCGATCAGTCCTGCATCAATCATATAATTGACATATCGTAGCATGATGGCGGTTGTCACATTGAGTGTGATCGCCAGGTCCGGTGCGGTAACCCGCTTTCTTGTATCCATCGAAACGATCAGATCGAGCAATATGTGCCAGGAAATATCATCGATATGAAGGTTGCTGTCTTGTAACTGTTCTACTGCGACGGCGCGTATTTTCAACAAGAGCGCAGCGGTTTCGGCTGGATCAATATTACGGCTCTCGCCTATCCCGATATTTGAAGCCGGTGCTTTAACTTGTTTGACGGAGCGATCAGTTGGATTGCCTCGGTTGGCATCCATAGAAATTATATCTTTGTACTCACGCATATTTACTCCTGTCACATACTCGACTTGCGAGCGCGTATCGACCGATCGGTTGGTAGTCAATCAGGAATAGGGGTTTATCGTTAACATTAATGCCGGATATGTTTAAAATTTATGCCAGAAATACTGTATTTTACATAGCCTGAGCCTGCTGTTATGGGCGCGGGATGAGTACCAGAATAGCGATCATGGACACCGCTGCGGAGGCAGTTCGCCGGCGAGGATATAATGGCGTTAGTCTGGATCAGATTGCCCGTGACGTCGGGATTCAGAAATCGAGCATCTATTATCATTTCTCGTCAAAGTCGGAATTGATCGCTGCAATATTCAGGCGTTTCTCTGGTCAGATATTCTCGTTTCTGGATCATACCGCTGGCAATGAAAGCCGCGCAGGTGATCGTTTGATGGCCTATATTATAGAAACGGGCTCCTTCATCGAGGAGGGAGAATCCATTTGTATGTCGATTGCGCTCAATATCGACCGCGAGAGCCTGCAAACAGAAATTGTCGATGATCTGATGGCCTTCCATCAAGCCAATCTAGCCTGGCTGACGGAGACATTCGAACTTGGCCTCAAGGATGGCAGCATAGCAGATATCGGAGACCCCGAGGAGGAAGCGAACGCGTGCCTCGCTCTCGTCGATGGTGCCCAATTGATGGCGCGTGCGCATCGTGATTCAAAATTATATGATCAGGCTACCCTGCTGCTGCGGTCCAGAATTTCTGTATCGAACCCGGATTGGAGGCTGGACTGAATAGCGGGCGTCAACCACTGCCGAAGATCAGCGCTTTTTGGCTATTTTCACCTTATCCAGTTTTGCCCGCGTGCGGATCGATTCTTCGCTGCGGGTTAGCGCCTTGGAAATGGCTTTGAGCGTCATGCCCTTTTTTGCAAAAGCGTGAAGCTTCTGGATTTCTTCGCTGGTCCATGCCTGCTTGTGGCGTTCAAAATGTTCTTTCATGCCTTCCGGCTTAACAGATTGTCGCAATTGTGCACCCAAATAGAGCGACGGTCTCGCCGCATATGCGCTTGTGACCGACGATAGCTGTCACAATCATGAGGATCGAGGTTTGCACAGGGGCGTTTGTCCGCTAGCCAGCGATGGATATTTGTAAACGGAGACTCCCATGCAGTTTGACGAAGTTGTCCTCGGCCGCCGCAGCATACGCGGATATAAGCCGGAACCCGTGCCGAAAGAGTTGATCGAGGAGATCCTCGGGCTGGCGATGCGCGCGCCATCGTCGATGAATACGCAGCCTTATAATTTCTACGTCATCAGCGGCGAACCACTGGAGAAAATTCGTGCGGGTAATACCGAACGGATGCTGGCCGGTGTGCCGCAGTCGCGCGAGTTCCGTCAAGGTCAGGCATTCGCGGGCGAGCATCGCGAGCGGCAGATTGGCGTGGCGAAGCAGCTATTCTCTGCCATGGGGATCGAGCGCGACGACAAGGATGCGCGGCAGGACTGGGTGATGCGGGGCTTCCGGCAATTTGACGCGCCGGTATGCGTCATCATCACTTATGATCGCGCGGTAGATGGCAGCGACGACACGCCATTTGACTGCGGTGCGGTGGCGACTGCGCTGGTCAACGCGGCCTGGTCGCGCGGACTCGGTACGGTCATTAACAGCCAAGGCATCATGCAGTCGCCGGTGGTCCGCGAGCATGCCGGGATCGCCGATGATCAGGTGATCATGAAGAGCATAGCTTTGGGCTGGCCAGACGAGAGCTTTCCGGCAAATGCTGTGGTATCGACGCGCAAGTCGGTTGACGAAGCTGCTGTATTTGTGGGGTTCGACGGCTAGGCAACTCCGCGTGCCCCTGCAAAGGCAGGGGCCCATCTCCCGCACGCGCCAAGCGGGACCGACGAGAGATGGATACCTGCCTTCGCAGGTAAACGGGTTATCTGTTCAATCGCCCCTCGACCAAAGCATCGACCACGCTCGGATCAGCGAGCGTCGATGTGTCGCCCAGCGCGCCATGTTCATTTTCGGCGATCTTGCGCAAGATGCGCCGCATGATCTTGCCGGACCGGGTTTTCGGCAGGGCCGGGGTCAGATGCAGATGGTCGGGTGTGGCGATCGGACCGATTTCCTTCCGCACATGGAGTCGCAGTTCGGCCACCAGTTCCTCGGATGACGGTTCGCCTGCATTGAGCGTGACATAGCAGTAAATGCCCTGTCCCTTGATATCGTGCGGATAGCCAACAACGGCCGCCTCGGCGACCTTGGGATGCGAAACCAGCGCGGATTCGACTTCCGCAGTGCCCATGCGGTGGCCCGAGACATTGATGACATCGTCGACCCGGCCGGTGATCCAGTAATATTCGTCAGCGTCGCGCTTGCAGCCGTCACCGGTGAAATATTTGCCCTTATAGGTGCTGAAATAGGTCTGGATAAACCGTTCGTGGTCGCCATAGACGCTGCGTGCCTGTCCCGGCCAGCTGCCGATGATGCAAAGATTACCGTCCGTTGCTCCTTCCAGAATCTTGCCATCGCCGTCGACCAGCTGGGGCTGCACGCCGAAAAACGGTTTGCCGGCACTGCCCGGTTTCATGCCATGCGCGCCGGGGAGGGTGGTGATCATGATGCCGCCGGTTTCCGTCTGCCACCAGGTATCGATGATCGGTGACTTGCCTTCGCCGACCACGTCATAATACCAGCGCCAGGCTTCCGGATTGATCGGTTCACCGACGGTGCCGAGCAGGCGGATCGATGACCGGTCATGGGCTTTGACCGGTCCGTCCCCTTCGCGCATCAGGGCGCGGATGGCGGTCGGTGCGGTGTAGAAAATATTGACCTTGTGCTTTTCGACCACTTCCCAGAAACGGCCGAAATCGGGATAGTTGGGAATGCCCTCGAACATCATCTCGGTCGCGCCGTTGATCAGCGGTCCATAGACGATATAGCTGTGTCCGGTGACCCAGCCGATGTCGGCGGAGCACCAGAAAACCTCACCGGCTTGATAGTCGAACGTATAGTGGAAGGTCGTCGCGACCCAGACCGCATAGCCGCCGGTGGTGTGGAGCACGCCCTTGGGTTTGCCGGTCGAGCCGGACGTGTAGAGAATAAAAAGCGGATCCTCGGCGTTCATCGGCTCACAGGGACAGTCCGCTGGTACGGCGGCGGACATTTCATGATACCAATGATCGCGGCCTTCGGTCATTTCCACTTCGGTATCGGTATGATTGATCACCAAGACAGCGGTGACATCGGTCCCATCGCGGGTGAGCGCTTCGTCGACATTGGTCTTGAGCGGAACAAGCTTGCCGCCACGCCGTCCTGCGTCCGCGCAGATCACGAATTTGCTGTCGCAATCCTCGATTCGGCCGGCCAGTGCATCCGGAGAGAAGCCGCCAAAGACCACGCTGTGGATCGCGCCGATACGCGCGCAAGCCAGCATGGCAATTGCGCCCTCGGGAATCATCGGCATGTAGACGGTCACCCGGTCGCCTTTGCGGACGCCGAGTTTTTTCAGGCAGTTGGCCATTTTGATGACCTCAGCCTGCAGTTCGGCATAAGTGATCGTGCGGCCGGGCGACTTCGGATCATCGGGTTCGAAAATCAGCGCGGTGACATCGCCCTTGCCGGCAGCGACATGGCGATCGACTGCATTGTGGCAGATGTTCAGTACGCCATCTTCATACCATTTTATCGAGACTGGATCGAAGGACCAGTCGGCAATTTTGGTCGGGACTGTCTGCCAGTCCAGGCGCTCTGCTTGCCGGGCCCAGAAGCCGTCCGGATCGGTGATACTCTCCTGATAGAGACGGTCATAGTCTGCCGCCGTGCAATGGGTGGGCGCATCGCTGCGCGGTGAAGGGATTAACTCGACCAGTTCCTTGTTTTCCGCATTGTTCGTCATGGTTCGTCTCTCCTTATCGGCATCTATTCAAGATAGTTTTTTCCGCCGCAAATATCAATTTTGTCACTGCCGGTTTTCCGGTTCATGTCAGAAGCGTCAAATCCTGATCTGCTACGAATTTCCGGATCCACTGTTCGTCGGGAAATCCTTGCGCAATCCACGCCGCTTCTACTTTCGCCAGGCTCTTCGCGACTACCGGACCGGGCTTCAGGCCCTGTTCGATCAGGTCACCACCGGTTAGCGGGAAGACCGGCGGCTGCCAGCCTTCAAGCTGCGCGAGCATCCCAGGCAGAGCGCTATCGTCCGCGAACAGGAGCGCTGCATCGCGGGCGGTGTCTACGCTGGTGCGATATGCGAAGGCGCGGATATCGGTCATACTTGCCGTTTGCTCTTCGCTGTTGTCGACTATTCCGGCCAAAAGTCGCTCGCCAATCGCTCTCTGTTGTTTTTTGGACAGTTTCAGGCTTTTTGCTATTTGACTGGCCCGGTCTTTGTCCTTGGGGAGCAGGGCCACCAGTCGCCGGATAGCGCCGGGTTCGACATGATGCCGTTGCTCGCGGTCGATGAGCCTGCTGAACATGTTCGCCGAACCCGGATCGACCGCCGCGATGATATGCTGAAATATTCCGGCCTCCAGCATTTGGCTTACCGCAAAGCGGGGATCATCGGTGGCGAGCAGTTTCAATAGCTCGTCCGCCACCCGCTCGCGGGAAAGTGTCTCGAGCTTTGCCGCTGCGGCGGTGCAGGCATTGAATGCATCCTCCTCAACCTGCTGTTGGCCGAAGCGCGCCAGAAAGCGGAAGTAGCGCATGATGCGCAGATGATCTTCGGCGATCCGTTCCGCAGCCGAACCGATGAACCGGATACGAAGATCCTTTAGGTCCTCCAGCCCACCGAAATAGTCAAAAACTTCCAGTGTCTGTGGATCGGCGAAAAGCGCGTTGATCGTGAAATCCCTGCGCGCCGCATCTTCTTTCCAGTCATCGCTGAACGCGACTGTGGCTCGCCGCCCATCCGTGGAAACATCGCGTCTAAGGGTCGTGATCTCGACAGGACCGTCTGGTAATATGGCGGTCACCGTGCCGTGGGCGATGCCGGTCGGAACGGTCTTGATCGAAACAGCTGTCAGTCGTTCCATCACATCTTCTGGCAACAGGGGCGTGGCAACATCAATATCCTTTACCGCTAGGCCCAATAATGTGTCGCGTACGGCCCCGCCTACAAAGCGCGCTTGGCCATCCAGCGCCGATATCAACTCCGCGAGGCCGTTTCTTTCAGTCCATTCTGCCGGAGGCATTTTCATGTCACCAGTCCAGCCTTTTTCCAAGATTGTTCAAGATGCCTGCGGTAATCCCCCAGATACGATAATTCTGCCAATAGATTTCGTAATAATGGCGCTTGCGGCCATTCCATGTGCCTTCATGGGTGGTGCGATTTTTGGGATTGAGCAGGTATTCGAGCGGCGCTTCGAACCAGCTCTCTACTTCGCCGGGGTCTGCAACGAAGGGCAGGTCGGGCGGGATTACGCTTAGCACCGGCTGGATATTATAACCGCTGCCAGACTGGAAACTGTCAGTCAGGCCGATGATATCGACATGGCTGCGATCCAGCGCGACTTCCTCGTGCGCCTCGCGCAGCGCCGCATCGATAGGGTCGATGTCGCCGGGATCAATCTTGCCACCGGGGAAGGCAACCTGCCCGGGATGGTTGCGCATATGCTGGGGGCGTTGGACAAAAATCACGCCCGGATCGGGACGATCGGTTACCGCGATCAGTACTGCCGCGTCGCGCAGGACCTTGAGGTCATCGATATGGTCGCGTTCGTTATAGAGCAGATGGTCGAGGTCATTTTCATGCCCTCTCACCAATGCCTTTTCCAGTCGGTCGCGCAGAGTCATGAATGGGCCGTCATCGGGAAGAAAATACCGGCAGACCAGATGCCGACGGGATCGGCACCTTCTTCCAGCGCCAGTTCCGCAAGTTCATAATAGACCGGTCGAGCTAATACCGCCTCTAGGCCGCGACGCACTTGCAGATAGGGTTGGGGTTTGTCCGCGCCAAATCGTAATGGATGATCTTTGCCAGCGACCACCAGATGGTCGGTGTTGAGCCGGAATGCCAGCGTCCGGTCCGCACCCTTGCCTTCGCTTTCCAGTTCCACCGCCACAAAAGGCGCGTCCTCAACGATGATGCTCAGCTTCTGATAGGGTGTAACCAATGCGAAACTGTCATCCGCTTCGCGTCGCAAAATGCTGGAAAAGGCGCGCACCATGGCGGGGCGTTTGATCGGGTCGCCCTGATGATACCAGGTCCCGTCCGCCGCGATTCGCATCTCGCTGTCACCCGTCTCCTGCGGATCCCATTGATCAACAGGGGGCAGCTTCTGCGCTTCGGCCAATTCCGCTATTTCAGCGATGGACAGCGATGCGAGTTCGGGTGGTGGCGTATAGGGCATGCAACCGGACTATTGCCCGGCGCCATTTCTGTAAAGGCTTAGACTCGTTATCGTGTCCAGGGACCGAGTGTGCCGGTCTTCGGCAACGGGTTGGCGGCGTTGGAGCGTACCAGTAACCGCGATGGTTCCCACGGGCCGGGCAGCGTCCATCCGCTGGTGCCTTCGGCTGTAAATCCAAAGAAACGCTCATAATATTCAGGGTC
The DNA here is from genome assembly GCA_036963725.1 of Parasphingorhabdus sp. Lineage (GTDB taxonomy): Bacteria > Pseudomonadota > Alphaproteobacteria > Sphingomonadales > Sphingomonadaceae > Parasphingorhabdus. The sequence goes on along the minus strand of JBALUX010000004.1, from coordinate 41,441 downwards.
GCCGATCATCACCAGTGGCAGCGGATCATTGGGCTGAATTTCCTTCAGCAGCGCCGCCATCATTGCGCGGCCAATGCCCTCGCGCTGGAAATCCGGGTAAACCGCCACAGGACCAACCATGATCATCGGATGTTTCTTGCCGGTTTCGTCGGTCAGCGCGATCGGCCAGCACTGGATCGATCCCAGCAATTCGTGCTTTTCCTGATCCACCGCGGCCAGCGACAGGCCTTCGAGCATGTCCATGCCGTCGCGCAACTTATAAGCGGTGCGGTCATGCCGGTCCGTGCCAAAGGCGGAGTCCAGAAGGGCTTCGACAAGTTGCGGATCGATTTCGGCGAGAGGAATGATGCTGGTCAAGTCGTTGGTCTCGTATATCAGGAAAAGCGCGCGCTACTCCGCTTTGCGGTAAATGTCGAGCCGCATAGGTTGCAATTGCATGATTGCGAAGCGCCAGCTAAAAGATTGATCTGTTAAGGGAGTTTGCGTGTGACGGACCAGAACAAGCCAACCGAACCATCGACTGGCGATACGCCACCGGCCGCGGCGCCAGCCAAGCCGGTCAGACTGGGCTCGCTACGCCGCGACCCCAAGGGTTGGCTCATATTGCTGCTCGGCCTGGGCGCGCCTCTGGCATTTGTCGTTGCTGCTGTTGGCGGCGGCATTGGTCTGTGGGGCTGGCAAGCCGGGCTGGCTGCTATACCATGGATCATATTGGTTGCTGTGCTCACGCTCCTGCTGGCGATTGTCTTCATCGTGCTGAACCGTCGCAAAGGTCGCAAGACGCGCTGGCCCTTGTTGGGACTGGGCATGTTTGCAACGGTCGGTTTTTTGGGGTTCTGGATACCCTATGTGATGGCAATTGCTACGCTCCCGGCGATTCATGATATTACCACCGATCTGGCCGATCCACCGCAGTTTACTGCTCTGACCCTGCGGGCCGATAACTGGGACAATATCCCGGGTGCGGATGACAGTGACATGCGCGGCATGAACCCGCGCCAGCGCTGGGCGACGGCGCATCAGGATGCTTATCCAGACATCCGCTCCGTACGTATTGACCAGCCGGTCGCCGAGGTGATCGAGAAAGCGAAAAGACTGGCAGAAGATCGCGGCTGGCAAGTGGTCAGCGTCGATCCGGCTGCGGGCAAGCTGGAAGCAACCGACACGATCTCGCTGTTCCGGTTCAAGGATGATGTCGTCATTCGCGCCCGTTCGGCGGAAAATGGCGCAGCCAGCATCATCGACATGCGCTCGGTGAGCCGCGTCGGCGTGCATGACCTCGGTGCCAATGCGAAGCGCGTTCGCCAGTTTCTGAGTGACCTGTCGGGAACGACGACTACCGCTTCGCAATAGGTTTCTTGCAGTTGACGGCTATTTTGTCGGCGTCAGTCTGAGCATTCGTCCGTCTTTTCCGTCTTCCAGCACGTAGATGGCGCCGTCTGGCCCCTGTTCCACTTCACGAATACGAGCGCCCATCAGGAAGCGCTCGGCTTCCTCGGCGCTATCGCCGTCGAAACCGACGCGTATCAGCGCTTGGCTAGCCAAGCCGCCGATGAAAGCGCTGCCCTGCCATGCGGGGAACATCTTGCCTGAATAAAAGATCAACCCGCTGGGTGCGATCGTCGGAACCCAGGCCGTTTTCGGTGCCTCGAATTCCGGATGGGTGTCATGATTGGGGATTTTCTTGCCATCATAATGATCGCCCTCCGAGACGATCGGATAACCATAATTGGCACCACGCTGGACCAGATTCAGCTCATCGCCAGCTTTCGGACCCATTTCCTGGTTCCAGAGCCGTCCCTCTTTATCAAAAGCGAGACCGAGAATATTGCGGTGGCCCAGCGACCAGATTTCGGGAAGCGCGTCTTCCTGATCGACAAAGGGATTGTCCTTCGGAACGCTGCCGTCCGGATAGAGTCGGACAATCTTGCCGAGATTGGCGGTCATGTCCTGCGCCGGATCAAATTTCTGACGGTCGCCCGAACCGATGAACAGATATTTGCCATCGGGTGAAAAAGCGATGCGGTGGGAATAATGGCCGTTGCCGGTGACTTTTGGTTTTTGCGTCCAGATGGTTTTGAGATTTTTCAACGCTGGTTTGTCGCCAGTCAGATCCAGCTTGGCGCGACCAACCACGGCGCCGCGAGTATCTTTGTCTCCCGCTTCGACCCAGCTTAGATAGACCATATTGCTGGTTGCGAAATCGGGAGCGAGCACGATATCGCCGAAGCCGCCCTGACCGCCATATGCAACGGCGGGCACACCGCTAACTTCGGTTTTCTGCCCCTTGGCATCAACCAATTGCAGCTTGCCTGCTTTTTCGCTCACCAGCATCCGGCCATCGGGTAGGAAAGTCATCGCCCAAGGCTCATCAAAACTGGCAATTGCGTTTGTTTCGAACGGCTTGCGATCTATCGGAGAAATATCGGCCAGAGCCTGCACGTCTTCAGCCGCGCTGCCTGTTGCCTGTGCGTCATCACCGTTGGTACAAGCAGCCATCAGGATCACGACCGAGAGGGACAGTCCGATATTCTTCATGCGATTTCCGTATTTTGCCATCAAATTATTTCTATCCACCTTTACAGGGGGATATAGAGGAAGCGCGGCGATTTTGCTAGGCTCATACTGGGATTATTTGGCTGAAATCGTCCTGTTCACCGCTTGCTTACCATTATTGGTTACAGGAGGCGGATGTTCGGACGAAAATTCAGAAGCGATGATCCGCGCCCGTTGTCTGCGGTTTCCAACGGCGTAGGCGTGGCCGGCCTGATCGGACTTGCGTCCTGGGTCCTCATCGCCCGGCAATATGGCCTGGACGGGCCCTATTCCGCACTCGCCGCCTGTCTGGCCTGTGCAGCGCCGATGGTGATCTGGTCGCTGCTGATGGACAAGGTGCATTTGCGGTCTTCCACCGGGATGGACTGGGACAATCCGAAAGCGCTGAAAGACACATTCGATGTCAGTCTGGTGAAGCTCGCGGGCCTCTGGGCAACCTGGGGGATTATCGCGACGATATATTGTATCGGGCGATGGTACTGGACGGGGCAATATCAATTTTCGATGGAAATTATGGAAACAGCCGCACCCTGGTTGTTCGTGCTGTCGATCCCCTATGTTATGTTCATGGACCGCTTTACCATCGAACCGCGCGACGGGGCCTGGCATTTTGGCCTGCTGCTGACCGGCAGGAGAAGCGAATTTGATCGCGAGCAGATTCTCCACCACCTGCGCGCCTGGGCGGTGAAGGGATTTTTTCTCGCCTTCATGCTCTCGATCGTGCCCGGTGGTTTCGCTGATCTGGTCCGGCTAGATCTCGATGAACTGGCGGGCAATCCGGTGGCGATCGCCCACTGGCTGATCATTGCCATGTTCGTTGTCGATGTGCAGTTTGCGACGGTGGGCTATCTGTTGACGATGAAACCGCTCGACGCGCATATCCGGACCGCAAACCCCTATATGGCCGGCTGGGTTGCCGCGCTGATCTGTTATCCGCCGTTCATTCTCATGGGCGATGACGGACCGCTCAACTATCATATCAACACCGCCGACTGGGCCTATTGGTTCGAGGGCCAGACGACCATACTCTGGATCTGGGGTGGAATATTGGTTTTCCTTACCGCGATTTACGCCTGGGCAACGGTCGCCTTCGGCCTGCGCTTTTCTAACCTGACCCATCGCGGAATCCTGACGCACGGTCCCTATAGCTGGACCAAGCATCCGGCCTATGTTGCGAAAAACGCCTATTGGTGGCTGGCGACCATGCCCTTTCTGGTAACTTCGGGCAGTTTTACAGATTTTGTGCGCAATACGGTGCTGATAGCAGCGGTTAGCGGAGTCTATTACTGGCGCGCCAAGACCGAAGAAAAGCATCTGCTGAGCGACCCGGCCTATAAGGAATATGCCGAGTGGATGGATCGCAATGCGCCGATTCCGCGCGCGGTGAACTGGATCAAGCGGCGCATCGGCTGGTGGACCCCTGATAAGGGACACGCACCTGAAATTCAGCCTGCCGAATAGCATTGCCGGACACTGTTGGTGCGGCTAACCCTGTCCCATGACAGTGGTTGGAAATGACGGAAAACACCGGTGCTTCGGCGGACAGCCGGGCAAGGAATTTTACGGCGATTATCATGACAGTGAATGGGGCTTGCCCGTGCATGATGACCGGTTGCTGTTCGAGAACCTGATCCTCGAAGGCGCGCAGGCTGGCCTGAGCTGGGAGACGGTACTGCGCAAGCGCGATGGCTATCGCCGCGCCTTTCACGGTTTCGATATCGAGCGTTGTGCGGCGATGGCAGATGGCGAACTGGAAGCGCTGCGCGAAGACGCGGGGATCATCCGCAACCGGCTCAAGATCTATTCGGTCCGCAAGAACGCGTTGGTTCTCCTCGAGATGCAGGCGGAATTCGGCAGCTTTGATGCTTGGCTCTGGGGTCATCTGGACGGCACGCCACCGGTCAACCGGCCCAAATATTTTTCCGATATGGCCAGCACCTCCCCGATCAGTGATACCATCTCGAAAGCGCTCAAGAAACGCGGCATGAGCTTTGTCGGCAGCACCATCATCTATGCCTATATGCAGGCGATCGGGATGACCGACGACCATCTCGCCGGTTGCTGGAAAGCCTGATCAGCCGGGATTTTTGAGATAGGCGATCACGTCCGCGCGTTTCTGCACGTCCGGCATTCCGGCAAAAATCATCCTCGTCTTCGGGATGACCCTTTGAGGCTTTTCGAGAAACTGGAAAAGTTTTTCTTCGGTCCAGATAATTCCGCTATTCGCGTTCGCTTCGCTATATTTGAAGCCTGCGACCGAACCGGCTTCGCGGCCGACGATATTGGCGAGCGACGGGCCGACGCGGTTCATGCCGGGATCGACGACATGGCAGGTACGGCATTGCATGAAGGCTGATTTTCCGGAAACCGGATCGCCAGTCAGGCTTGCATAAGCAACGCCGTCCAATGTTGCGACGTCGTCCACACCCGGTGGACCGCTATCGACAGGCCCCGCCGTTACAGAAGCGGTTGTTCCGGTCCTGCCTGACGTTGGGTCACCGGATTCAGCGCCATCGCCCGAACAGCCGGCCGTTAAAATGGACAAGGTGAGTGCCGCGGTTACCGTTTTCATGCCGACCATATTCTTTCCTGTCGTGTGATGTTTATAGCATAATCAATAGCATCGTTGCCTAATGCCGATTGATAGTAAATTAAAGACCTGATCTGTCGTTCTGATTTTTGATGATCCAGTCTTTTACCGCGGCCTGGTGCGGAGACGGCAAGCCGCACTGGCAGGGGCGAGAAAAACCCGCTAACGTTCGATATGTTCAGAATGGGGCCAGGGGCACTGAAGGGGAACCGGATATCGCGGGTATCCAGGCCGCACCCGGTAAACAGATGAGAAAGAGCGGCTCATGATATTGGTATTGAAGAAATATATGTCGCGGTTGCCGGAAAAAATCTGGTTCCGTGCGATGCTTTTCAGCGTCGGCGCGATTGCCGCTGCCGCTGCCGCAGAGTGGGTGGGACCATTGATTCCCTATGAAGCCGATCTCGAGATTGCCAGCGGATCGGTTGGTGACATATTGACGATTCTGGCATCCAGCATGCTGGCGGTGATTGCCTTTTCTGTGTCTATCATGGTGTCGGCTTATGGTTCGGCGACCAGCACCGCGACCCCCAGAACCATCGCTCTCATGCTCGCCGACGATCGATCGCAAAATGCGCTGTCCACCTTCTTGGGCACATTTCTGTTCAGCATCGTCGGCATAATCGGATTATCTGCCGGCTATTATGATGATCAGGGCCGCATCATCCTGTTCTTTGCCACGATTGCAGTGATTGTGATCATTTCCGCAACCCTGATCAACTGGATACAGCAGCTGTCCACATTCGGGCGGATGAATGATCTTATCGAGCGGGTCGAGCGGGCCACTTCGAAGGCGCTGCGCTGGCATGGCCAGCATCCCTATCTGAACGCACAGCCGCCAGTCGAGATACCGGAGGACGCTCGGCCAGTCAGTTGTGACATCGCCAGTGGTGTGGTGACTTCGATCGACATCGGTCAGCTGGAGGAAGCCGCCGGGAAACAGGATGTTACCGTCTATCTGACCATTCACCCTGGCAAGCTGATCTATCCGGCTCGACCGTTGATTTATCTGTCTGGAGACGGTGCGAAGGCCGCCGATCTGCAACCGTTCCGCGATGCCATATTGGTCGAGCATGATCGCAGCTTCGATCAGGACCCCCGGTTCGGACTGGTGGTTCTTTCCGAAATAGCCTCCCGCGCTTTATCCCCTGCGGTCAACGATCCGGGCACTGCCATTTCGGTGCTGGATAGCGGTCTGCGTTGTTTCGAAGTTCTGGCAGAGGCCAGCGCCGATCCTGAAGAAGCCAAATATTCAAGGGTGCACGGCCCGGAAATAGAGGTCGAAGACCTGTTTACCGATTTCTTTATCAAGATTGCGCGTGATGGATCCGGCATGGTCGAGGTGCAGCAGCGTATTCAGCTATGCTTGCTGGCTCTTGCACAGTCCTGGCCGGAACCATTTTCTGTGGCCGCTGCCGACGCGTCCCGCAATGCTCTCGCCAGAGCGCTGGAGACCATTGTCCACAAGTCGGATATAAAGGATTTGAAAGCCAGATCGCAAAAGGTCGTCGATAGCTCGGACGGGTAAATTCCCGATATCGGGGCTGGGGATATGAAAGGCCGGATAACGCGGCCGACGACATACACTACTCGTCGCGTTCGCATTATCCGGCGCAAACCTTTGGGTCGAAGGTGAATTCGAACATCGCCCATCGATTATATTATATTACGCAGCGGTAACCAGTTGGTTCCACGGGGATCATTTTTTTTGCGTGATGGTCCGCTGTCTAGTCCGCAGCAAAAGCGGCAACAATTCCCGAGATCGCAGTGGGGCTGTCCATTTTCTGCAGGGCTGAGATTGCATCTTTGACCGCCAGATTATATTGAGCGGCAGACCCTTCAAACGCGCAGGGGGTCGCACCGACCGACCGGATCAATCCGTAGGCTTTCTTGTTGTCGCGCAGGATATCGATCCGCAATTGGCGCAGGCCTTCGCAATAACAGTCGAGAAAAAGCGCTGTCATCAGGACTCTTGCGACGCCTAATCCGTGATATGGGTCCAGTACCGCAATGGCAAACTCACCTGTGTCGCTGGTTTCCGTTTCTCGAAACACATGCGCCGCGGCAATGGCAGGATGACCTTCTTCGTCCATGTTGATTACCCCCCATGCGAGATGGAAGATGCCATCCACGCTCGCCAATCGTTCGACGACCGACGGAGGCATGGTTTTGGAGCCTGAGAAAAAACGCAAATAGCGGCTCTGGTCCGACATTTGTCCGATACCCTTCTCGATTTCGGGAAGGTCGGAATGACGCACGCGTCTCAAACAGACATTTGTTCCGTTATCGAGTTTAGCATCCACAGACTGGACCTGATTGTGAAAAGACCACGAACCAGACATCAAAGCTCTCCTCGTCGCACCGCCATTATTTGCCGCAGGCTTAATTTCTCCCGGCTCCGGTTGTCCGGCTTGGACTAGCATCAATCTGCTTGCGAGGCCATGGGAACGGCCTCTTTGAAAGTATGGGTGATATAGGGAAAGGGTATCTCTATATCTGCGTCGTCCAGAGCGCGTTTGACCAGACGGATCACCTGGTCGCGGCTTTCATGCATGTCACGCTGCGCCGAACCTGACCACCACCGCAGCTTGAAATCAACGGAGCTGGAATTGAATTCGCAGGCAAAAATGTCGACCGGTTTCTGGTCGTCGGTGGAATCCGAGGATTTGACTGCAGCGCGAAGTACATCGCGTGCCTTTTCCAGATCGGTGTCATAGGAAACGCCAACGATGACTTCATGGCGTCGGCTATTGTGATCGGTCAAAATCTCGACCGGGTTTTTGAACAAGATCGAATTTGGTACGATCGTCAGCTCGTTTGACATCTTCCTGATATGCGTTTCCCGCAGCAAGATTTGCTCTACTTTGCCTTCAATACCTTCGCAAGAAATATAGTCGCCAATCCGCATTTTCTCCCGCAGCATGATCAATATGCCGGCGAGAAAATTCTCGAAAATATCCTGAAAGGCGAAGCCGATGGCAACCGTGCCGACGCCGAGGCCGGCAATCAGGCTTCCGGGTGTCAGATCAGGCAACAGGATCGTTAGCGCTATCAGCAAGCCGACCGTCCAGATTGCGATTTTCACCAATGTGTCGACCAGCTCCTGCAAAGATGGTCGCATAGACGTTCTTGTCGTCAGACGATCTGCGATTTTCGTGGCAAATCTCGCGACAATCCACGTTGAAATTATCAGGAAAATGGCGATAACCAGATTGGGCAGGAGGCTGACAACGCCTTCCCACATCGAACGTAATTGTGCGGCTAATATCTGGAGGGTATTAAGCGACTGATCTACTTGATTATTCATGCGCTTCAAACGCGCAAGTAACAAAATGGTTGCATATGGGGACCGGTAACCGGGAACTCTATCATGCGGGAAAGGTTGATCGCTTATGTCGAACATATTCAATCCGGGCAAGAATTGCTGGCGCGTCGAGCATGCAGACCGCTCTGCGGTTCTCATCGATGGCGAGAATTATTTCCGCGCAGTGCGAAAGTCGCTTGCTCAGGCCAAGCAGCGCATAATGCTGTTGGGCTGGGATTTTGACGAACGGGTGGAGATGCATGACACGGCCGAACAGCCGGAAGGGCCGTTGAAGATCGGGGCCTATTTCGACTGGCTGCTCAAGAATAACCGCGACCTCGATATCTATGTATTACGCTGGGATACCGGGGCTCTGAAATCTTTTTTCCGCGTAAATGGCCTGATGACGCTGATCCGCTGGTATTTCCATCCACGGGTGCATTTCAAACTCGATTCACATCACCCGGTGGGGGCGGCGCATCATCAGAAGGTTATCGTTATCGACGAAGACACAGCGTTTTGCAGCGGCATTGATGTCGCGAACAATCGCTGGGATACACGGGCCCATGATGACAGCCAGAACCATCGCCTGCAGCCGGATGGCAATGATGCCGGACCCTGGCATGACGCGGCTATGGTGGTTCAGGGCGACGTCGCCCGCGCTTTGGCAGAATATGCCGTGCAGCACTGGCGGGCCGCTGGCGGCAAGCCGACCAAGGCGGTCACCGCAACAGCGGACTGCTGGCCTGCGGATCTGGATGCGGATTTCACCGACTGTAAGATCGCCATCGCCCGCACCTTGCCGAAAATGGATGATCAGCAAGGCGTGCACGAAATCGAAAATCTGTTTCTCGATCTGATCGCTGCTGCGGAAAATTTCATCTATGCGGAAAGTCAGTATTTTGCTTCCGCCCGGATCGCCGCTGCTATTGCTGCGCGACTGTCGGAACCGGACGGGCCGGAAGTGGTGATCGTCAATCCGCAGAGCGCGGAAGGTTGGCTTGAATCAGAGATAATGGACTCCACGCGCGCACGGCTTTTTGAAGCGATAAAGGCGAAGGACAAATATGACCGGTTCCGTATGTTCCACCCGTTCAACGCCGCGGGTACGCCGATCTATGTTCATGCCAAGATATTGATTGTCGACGACCGGTATATTCGCATCGGCTCGTCCAATTTCAACAATCGTTCGCTCGGCTTCGACAGCGAATGTGATGTCGCTATCGATGCTTCAGAAGTTCACGATGAGAGAGTGCCCCGACAGATAGCCAGTGTCCGGAACGACCTGCTGGCGGAACATTTAGGAGTCGATGAGAGTGACGTCCGTAGCTCGCTCGAGCAAACGGGTTCGCTAATCACTACCATCGACGCCCTCAAAAATCCGGGCCGTGAACTCAGGCCTTATCAGACGCCAGATGTCAGCGCTGTCGAAGCGTGGCTGGCAGACAATGATATCCTCGACCCGAAACGGGCCGATAATGTGTTCGCGGGTGTCGTCTAGAAATGCGCTGGGCTGGCTGGTCTGGTTTGCCGGTTAGACAGCGGTTTCGCTCGGTTTCGTTTCGTTTTTCTGCTGAATTTTCTTGATGATGATCCGGGCAGCAACCGAAATAGCTCCGGCGGCGATGGTTCTGATAATGTAACGCATGTCATTTTCCCTTGTTTGCTGTTCACTCTATTTACGGGCGAGCAGCAAATTGGTTGCAGTCTGACGCCAAATCAGCGGTCGAAATTCATCGTCCAGATGGCGACAATCAAAGCAATGGCACCTGACGCCATCAGACCGGATATAATACGCATATTGTAAGGCTTCACCGGCGTAGCATGGTGTGAGTTGAGACGATCCTGCACCGCGCAACCATTGCGCTGGGCGACCCAGAAAATGAAAATTCCGATGATCATGAACAATGTCGCGATGGCCTTCGGCACCCACAGCGGTTCGAGTTTCCCGAACAGGGCGTTGAAACCGAGGCCGATCCCGACCGCAGCCAGGCCGGTCCGCATCCATCCCGCGAAGGTCCGCTCATTGGCCATGATCGTACGATCTTCGGCCCATTCGGTGCGGTCCTCGGCGAGGTGCGTGCGTTCGCTCGCCAGTTCCGTGCTGGATGTTTCTGTCGTCATGATCGTCTCCTGATAGCGAGCAAGAGCTGCGCGTCTGACCCTATAACAAAAGCCCCGGCATCCATCCACGGGGAGATGTATGTCGGGGCTTTATGTAGAGTTTAGAGATGCAGGGGGACTAGATCGCTCTAGCGCTGCCTTTTGGTCCGACGAAGAACCAAAGGATCAGGCCGATAACGGGGAGGATCAATATGATCAGCGACCAGATAATCTTGCTGCCGGTCGAAGAGCCGCTACCCCACACGCTGAGCAGTGCCCAGATGTCCAAAGCCAAAATCAGAAGTCCAACAATTCCATATTCCATGATAAATTCCCTTGTCTAAATATTATTATAAGTGCGTGTTCAGGACGTCGCGTCTTCGAGATGGTCGATCAGACGACCGTCCGCTCGCAATTCACCCTGATAGTTGCGCAGTAAGGTCTTGGCCGAAACCGAGAGATCATCCTGCGTAAGCGCCTTTTCGAATTTCTTGCGGAGATATTCCTCGCCGGTTTCGACGGATTCGATTGCGGCTTCGTCATTATCCTGCACGGCAGCGCTCAAATTCATGAACACGCGATGGGCGGATGCCAGGATCGTGCCGTCGCTTTCCGGTGTGCCACCGGATTTCACGATTTCCTTGCGAACAGCTGCGGCCATTGCCCGGCGAGACGCCGCGCGGCGGGAGAAGAAATTCTTGAATGTGGTCCGGTCCGCAATCTCGGCTGCTTTTTCGTAGCCATGCGTGGAATCGATCAGAGTTTCCAAAACGTCATTTAAAATGTCCGTGGAAGCGTTATTAGTCATATCATCCTCGTTTTGCGTTGAATATGAACAACCAACATCGGACGTGCCGGTCGGTTCCAAACTAAATTTTTCCCGTCTGCCGGAACTTTTGCTATGCGATGGCGTATGCGAATATTGCTGATTGGAATAATATGTCCCTATATCGCTGGTTGCCCGTGCGCAGGTACCATTGACCGACCCCGTTGATGATCCGGAACCTGCCATTGATCCCGCCGTGGACAGCAGCGCCGATATTGCCATTGCGGACCGTTTGCGCGGTATTTTCCGGGAAATTGAAGGGCTGGGCGGTGTCGTGGTTGCGGTTGATGCCGGCGTCGTTCGCCTGTCCGGGCCAATAGCCGATAATGCATCGGCGGACCGCGCGAAAGCCATTGCCCAGCGCGTATCAGGTGTGGTCACGGTTGAGTCCCAATTTGATCGTGATCTGTCTGTCGGCAGGAATGTCGAGCCGGTAGTCGACAAGTTCAGCGCCAGTTTGCAGAACTTCCTTTCGGCGCTTCCGCTTATCGGGGTCGCGTTTCTTGTCGCCATATTTGTAGGCCTGCTGGGCCATTTCTTCGCCTCGCGAATGGGGTTCTGGAAACGCGTCACGCCGAATATCTTTCTCGCCGAGCTGATATCCGGATTCGTCCGCGTCCTTTTCATCATGGTCGGGATATTTATCGGCCTCGATATTCTCAATGCGACGGCATTGCTCGGCGCCGTGCTTGGCGGTGCCGGCGTGATCGGCCTGGCGGTGGGGTTCGCCCTGCGCGATACGGTCGACAATTACATGTCGAGCATCATGCTCAGTATCCGTCAGCCGTTTCGCGCCAATGATCATGTGCGGGTTGGTGAGCAGGAGGGGCGAGTCGTACGGCTGACCTCGCGCGCGACAATTTTGATGACCCTGGACGGCAACCACTTGCGCATTCCCAACGCGACCGTGTTCAAGGCGGAAATACTGAACTTTACCCGCAATCCGCAGCGCCGTTTCAGCTTCGAACTGGGCGTCGATGCGGATGACGATCCGGCTGCGGCGATCGAAACCGGGCTTCGGGCCATAAACGGGCAGGATTTCGTTCTGGATGACCCCGAAGCAACGGCAGAGATAAGGGAAGTCGGTGATTCCAACATCCTGATCGCTTTTCACGGTTGGATCGACCAGCGTAAAAGCGACTTTAACAAGGCCAGAGGCGCAGCGATCCGAGTCACCAAAAATGCTCTGGAAGAGTCCGGTTTCGCTCTGCCGGAGCCGATATATCGATTGCGGTTCGACAATGGGCCGCCGCAGTTGATGGACGCGATCGGCAAGCTGGAGGCGATCGATGGGGCCACCGAAAAGCCGTCCAAGGCGCCCGCCAAGGGTACGTTCGACGTGTCTCCGGAGGATCATGTCGAGAAGCTTGTGGATTCAGAGCGATCAGGCGACGGTTCTTCCGATTTGCTGGATGACCAGCAGCCTGTCGAATGAGGGCTCGGTAGGCTAACCTATGTTAAGACAAAGCCGAAATAATGGGCCTAACAGGCTTGGTAGCGATAGCTGGGGCTGTAAAAAGCGCTGCCAAGAGAAAGTTGCATGTGTCCTCCCGTCCGATTACCTCTCTCATCTTCGTGAGCACTGTAAGTCCTGGTATCGACCGGAACGATTTCCTGGCAATCATGACCGTTGCACAGCGCAATAGTGAGCGATTTGGAATCACCGGGCTCCTGGTCCGTAATGGATTCAATTTCATGCAGTGCATCGAAGGCGACCGGGCTGCCGTAAATGACCGGTTGTATCGTATAGGGCAGGATGACCGGCATAGTGGAATGACTATACTCAACCACCGCGAAACGAACATCAGGCAATTTTCGCAACTGTATATGGGCGGTCGATTTCTGTCGGTCCAGCAAGACTCCGCACCTACTGACCTTTCAGATATCCTGAGCGGCGATACTGTTTCCGACGTCGCCCGGACAATGTTCCAGAGTTTTAATTCTCTCGGCAACAGGCCGGCGCGGTAGCAGTTGCGGTTCAAGAGGAAGCGGCAGTGCAGCCGTTGACCTTTCTCGTTATATCGCTGCGCTCAAGAGCCTGCCGAACTTAATTGCTGGTCTGGCCCTTGGCGCTGGCTTTTCTGGCTTTTTCCCGATCTTCAGCTTCGGCGCCTTCCAATGCCCGCGCAGCTTCCTGTGCCTTGCCTTCCACGTCACCGGTTTCGGCGAATTCGTGCTGGGCTTCCTGGAAACGGCGAGAGCCTTCGCGGCTTCCTTCGCCTTCCATCTTGAGGTTTGATTTATTCTTTGAGCTGTCGGCCATTGTCAAAATCTCCGATTGTAATTTCTGTCCTCCCCATTGCTAACGCATTCTCGCAGAGATTGTTCCGCGCTATTGGACATTGCCCGCAAAAATTTATATGCAACCTTTCGGAACATCGGGTGTTCTGTCTTCGAGTAAGGAAAAATGAGGCATGATTTGACGAGCCATAATAAAAATCAAGCTGATGCATCAGGATCTTCGGAATCTGATGGCGCAGGGCAACGGTCAAAGGATATGCCGGTGAAAAGCAAGGAAGACATGCAAGAGAGATTAGGCCTTGGACTTAAGGACATGTATTCGAGTGTCCTTGATGAACCACTACCCGACGACATGCTGGCGCTTTTGGATCAGCTGGAAGAGAACGACAATAGCGACGTGAACTCCAGCCGGCCGGACGAAAATGAATAAGCCCCAGGCGTTGCCGCCGGCGCAGTTCAAGCAGCAATTGACGGAAGCCATTCCGCATTTGCGTGCTTTTGGCCGAAGTCTGTCAGGTGACCGTGATGTTGCCGATGATCTTGTTCAGGACACTCTTCTAAAAGCATGGGCAGCGCGGGACCGCTTCATTGCTGGCACCTCGATGCGCGCCTGGACGTTCGTGATTTTACGAAACACTTTTTTCTCGAGCATGCGCCGGAAGAAGTTCAGCGCCAACTATGACGAGCTGGTTGCAGAACGAATTTTGTCGGCACCGGCCCCTCAGCAGGAACCTTTGCATCTCGCTGACTTGCAGCGGGGTCTGATGGAATTGTCCGATGACCAGCGAGAGGCGATCATTCTGGTCGGTGCTGGCGGCTATTCCTACGAGGAAGCTGCAGACATTTCCAACTGCGCCGTCGGTACGATGAAAAGCAGGGTTTCGCGCGCACGCAAAGCGCTGGAAGCCATTCTGGACGAGGGGCGTTTCACCTCCGCGTCTGACGGCCATGACAATCTGACGGCTACGGCGCTGGAAAATATCATCGGCGCTGTTGAGAAGATAGCGCCCTAGCTCGGCGGTCTTTTGCTGACAGCCCAATCGGCTGGCACTCGCAAGCGAAAATTTTCAAAATTCAAACGTGGCTAGCTCGATTCTTTGATCGGGAGCGCTAGCAATTATAGCGCCTCACAGCCGGTTCAACAGTTTGAACCGGCTGTGAGGCGTCTAGCTTTATCAGTCGATAGTTTGATTCTAATCAGGCGTCCTGTTTTGCCGTTGAAAAGAACAGGGCCTGGCTAATCGCAGCGCGAATAGCATTGGGCTGAAATGGCTTGGTGATCAGAAATGTCGGTTCGGGACGTTCTCCGGTCAGCAACCGCTCGGGGAAGGCGGTGATGAAAATTACCGGAACCGAGATCTGTTCCAGAATATCCTTCACAGCATCAATGCCCGAGCTTCCGTCCGCAAGTTGAATATCAGCAAGCACCAGGCTTGGCTTTGCTTTCGCAACCGCTTCCAATGCGCCCTTGTGCGTGGTCGCGGTTCCGCAGACACGGTGTCCCAGCCCGGATACGATCTGTTGTAATTCCATCGAAATCAGAGCCTCGTCCTCGATGATCAGAACATCCGACCTGATTTCCTTGTCGATCTCGGCAATCGCATCGTCGAGCAGGTCGTTGATCGAATTCTCACCCACATCGGCAATTTTCGCGACGTCGCTGACAGAGAAACCTTCCAGCGCGGTCAACAGCAATACTTGCCGGCTGATCGGGGGAATCGCGTTCAAGCGATTTTGCGCCATGCTGTCGTCCGGATCGTCCGTGACCCCGACATGTGCGCTTTCCCAGATACCGGCAAAGACGCGGTAAAGATGGACCCGCACGTCATTTTCGTCCGGTACGGGGTCCGGATCGGCAATGATCGCTTCCAGCGTTGCCTTAACAAATGCGTCGCCGCTCTTTTGGCTACCGGTAAGTGCCCGCGCATAGCGCCGTAGATAGGGAAGATGCGGTTTCAGATTTTGAGCTAGTGACATATTTTATATCTCCGTGATGGGTTCCCAACGCATGATCGAAAATAGGGTTCCATCATAATTTTGTTAGGCAGCTGACACTTTAATTTTTGGCTTGTGGTCGTGATCCGGAACCAATCTGCCCGTCGTTCGTTGACTCATCATTAGACAGAATATGGAGAAAAAGAAATGACAGGCAATTATTCGGAAGAAATGGGCGCGGTGAAATCGGATTTGCAGACATTGAAAGATGATCTGGCAACGTTGACCAAATCCGTCAAGGCCGATGCTCAGGCAAACGCATCAGAGCTGCGCGCCAACGCGAAGACAAAATTTGACGCCGCGCGCGCCAATGCGGTTGAAGCCGGTACAAAAGGACGCAAGAAAGCACAGACAACGTTCAAGGATAACCCGATCGTGAGCATCGCTGCAACGGCTGGCCTCGGGCTAATCGTCGGCGCTTTGATGGCCCGCCGCTAGGCTGTCTGGAAGATGGACTTTAAAAGGGCTGCGAGATTTGGATCCCGCAGCCCTTTCTTGTGTCTGGTGACAGGAGCGCGAGGGGCGGTGCCAATATCCTCAGTCCTTTCATATAATTCTTCACGAGCATCATAATTCATGCAAAAGTCCCCGCTTGGATTATTTCACCCCTATCGGACTTCCGGATCAGTTTCCGTATCGTTTGTCGCTTTGGTTCCGCCAGCATGCAACGAGATCGCAAGTTGATCGTTGGTAACGGAACGGCTTCAGGGTCAGTGACAAAAAGGGGTTAGACATGAAGGCGGGTGACCAGATGACCGAAGAGTTGGAACCGACATTGGAGGCCGAACGGTTGGCAACGCTTGGCAGCTATCAGGTCATGAATAATGCGCGAAAAAACGCCATTGATCGTATCACGCGGCTGGTCGCCGATATTTTCGCAGCGCCGATAGCCTCCATATCGCTGATTGATGAAGGCAAAGAATTTTTCAAATCAGCTGTAGGTCTGGTGGAAACCGAAGGGGACCGCGATGTATCCCTGTGCGCGCAGATGATCGATAGTCACGAGCCCGTGGTCATTGAAGATGCTTCGGTGGACCGGCAATATAGTCGCAATCCTCTGGTCAGCGGCGATCCTTCCATTCGATTCTATGCCGGTGCGCCATTGATGGCCCCCAATGGTATGGTTCTGGGGGCCTTGTGGTTTGCCGACACGGTGCCACGATTTCGATTCACGGCGAACCAGCTCAACCAGCTGAGATCCATGGCCGATATCGTCATGAGCGAACTGGAGTTGAACCGCGAAATCCGCTTGCGTGAACAGGCGCAGAAAAATGCCGCCATCGACCGGTCCAATCTCGACCTCACGCTGGCCCTCAGTGACATTGCGAGCTTCCGGACCGACCTCGAGACGGGAGTGATCGAATGGGGCGGCGCGTATATGAAGATTTGGGGCGAAGATGCTGGCGAGGCGCTCACCCAGGTGGAAGACGCTTTGGCACGTATCCATCCCGACGATCGTGCAAGCGTCACCGAGGCAATGGGCGCGGCAGCAGCGCCGGGCGAAAAATATGAAGCGCGTTTTCGAATCATATTGCCGTCGGGCGAAATCCGCTGGGTGGAGGGCTATGGCGATTATCTCGAAGCAAACGGGCGACCGACCCTGACCGGGGTTAATAAGGACATCACCCACTCCGTCGATCAGCAGGAACAGTTGCGGCTTCACACACGCGAACTTCATCACCGTCTCCGCAATCTATTTGCGACTCTGCAATCGATCATGATGCTGACCAAAAATTCGGCGACATCGATTGATGACTATATCGAACGGATCAAGAATCGCCTGAGCGCACTGAACCGGGCCCAACAAATCCTGCTCGACACCAATTTTGTGACGGGGTCGTTTGCCGCGCTGGTGAAGGATCTTTGCAAAACCTATCCGAGAGTGCGCTGGTTTGGGCCCGATATTATTCTCGAAGAAAATGCGATGGTCTCGATATCCCTCGTGCTTAACGAACTAGCGACTAACGCGGCCAAATATGGTGCGTTGACCGCAGATACGGGCCTTGTGAAGATCAAATGGACCATCCTTCCCGACGAAGATGGGCAGGATATTGTCGAATTGCGCTGGTCGGAAAGCGGTGGCCCCAAGTCACAGCCTGCTCCGTCCGTATCCGGCTTTGGGTCCTCGCTTATCGATCATAGCATCACCCGCAATTTACGCGGGGAGATCGAACGGGACTGGACGGTCGATGGTCTGATCTGCACCATTACATTTCCTGCCCCTGACGAAGCGCGATATCGCTAGTGGCACGAAAAGCCCTGCTCCGACGCATTTCCTTTTATGCCGATTTGGACGAAGTTGATCAGCAGGTCATCATGCAAATTGATGGACGGGAGCAGCATTACGATAAGAATAGCGAAATCGTCGATGCCGGCCAGGAAATGGATAGCGTGCTGATCGTCAAGGAGGGCTGGGCGATCCGCTACAAGACGCTGGAGGATGGCCGCCGTCAGATCTTGAACATTTTGCTGCCCGGGGACTTTTTCGACCTTCAGGTATTGGTCGCAGCCGAGGCGGACCATTCGGTAAAGACCGTGACCCAGCTGACCGGCCTGTCGGTCCGGCCGGCTGTATTTCGACGCCTGTTGACCGAATCGGGCAAACTGACGCTGGCGTTCTGGTGGATGCAGGTGCAGGAAGAGGCCTTTCTGCGCGAACAGATTGTCAGGAACGGCAAGCAGACCGCGCGCGAAAGAATCGGACATTTCCTGCTGGAACTCTATCGGCGGGTGCTGATTACCGGAGCCGGAACCAGCGCAGGATTTCGCGTTCCGCTAACCCAGACCATTATCGCCGACGCGCTGGGCTTGACGCCTATCCATACCAATCGGGTGCTGCGGCAATTGGAACGGGATGGCCTGCTGGAGCGGGACAATGGTTGGATTCTGTTCAAGGACGAGGCCCGGCTCGCCGAGATCAGCCAGTTTGATTCCAGCTATTTTCACCTAGATGCGTTCCGGATGCGGCTGGGCCGCGAATAAAAATTTGTTGCCATGGAACCCTGTGAAGAACTAGGCGTTGAATTATCGAACCATTGAAGGGAGTTCATAATGAAAAAAATTGCAATTGCTGCTGTAATGACCGCAGGACTGGCGCTTTCCGCCTGTGAAGCCAATGTAACCGAAGAAGGCGAAATGCCGACAATGGACGTTGATGTTTCCGGCGATGCGGGCCAGCTGCCTGAGATCGACGTAGAAACTGCCGATGTAGAAGTTGGTACCGAAGAAGTTACCGTTGATGTTCCAGATGTGGACGTGAAGATGCCTTCGGAGAAATAGTTTCTTCAAAACTGATAGAATAAAATGGCCAGGCATTATGTCCTGGCCATTTTTTTGTTCTGCGCGCGTGAGATGTGCGAGCACAGATGGTCCCGGCAGCGCCAGTTCAGTATGGGATATTGTTTGGAAAGTGGCTGGGAAATTTGTCCGTTGGTAAACGGGGGGATACGAAGGGCCAAATTTCCCAGCCGGTTTTTGAGGAATGAAAGCAACTCCGGGTCATGGGTCAACATCCATTCAATCTTGACAACGGCCGGGATCAAAATTGGTTCCCGACAAATTGCATTTTTATTCAATTGCCGTCTAATTTCTGCTGACGACCAGTTTTTCTGCCGGTTCCGCCGACCCGCGCGGCTGCAAATTTGCGGTCTTTTTCTGTTTCACCACATCGGCTCGCACTGGCCAAATGCAACCAAAGGTCGATCCGCGCGTCTTGTGAGCAGAATATTACCGATGGAGATAATATGACCGATATTTTTACCCGCCTGAAGCAGGACCATGACCGTCACCGCGAAATGCTCGAGCGCGTAGCCGACACGAGCGGCGATACCAAGGAACGCCGCGAGTCATTCGAACTGCTGCGGATTGACGTTTCTGCCCACGCCAATGCCGAAGAGCAGTCGCTTTACGCCGAAATGCTCGCGCGACCGGACTTGCAGGACAAGGGCCGTCATTCGGTCGCCGAACATAAGGAAGCGGACGACTATTTCGAGGATCTGGTTGATATGGATTTTAGCAGCACCGGCTGGCTAGCCCGGTTCAAGACGCTCAAGGAGCGGCTCGAGCATCATATGGACGAAGAAGAAAATGAAATCTTCGCCGCTGCCAAGAAAGACCTGAGCGACGAGCGTGCTGAAGAACTTGCCAGGATTTTTGACGAGCGCAAGCCTGAAGAGAAGCAGGAAGTTGCCTGATAACATGAACTGTACCGGGGGATATATAGATGTTGAGTGACTGGACGACCACAGGATGGGAACAGGTGGCGCTTATCGCGCTCTCCGCCACGATAATGTATCTGACCGTGATTCTGCTCACTCGGCTGGCCGGTGTCCGCAGCTTTTCGAAGATGAGCGGCTTCGACTTTGCTGTCACGGTTGCTATCGGGTCGGTTCTGGGTTCCGTCATTCTTTCCAAAAATCCGCCCATTGCCCACGGGGTGGCGGCGCTGGTTTTCCTGTTCGGCCTTCAGATCGTAATGGCGATATTGCGAAGCCATTTTCCCGGCCTGCAATTTTGGGCTGATAACCGGCCGCGGCTCATCATGATCGGTGGTGAAATCCAGCATGACCAGCTCAAGAAGGCGAAGATGACCGAGAGTGACTTGTGGGGTAAATTGCGTGAAGCCAACGCCTTCAACTTTTCGCAAGTGCTGGCGGTGATCGCCGAGACCACTGGTGACGTGTCTGTCTTGCACAGCACCGACAGTAATCGTGACATCCAGCCCGAGCTTCTAAAAGGCGTAATCGCCGGTGATCGCTACAAGAATGAAGGATCTCGCTAGCGCCGGTCCTTGGTCTCATAATCCACCGACAATATTGCCGGTGGATCATGACTTAGCCTTGCTTGTTCGGCCGGAGTTTTGCCGGCTAGTTATCTAGCGGACGGTGACGGTTACGGCGCGGCGGTTCAGCCCCCATGCCGTTTCATCCGAGCCCAGAGCATCCGGCCGTTCCTTGCCATAGCTGACAACCGATATTCTCGAGAGTTCGACGCCGAGCGTCGAGAGATAGTTTTTCGCAGCATTGGCGCGGCGTTCGCCGAGCGCCAGGTTATATTCGCGAGTGCCGCGCTCGTCGCAATGACCTTCGACACGGATACGAACACTGGGATTGGCGTTCAGCCATGCCGCCTGGCTGCGCAATATCTGCTGATCTTCACTGTCGACATTGCTGCGGTCGGTTTCAAAGAAGATTCTGTCTGTAGCAACATTGGCGAGGAAATCTTCCTGACTGCCTTTAATCGGGCCGCTGGGTGAGCTGCTATAATCCATATTGTCACCCGGTGGAGGTGGCAGGCCTTCCGGTGCCTTCTTGCTGCAGGCCGAGAGGCTGAGGGCCGCAACCAGCAGCGGCATCGAGATCAATTTTACGGAAACGCGGGAATGGGACATTTGGTAAAACCTTTTGACTGTTACAGGAGCCTTTTAGGTCGGTTTTGCCAAAGCAATTACCACGGATTTTATATGCGCTATTCCGGATAGAGGGGCATATAAAATCCGTGGTAACGGCGTCATCAGGGCCATTGTAGAACCGGCCTGTCCCCGCGAGGGACATCATGAACCAAAAGAAGCCCTCTGTGATGGCGCGGGCGTTCGCTCACCCCGACGAAGCCCGCGTCATCCAACCTTCAGTGTTCGAAATCAATATCCAGTCGATAACCTACGCCCGGTTCGGTCAGCAGATATTCCGGCTGCGATGAATCATATTCCAGCTTCTGGCGGATCAGCGCCATATAGCTGCGCAAATATTGGGTATCGACTGTCGGGTCATTCCAGCCTGCCAGCAGCAGCTGGCGATGGGTCACAACCTGTCCCGCATGGCGCGCCAGCGTTTCCAGCAGATCGAATTCCTTGGGCGAGAATTTGATTTCGTCGCCCATCAGGAAGACCTTCCGCTTGAAAAAGTCGATCCGAAGGTGCCGCGATTCAAACTCCTGGCTTTTGACCGCCTCGTTCTTCTTCCGCCGTACGGCCGCCCGGATTCGCGCCAACAGCTCTTCGATATTAAACGGCTTGTTGATGAAATCATCGGCGCCCTGATCCAGCGCGGCGACCTTCTCTGCCTCCTGGTGGCGGGCGGACAGGATCAGGATCGACAGGGCGTTGAGATCAAGCAGCTTCGCGATGATTTCCTTGCCGTCGGCATCGGGTAGCCCGAGGTCGAGCAGGATGATATCAAACACCGTCTCCTTCGCTTTTTTCAGTGCTTCTGCGGCCGTCCCGGCTGAATCGACGCCATAGCCTTGCGCGATCAATACCGGCTGCAGCGAGCGGATGAGGGCGGTCTCGTCATCGACCAGCAATATTTTCACGTTCATTGGCTATTGCTTTCTGAGGGGGAGGCGGACGCCGGAAGCCTCACGATTATTTTTGTTCCCTTGCCCATTTCCAGCGGGCTGTGCGCGGATATATCGCCGCCGAAAGCCTGAGCAAAACCGGAGGCGATCGACAGGCCCAAGCCGTGGCCTTCCTTGCGTATATTTTCTGCCGAGCGATAAAAGCGGTCGAACACCCGGTTCAGTTCGGAAGCCGGAATACCGCACCCCTGATCCGATATGGCAATCTCGACCCGTCCATCCTGCTTGTGCCCGGTGATCAGGACCGGCGCGCCTTCGGGACTATATTGGATCGCATTTTCCAGAATATTGTAGAATAGCTGTTCGAGCATCACCGGATTGGCGCGTACGGTGCAGTCATCGAAGGGCAGGCTTTTGATGATCTCGCGCCCGCTGTGATGCATTTTGACGGTATTGACCGCCGAACCCAGCATTTCCACCAGATCGAGGCTCTCCAGCTGGTCGGGCGATATGCCGGCTTGCAGCCGGCCCAGATTGAGCAGGTTGGTCGTATAGCGGTTCAGCCTCTCGCACTGATCCTGAATGATCGTCAGCATTTCCTTGCGCGAAGATTCCGGCAGCGTGTCGCCATAAGAGGCAAGGCTCGATGCGGATGCGGAGATTGCCGCCAGCGGCGTGCGCATGTCATGGGATATGGAGGACAGCAGCGCGGTCTTGAATTCCTCGGACCGGCGCATCGCTTCCGCTTCGGATTTCTGGTGGAGCAGGACAAAGCGGTCGATCGCCATGCTCAGCAAATTGAGCACCGCGTCAAAGTCGATCTTGCTCAGCCGCTTCGATTTTTGCGCATCACGAGTACAGATCAACATACCAACGCGGCGCTGGGAAGATGATAGCAGATAGGCAATTTTCTGATCCTGGATTTGCTGTGATTGACCTTGTCCGACGGCTTGCTGGGCTTCCGCCAACCACCATTTTTTGCCTTCAACTGCTATCCAGTCCTCATCGCTGATGGCGTATATCTCAAATTCTTCGGATGAATCGAATATGCCGGTCTGGACGATGGCGCGGTCGATATCCTCGAGATGCACGGCGGTTTGCAGCTGATTGCTGATATCAAGCAACTGATTGATTTTCTGCTGGGCAATCTCGGCAGCGCGCGCCCTGTCGTTGATCCGGCCGGCCAGCGCGCCGGACAGGAGAGCACTCAGATTGAAGGCCAGCAGCGGGATATATTCGTCGGAAGTGGTGACGCCGAAATCGAGCAAGGGTTCGCTGAAGAAGAAGTTGTAGAAGAAGGAGGCACCAATGCCGGCCAGTAGTCCGCCGCGCAGGCCATTTACCGCACCGATGATGGTCACGGCGGACACGTAGATCAGCGCGGCGCTGACCGGCCGGTCGGCGCTTTGCGCGACATAGGTAGCCAGGGTCCCGGCGACAAAGACCGCCAGTCCGACGAAGAGCGAGACATAGCTGCGTGAGCTGTCCGACGACAGGCGATTGAATATTCGCGGGATCATGTTCTGCATCGGCGGGTCCATGGGGGCGACATAGCGGAATTTCCGGAAAGCGGCATGCACGGATTTTCTATGCCGGCCACCAGCAGGATTTTAGCCCGGCCAGGAAAAGGACAGGCGGTCTTCTCCGGTGACTTTGGCGGCAGCATCGAAGCGGCGTTCCAGCATCGACCCGTTGCCCGCATGATCAATTGCCACAATCGTGCTGCAGCGTGTCCCGTAGACCGGGTTCTGTATGAATATCCCGGAACTGGCGGGCTCCGGTTGCGCAGGCGCCTGTCCTGCCGCACCGGTTGTGAGCGGATATGTTGATCTGTCGGTCAAAAGATCGAGCAACGCCGCAGGCTCCTCTGAACCGTTCTGCAGCCAGGCTGCCAAAGCCGCATCGAGATGCCTGGCCTTCGCCCACGGATTTTCCAGTGACCCGTTGGAGAGGCCATGGATGCCCGGCTCGAGCCGTCTGCTGACGCTATCCGGCCGGTTGGAATGGACCACGGCTTGATCATCTTCGACGGTGATCAGGTTGAACGGGTTGAAGTCCGAAAGCGGCACTGCATCAAGTTCGGAATAACGACCATCACCCGCCAAAAAATCTTTCAACAGATCGCCGCGGGATGCGAGCCGTCTGTCCGGCGCGCCATAGCCGCTGAGATTGGTGACCACGGCAAAGCGGCCCTGTTCCGATACGCCGAGCCATGTCCCGCCAGCCTGCACGTCTTTCCCCGCCAGCAAATGCTCGTGGTTTTCCCATCGGGCCAGCGGTTTGGCGGGCCGCCCGTGCATCTCGTCCCGGTTGCCGATCGCGACGAGTTTCCAGTGGGGATGGGCCTGCCACGCGAGGGAAATGATGCACATCGGGCGGCAATAGCAAAGCCGGCTTTTTTTGCGAATAAATTGTCCGGATAAGTCTCCTTTTGCCTAAAAAATATTAATCAGGGTCACACGGGTCACACGGGTCACACGGGTCACACCCCCTAAAGCGGAAAAAGCTTTGGTCGCGGGCGGGGGCTATTTTGGTGTCGGGTTGGCGGCTTCCCTTCGAACGGTGCAGGGCTGCAGGGGCTGGAAAGCGCGCCGACGTCGCGCAGCCGTGCGAGATAAAGCAGGTCGTATTGTGATCATCTCATCCTTTTATCAGAATCGGCACGCTGTAGGAAAGGGGCAGGTTCTTGGCTGTAATGAATGGGCTATCACCATCTTCTGTGCATCGGACTCGAGCGCCGCGTTGAAAATGTGACAGCAAGGTGCGGCAATATTTTTCGCAAATTTTGAATCACAGCGGCAGTTCACTTTTCGTCAGATTAGTGCACAGTCATCGCCATTGAAATCCGAACCACGGCACCAGAGGAAAGAGCGCGCAACCATGAAACTAGGCCACGACCCTGAACTGCAGTCCTTTCGCGAAAAAATCCGGACTTATTTTCAAACGGACTATCCGCAGGACATATTGGCAAAGACGGCTTCTGGCGCGAGTCTGACCACGGCTGAGGTGCGGCGCGCAGAAATGGCGCTGGGCGAGCGGAGCTGGCTGGCAAGTGCCTGGCCGGAAGAATATGGTGGTCCTGGCTGGTCGATCGAAGAACAATATATTTTTGATGAAGAGCTGGAGAAAGCCGGAGCGCCGACGGTGACTCCGATGGGCGTCATCTATGTCGGCCCGGTTGTCTATACCTTTGGATCCGATGAACAAAAGGCTCAGTGGCTGCCCGGCCTCCGCGACGGTTCGGTAGGCTGGGCGCAGGGCTATAGCGAACCCGAAGCCGGCTCCGATCTCGCTTCGCTGCAATTTTCCGCCGTGCGGGACGGCGACGAATATATTCTCAACGGCACGAAAATCTGGACATCCGCTGCGCAACATGCCGACTGGATCTTCCTGCTGACCCGCACCTCGCGCGAAGCCAAGAAACAGATGGGCATCACCTTCATCTGCTGCAAGCTGGACCAGCCCGGCGTTACGGTGAAGCCGATTATCACCATCGACGGCAAATATTATCTCAGCCAGTGCGATTTTGTCGATGTGCGGGTTCCGGTTGGGAACCGTATTGGCGAGGAGGGCAAGGGCTGGTCTTATTCGCAATATCTGCTCGGTAATGAACGGACCTCTTATGCGCGCATTGGCGGCAAACGGAAGCAGCTGGCCGATGTCCGTGCGATCGCGTCGCAAATCTCCACTGGGGGCAATCAGCGGCTCATCGACGACAGCTTTTTCGCGAGCCGGTTGTGCGAGGCGGAAACGCGGCTGGATGCGCTGGAGATTACCGTGCTCAGGGTGCTGACCGCGGTCCGGGATGGCGGGACGCCGGGCGATGAGGCCTCGATCCTGAAGATCATGGCAACCGATCTGGCGCAGGATATCACGACCCTGTTTCTGGAAGCCGCGGCCGAGTATGGCAATCGCAAATTTGCTGATAGCGTCAGTCCGGAGTGGACCGGCGAAGCAGCCTTCGCTGCGCCCGGCGTGGCCAATTATTTCGGTACCCGCGCGCAAAGCATTTATGGCGGCACCAACGAAATCCAGCGGAACATTATCGCCAAAAGGGTATTGGGGCTATAGCCGCTATTGCCCTGCTCTAAAGCGACGGAACCACCCAGCTACCGCCAACGCAGAGGACATTGTCCATCGCCAGCCATTGGGGAGCGGTGGCTTCGCTGATCCCGCCGGTCGGGCAGAACAGACATTGCCCGAACGGTCCGCTCAGGGCCTTCAACGCCGCTATGCCGCCCGATGCTTCTGCCGGGAAAAATTTGAAATGGTTCAGCCCGAGGTCCAGGCCGCGCATGATATCACCAGCGGTGGCGATGCCGGGCAGGAACGGGATCTCGGCGGCAATCGCGGCTTGGCCGAGCCGGTCGGTCAGGCCGGGGGAAACGATGAATTCGGCCCCTGCGTCGATGGCCGCAGCGAGCTCTGAGGGATTGGTAACGGTGCCTGCGCCGACGATGGCACCCGCAACCTGTTTCATTTCCGCAATAGCTTCCAGCGCACATTCCGTCCGCAAGGTCACTTCCAGAACCGGATAGCCGCTCGCCACCAGCGCTTCGGCCAATGGCCTCGCGTGCGCAAGATCGTCGATGACCAACACCGGAATGATATTGGTGCGGCGCATCAACTGCTCGATCGGCTTGACCTGATCCGTCAAGCGCCATATTCCTGTATGAAGGCCGCAGCCGCGCCGAGCAGGCCTGGTTCGGGATGGGTGATCAGTTTGACCGGCAGGCTCTCCATCAGTCCGCGATAGCGGCCCTTGGAGGTGAAACGGTCGGCAAAGCCGGAAGCGGCGACATGATCGGTCAGTCTGAGACCAAGACCACCGGCCAGCACGATCGCGCTCGCGCCATGGGCCAGCGCGATATCGCCGGCGACCGAACCCAGTGCCAGAAAGAAGCGGTCGAGAGCGGCGATGGCGATGCTGTCGTGACCTTCCAATGCCAGTTTCCATAGCAGCTTGTCGTCGCCGGCGGGCATCGGCCGGTTTTCCATTTCCGACAGCACTTCGAATATGGCGCGCAGGCCAGGCCCCGATACGATCCGCTCGACCGACACCCGGCCATGCACGGCGCGCAGCGTTTGCAGGATGCGGTCTTCCACGGCATCGCGCGGGGCAAAATCGCAATGGCCCGCTTCGGTCGCCAGAACCTGATGCTTGCCGTCCGTGCAGACGAGCGCCGCCACGCCCAGACCCGTGCCAGGACCGATCACGCTGATCACGCCGGATTGCGGCAGCGCCACTTCCGGTCCGGCGATATGCATGAACTCGTCGGGGCCGACCAAGGCGACGGCATGGGCGACAGCAGCGAAATCATTGACCAGCGTATAGCGGTCGACGGCCAGCTTTTCCCGGATCTGGGGCGGGCGGATGATCCATGGGTTGTTGGTCAGATTGATCAGCTCGTCATTGATCGGAGCGGCGACGGCAATGGCGGCAGCTCGGGGAAGCGGGCGGCCGAGGGTCTCGCCGAATATCTCCCAGGCAATCTGGAAGCTCGGATGGTCGGCGGTTGCCAAGGTTATCGGCGGCGACAGCGACGCAATTTGGCCATTCTCGATTTCTGCAATGGCAAAGCGGGCATGGGTGCCGCCAATATCGGCTACGACGATCTCGGTCATTTTTACAGCCCCGCTTCGGCCAGCATCGCCGATCCGCCTTTTTCGGCCGGGTCGCTGTGGTGGCGCATCATCGCGAACAGTTCACGGCCGGTTCCCATGGCGGGCGGTGGTGCAGCGGCCTGTTCGCGGGCCTCCCACTCTGCTGGATCGACCAGCGCGGTGAGCTCGCCTTTTGCAGCGCAGACCCTGACAAAGTCGCCGTCCCTGAGTTTACCCAATGGCCCGCCGTGAAAGGCTTCCGGTGAAATATGGATGGCCGACGGAATCTTGCCACTGGCCCCGGACATGCGGCCATCGGTGACGAAGGCGACCTTATAGCCCTTGTCCTGCAGCACCCCGAGCGGCGCGGTAAGTTTGTGCAGTTCCGGCATGCCGTTCGCTGCCGGACCCTGAAAGCGGACGACGACGATGACGTCTCGGTCCAACTCCCCCGCCTTGAATGCGGTGACCACGTCATTCTGGTCATGGAAGATGCGGGCTGGCGCCTCGATCGTCCAGCGTGCCGGATCAACCGCGCTGACCTTCATGGTGGCGCGCCCGAGATTGCCTTGCAGCAGCTTCATGCCGCCGTCGGCCTGAAAGGGATTGTTGACCGGGCGCAGGATTGTTTCGTCGGCGGATTGCTCCAGCGCGCTATCGAAAGCCAGTTGATCATCATTCATGACCGGCTGCTTGGCGCCATCGGATAGCGAGCGTCCGTAAACGGTCATGATATCATCATGCGCGAGGCCGGCACCAATCAGCTCGCGAATTACATAGGGCATGCCGCCCGCTGCGGTAAAATGGTTCACGTCGCCGGAGCCATTGGGATAGACACTGGCGATCAGCGGGACTGCGGACGACAGTTCGTCCATATCGTCCCAGTCGATCAATATGCCGGCAGAGCGGGCAATGGCGGGCAAATGGATCACATGATTGGTCGAACCGCCGGTAGCGAGCAGGCCGACGACCGCGTTCACAATCGCCTTTTCGTCGATGCATTGGCCCAGAGGACGGTAATTCTCGCCAGCCCAGCCATTGTGCGTCAGCTGATGCGTTGCCGCCCGAGTCAGTTCCTGACGCAGCTTGGTGCCCGGATTAACGAACGAGCTGCCCGGCATATGCAGTCCCATCATCTCCATCATCATCTGGTTGCTGTTGGCGGTGCCGAAGAAGGTACAGGTGCCCGCGCCGTGATAGCTGGCGCTCTCCGCTTCGAGCAATTCTTCCCGGCCGACCTTGCCCTGGGCAAACAGCTGGCGCACGCGGACCTTTTCCTTGTTGGCAAGGCCCGAGGGCATGGGACCGGCGGGAATAAGGATGGTTGGCAGATGGCCAAAGCGCAGCGCGCCGATCAGCAGGCCCGGTACGATCTTGTCGCAAATGCCGAGCAAGAGCGCGCCCTCGAACATGCCGTGAGACAAGGCGACCGCGGTGCCCATCGCGATCACGTCGCGGCTGAACAGCGACAGTTCCATGCTGTCCTGCCCCTGGGTGACCCCGTCGCACATCGCCGGCACACCGCCGGCGACCTGCGCGGTTGCGCCGGCTTCGCGGGCGAAAATCTTGATCTGCTCGGGATAGCGACCGTAGGGCTGATGCGCCGACAGCATGTCATTATAGGCAGTGACGATGCCGATGTTCATCGCCTTGCCGGAACGAATGGTTGCTTTGTCATCACCGCTGGCAGCAAAGCCATGCGCGAGATTGCCGCAGGACATGGTGGGACGGTGCACGCCCTCGTCGCGGGCGCGTTCGATCAGATCGAGATAGGCCCTCCGGGCGGATGCCGAACGCGCGATGATCCGCGCGGTGACTTTCTCGACGACTGGATGAAGGCTCATGTTCGGCTCCAGAAAATAGTAATCGGGCATTGCGCAGCGGCAAAAAGTCTGGCGATCGGCAGATCATTCTCGCCGGCAATCGCTTCGTCGAGCACCCGCTTCTTGTCGCAGCCCCGCACCACGAGCATGATTTCCTTTGCCTGCGTCAAGGCGGCTAGGTTGAGCGTCAGACGCTCAAAAGGCGCTTCGGCTGGCAGCGGGTTTGGTCTAGCACGGATAATTGCGGGAGTGCCTGCCGCATTGGGTTCCATATTGGGAAACAGCGAGGCGATATGGCCATCCGCGCCCATGCCGAGCCAGACCAGATCAAACAGAGGCAGGCACGAGCCTACTTCCAGTTTTGCTACATGGGCGGGCGTCGCATCGAAAGCCGCTTCCAGCTTGCCTTGGTTGCTCGCCGGGTGGTTTTGCGGAACAATCCGGTCGTCCGTCAACATTAGTGAGACCATGCCCCAGGGCAGGGTGCGTCTGGACAATATCTCGAAAATCGGCAGCGGCGTCTTGCCGCCGGGAACCGCGAGCCAGTGATTGCCGGGCCGCTTGATGATCGCACCGACATGGTCCGCTACCGATTCGACATCGGCCTTTGCGGCCCAGCAAATCGGGGCGACGGTATTTTGTGTCTCACTCATGCCAGCTCACCCCGTCGCGTTCGGTTAAGGCAATGGCGGCCGATGGCCCCCAGCTTCCCGCGCCGTAGGATTTGGGCGTCATGGCATTTTTATTCCATGTTTCGCGGATGGCGTCGACCCAGCGCCACTGCGCTTCGACCTCGTCGCGGCGGACGAACAGGGTCGGATCGCCGTCGATCAAATCGAGCAGCAAGCGTTCATAAGCGATGCGCTTGCGCGCCTTGGAGAAAGCCTGCGACAGCGACAGATCGAGCGGGACTTCGCGCAGAACAACACCGTCGCGGTCTAGACCGGGTTCCTTGGCCATCACCTGCAATCGCACATATTCCTCGGGTTGCAACCGGATCACCAGACGATTGGCGTTCAGCTTGCCGCCGCGCTCTGCAAAAATATTGTGCGGCACAGACTTGAACTGGATCACAATCTCGCTGCGCCGTTCGGAGAGGCGTTTGCCGGTGCGCAGGTAGAAGGGCACGCCCTGCCAGCGCCAATTATCGATATGGGCCTTGATCGCAACGAATGTCTCGGTGTCGGAGCTGCCACCAAAATCCTCGGCATAGCCGCTCACAGCCCCGCCTTTGACCGCGCCCTCGCCATATTGGCCGCGGACCATTTCTTCCGCGGTCACCGGGCGCAGGCTGCGCAGCACTTTCACTTTCTCGTCGCGGATCGATGTTGCGTCGAGATTGGCGGGCGCTTCCATCGCGGTGAGCGCCAGCAGCTGCAGCATGTGGTTTTGCACCATATCGCGCAGCGCGCCGGTATCGTCGTAAAAGCCGTGACGCCCCTCGAGACCGACCGTTTCCGAGACGGTAATCTCGACATGATCGATACCGTTTGAATTCCACAATGGCTCGAACAGCATATTGGCAAAGCGCAACGCCATCAGGTTTTGCACCGTCTCCTTGCCGAGATAATGGTCGATCCGGAAAGTCTGCTGTTCGGAGAAGGCGCTGGCGACGGCATCGTTTATCGTTCCCGACGATGCAAGATCATTGCCGAGCGGCTTTTCCAGACCAATGCGGACATTTTCTCCGGTGAGACCTGCGGACTTGAGTCCGGCAATGGTCGCCTCGAACAGGGAGGGAGCGGTGGAAAGGAAAATGGACAGCCCGCCCGCGATATCACCCAATTTATCCGCAAGCTTGTCAAATCCGGAGGTCTTCGATGCGTCCAGCGGTTGATAGGACAGGCGCTCCAGAAAAGATTCGAGCTGACCATTGCCCTTGCGATCTTCGGGCAGATATTCTGCCAGGGCTTGCGCCGCCAGTTCCCGATATTCCTCATCCGACATGCTGCTGCGCGCCGTTCCGACTATCCGGAGGTCCGCTGCGATCAGGCCATCCTCGTGCAGCGCGAACAGCGATGGCAGTAGCATGCGCTTCGCCAGATCGCCGGTCGCGCCGAACAGCAGCAATCGGGATGATATTCCGTTATTTTCTGCAGCCTGGGTCACGATTTTATCCCGGATATCAAATGTTGCCCGCATTATGGGATTTGCGGATGAAAATACCTATTGCGAAATACGCAACTACTGTTTCCGAATGGCATAAAGCCCATAGGAGGCGATTACTGCGTAACACATGATGGGAACGATCAGCGCCACCGCCAGCCCGCCATAGTCCGCGACCACACCCGTCAACAGCGGTATGAAGGCGCCGCCGACAATCGCGGTGCAGAGCAGCCCCGACGCTTGCGGCGCTTCGGCATCCAGTCCCTCTGTCGCGAGGCTGAAAATCGTCGGGAACATGATCGAATTGGCCAAGCCGACCGCAACCAGCGAATAAGCGGAAAGTTCGCCGCTGGAGATCGCCGAGATCATGTTGAGCAATATCGCAGCCGCGGCGAAAAGCGCGAGCAACAGGCCCGGCTTGGTCAGGCGGAGCAGAAAGCCGCCCATCAGTCGTCCGATCAGCGCGCCGAGCCAGTAATAGGACAGCATGATGCCGGCAGACCGCGGGTCAAGCGAGAGCGTTCGTGCATCCCCGAGATAGTTGATCATGATGCTGGCAATCGCCACTTCCGCGCCGACGTAAAGGAAGATGCAGACCACCCCGAAACGCAAACGCGCATTGTTGCGAAGCAGGGCGAAGCTGCCGGTCATCTTCACTTCCTCGACTTTCTGGCGCTCGATGAAATTGCGCGCAAACCAGAACAGCACGGCGATCACGGCGAGAACGACGGCGAGGCCGATATAGCTGTGACCGATTACGGTTGTTTCCGCGACCCGATAGGCTTTCAGCGCCTCTCCGGTGAGTGTCGAGCCATCGGTTTCCGCGGTTTCGCCGAGGATGATTTCAGCCCCGAAGCGGACCATCAGGAACACACCGACCGAATTGAAAAATTGCGCGAAGGTCAGGCGGCTATGCGCGGTATCCGGGCTGCCCAGCGACAGGATCAACGGATTGACCGCCACTTGCAGCAGTGTGATACCGCCGCCCAGCATGAACAGGGCAACGAGAAAGGATCCGAACAGGCCCGAATAGGCGGCCGGCAGGAACAGCAGGCAGGATACCGCCATGATGCCGAAACCCAGAACGATACCGCGGAAATAGCCCAGCCGTTTCATCACCAGGCCGGCAGGAATCGAGAAAATGGCGTAGCTGGTGAAAAAGGCGAACTGCACGAGCATCGCCTGCGCGTAGTTGAGCGAGAACAGACCTTTCAGCTTCGGGATCAGGACATCGTTGAGATTGGTTATTCCGCCAAACAGGAAGAAAATCGCCACCACCAATATCAGCACGCCGCGTGTTTCCAGCTTTGAACCATCTGGTGGCCCGGCGCTTTGCGCGCTTGATGCCTGAACTGTCATTTTCTCTCTCCTGCCTGTCTTTTATTTTTGTTGGTTATATTATTCGCAGTCCAATATCGTGTCGGCCACCGTGCCTACGGCCACCCGGGACATGCTGAACTTGACGGCACCGCTGGTGGAAATCTGGAAGGGCGCGTCCAGCTTGCTGACATCGGCCCCCGCATTGGCGAAGCATTTGAGCGATACGCCGACCGTCTGCCACTGGCCGACTTCGAGCGCATTGAGGCCGCTCGGCGTGATCTCGCCGCCGCAGCCGGGGCCGCATCGCATCGAGAATTTGATCGGTGCACTCGCTTTTTCGTCATAGCGCATCGTCACCAGCAACAGCACGTCGCCATTGGTCTCCCGGCTGATATCGATCGGCGCATGAGTCACCAGCTGGATCAGGGCAGGGCCGCTGCCGTCAGACGTGAATTGTCGCGCGCCTTCCTGCGTCAGATGATCGACCGCCCGGACCTCTACCCGGCCATCGACGGCTTCCACCGGCGTGGTGGTGATGCGGGTCCGGTCCGACTCACCGTCCGATACGACCAGCGACCAGGAAGCGGTGGGCAGGCCCTTGTCGAAAAACAGTCCGGCGCTGGTTTCCTGTTCTGCGACGCCGGAGACTTCCGGCAAGACAGGCATATTGGAAACTATATCGGTGGTCAGGCCATAGCCGAGATCGAACAGGCGTGGCCCGAGCGCTTCGGCGGTCATCGGCCAGCTGAATCCAAGCTTTCCCTGAAATTCATGGGCCAGTTTTCCGTCCTTGTCACGGAACAGCATGTCGGCGACGCCGCCGCCTTCAGAACCGGGGAGCCAGGCGGTGACGAAGGCGTCAGACGCGTTAATCTCCGGGTTGGTCCACAAAGGCCGCCCTGTTACAAAGACGGCAACGACCGGGATGCCCTGGGCTTTCAATTTGCGCATCGTCGCCAACGGCCCCCGTAGTTCGGACTTGAGTTGTAGCGTTTTCAGATCCCCCTGAAATTCGGCATAAGGCGTTTCGCCAAATAGCACGATTGCCGCATCCGGCTTTTCGGTAAAACTGCCATCGGGTGCATGGATGGCGGAGCCACCGGCAGCGGTGACCGCGTCCTTGATGCCCTGCCAGATCGACGTCGCGCCGGGGAATTTGTCATTGGTGATGCCGGTGCCTTGCCAGGTCAGCGTCCAGCCGCCGGAAGCGTGGCCGATATCATCGGCGCCGTCCCCGGCGACCAGAATATGGCTCTTCGGGGAAAGCGGAAGAATCTGGTCATTGTTCTTAATGAGGACCAGCGACTTGCGCACCGCTTCCCGGGCCAGCGCGCGGTGATCCGCGCTGCCGAGAAGATCATAGCGTCCGGAATAGGGGCGACTCGACGGGCGGCCGGCTTCAAACAGTCCGGCACGGATCTTGACCCGCAATATATTGGCCACGGCATCGTCCAGCCGGGCCATTGGTACGGTGCCGTCTTTCGCCTGCTTCACCAGACTGTGATAGAGCGGCTTCCAGGTATCCGGAGCCATATACATGTCGAGCCCGGCGTTGATCGCCTGCGGGCAGCTGGCATTGGTGCATCCCTGTATCTGGCCGTGGGCGTTCCAGTCGCTGACCACGAAACCGCCAAAGCGCATGCGCTGTTTCAACACGTCGGTCAGCAGCCCCTTGTGGCCGGTGATCTTCTTGCCGTTCCAGCTGGAGAAGCTCGCCATGATCGTCTGTACGCCAGCGTTGATCGCCGGAACATAAGGCGTGCCGTGGACATCGCGCAATTCCGTCTCGCTGATTCGGGCGTCGCCCTGGTCGCGGCCTTCAAACGTGCCGCCGTCGGCGAGAAAATGCTTGGTGCTGGCGAGTACATGGGGCCCGTTCAAGATCGGTTCGTCGCTTGGAACCCCCTGCAGGCCCCTGATGAACCGCCCGACATAGCTGGCGACCAAAGCAGGATCCTGCGAATAGCCTTCATAAGCGCGGCCCCAGCGGCCATCCTGTGGCACGGTGATGGTCGGCGCAAAAGTCCATTCCATTCCGGTCGAACGCAATTCCAGCGCTGTCGCCTGGGCGATTCGCTCCAGCAATTCCGGATCACGCATCGCGCCGAGACCGACATTGTGCGGAAACAGGGTCGCGCCGACGATATTGCTGTGGCCGTGCACTGCATCGGTGCCCCAGATGATCGGTATGGCGGTGCGTCCGCCGCTCGTGTCGACCGATGCATCATAAAAGGCATCGGCCAGTGCCAGCCATTTCTCCGGCGGCGCGAATTCGTCGCCGCCCGGCGCCGAATTGCCGCCATTCAGGATCGAGCCGAGATGGTAGCGCTTTGCCTCTTCAGGGGTCACGCTGGCGATATCGGCCTGGATGATCTGACCGACTTTCTCTTCGACCGTCATCCGCGCGATAATTGATTCGATGCGAGTCTCGACGGCGGCGTCTTTGGCATAGGGCCAGTCGGCCTGCGGCCAGATTTCGGGGTGAACTGTTGCCGATAAATCATCCGGCGTTGTCGCTATATTATCCGCCGGCGGGGGCGTGCTGGCGCAAGCCGCGGTTATCGTCAGGGCCAGCAACGAACTGGCGATTCTGTGGCGCGCATTCAAGGTCAATTCCATATCCTCCCACAAGGTCTGTGCTACTTTCGAGTAGTCTTCCAACCGGCCAATACATATTTTTGACAACGTTATCAATAAAATTTGACAACCTTGTCATTTTTGCGTTGACAGCGTTATCAATTTCTTGCAGATCAATATGCGAGATGGACTTATCTGAGTCCATTGGCGCAACTGGGGCGTGCACGTAGCCCTTTTACGTATCTGCAAGTCGCTACGGCTGCAGATGATTTAAAATGGATGATTTCGCGGAAAAGCGTTACATTCGGGAGGATGATAGAATGATCGGTACCAGAAATATATCTCGTCATGGTTTGATGGCTGCTGCTTCCCTATATGCATTGGGAAGCGCCGGCATTGTCATGGCCCAGGACGCTCCCGTTCCGGAAGCGGAAGCCACCGAAACGGATGAGAATATTATCATCGTCAGCGGCTTCCGTGCCTCGCTGGAAAACGCGCTGGTCGCCAAACGCGACTCCAATCTGATCATTGAATCGGTGACCGCCGAAGATATCGGCAAATTCCCGGACCAGAATATCGCCGAATCCCTGCAACGCCTTCCCGGTGTCCAGATCGACCGCGAAAATGGTCAGGGAACCAAGGTTCGTATCCGCGGACTCGACCAGAATCTGACGCTCCTCAATGGCGACCTGTTCGTCAGCGGCCAGGAAACCTTCAAGGTCGGTGAGGGCAATTTCGTCCGCAATGATTCGCTGGAAGGCGTGCCATCGGAACTGATCGGTGGCGTTGAAGTGTTCAAGTCACCCAATGCCTCTCTGATAGAAGGTGGCCTAGGCGGTATCGTCAATCTGAAGACGCGCAGCGCGCTGGACATGAAGGACGGTTTCACGATCGCCGGTAACGCCCGGATGAACAAGGGCACGGAAATCAGTGGCTGGGAGCCAACGGGGGCGTTGATCGCGGGCTATAATTTCAACGACCAGCTCGGCATCATCGCGTCTTTCAGCTATGATAAAACCAATGACCATCACAATGTGCTCGGCGGTGAAAATCGCGGCAACTGGGCCTTCGCGGACGGGCGCCGGGATACGGCAACCACGCCGACCAACTATTATGCGCCCGAATATCGCTATATAACCGACCGCGATCAATATCGCCGACGCTGGGGTGCCTCGCTCGGCATCAACTATCGCCCAACTGACGAGCTCGAGTTGAGCGCAACCTATATTCATTCCGACCTGAAAGTGGACACCCGCGAAGCCTCCGCCAAATTCCCGTTCGGACAGGGGGAATTGCTGCAGCTGAGCTCTGACGCTGTGATCGATTCCAATGGTGTTTTGCAAAGCGGCACCGTGCAGGCCAATTCGGCGGAGGTTATCTCGCTGGTCGATGTGACGAATATCAAGTCGGACAATCTGCAATTCGGGATCGACTGGGACAATGGCGATAATTTCCGCGTCAATATTGCGGCCAATTATTCCACTGCGGATCTCAATCGCGAAGTCGCCAATGCCGATGTTCGCTACACCCAATATGGTATTCGCGCGACCGATCCGGGCGGGGCTCTGATCGACGGTGTGCCCGGTAACCCGGCAGCACCCGCGACCTGGGATTTCACCTATGATAATGGCGATTTCCCGACCTTCGGCTTCGGTGCCGGCACGCCTGATGATCTGTTCACCAATCCGGCCAATGGCTATTTCAAATCGCACTGGGCTTTTGGCGATCGTTCGAAAGTCGACGGACATTCTATCAAGGCGGATTTTGCCTATGATGTCGACAATAGCGATGACAATACAATAACCCTGAGCGCCGGCTTCCGCTATGGCCAGCGCACCGTCGAATTCGGTTCGGGCCGTTATCTTGCGGACCTGTCCGGCAAGGGTGAACTGGACGCGACGGCGATTCCGGAAGCAGAACGCGAAGCCAATTTCCAGTATAACTGGACGCCTTACGGATATTTCCAGGATGGCGCGATCGGATTCAAGATCTGCGATCTGCCCGAGTCCAACAAGCCCGCCGCATTTGCCGGTTGCAGCCGCTTTGGCAATTCACCTGCTGTGAACACGCCGTTCCAGTCCTTTCTGTCCAATCCGGAGCGTGTTGAAATAATCAAGAATTTTGCCGGTGGCGGCAATATTCCGGGCAACAGCATTTCGGTGCAGGACCGGGCCCAGATGACCGACGCGCTGGCCTGGATACAGGCGCTATATCCGGACACACCGTTCAGCTATTTTGAAGATCCCTTGCAGGCCTATCTGGTCAAGGAGGAAACAAAATCGGGCTATGTGATGGCCGACATGGGCGGGGCAGATGATCCCTATCATGTGAATGTCGGCCTGCGGATCGTGAACACCAGATTGCGGGTGGACCAGAACCAGCCAGCCAATGCTGATCCCAGCTATTGGGGTACGGATAGCTGGAACGGCGTATTGCGCGATTTCCAGACGGACAGCATTGTGCGCAGCACCACCGATTTCCTGCCGAGCATCAACGCAGTGGTTGATGTCGATGACAGCAAGAAAATCCGCTTCTCTGCGGCGCGCGTGGTCGCCCGGCAACAGCTGGATGATCTTGGTCGCGGCTTCTCGACGCAATTCACCCGGGATTCCACAGTCGGTTCGCCAACCGAAAATCTGTTCCTGTTCACCAACGGGTCACGGGGCAATGCCGAGCTGGAACCGTTTCGCGCCTATCAGTTCGATCTAGCCTATGAAATGTACTTTGGCCGGCAGGGGCTGCTGTCCATTGGTGCATTCTGGAAAGAAGTCGACTCGTTCATCGTTACCGAGACTGTTCCGGTCTTCGTCAATGATCAGGCGGGCGGACGACTGGGGCCGGTCAGCCAGCCGGCTAACGGCACCGGCGGACGGGTTCGCGGTTTCGAGCTTGCCGGTCAATATGCCTTTGACTTCGGTCTCGGCTTCACCGCAAATTACACATTCTCGGACACGAAAACCGACGGTGCCAATGACTTTGATACCGACCTGCCGTTGCCGGGTGTCTCGAAACATTCGTTCAACACCCAGGTCTATTTCGAAAAAGCCGGATTTGCGGCCCGGGCGTCCTATACGTGGCGTTCGAAACAATTTGTCGGGAACTTCGGCTTTGGTGATGGCGGCGTGACCCGGACGCTCGGTATCTACCAGCGGTCCTACGGTCAGCTCGACGGTCAGATTTCCTATGACATCAACGAGAGTTTCGGCGTGTTTGTCGAAGGGATCAACCTGACCAAGGCAGACCAGTCCGCCTATCTGCAGTTCCCGGAATTGCCATTCCGCTATGAATCCGGATCTCGCAGGATCTATGTCGGCGGCAAATTCAAGTTCTAGTCTCCCTTGATACGGGCCGGCTTCCCCAATGATGCCGGCCCGTTTTTTTTTGCCTATTTGTTTGCAGGCCTGACTACTGCTAAGTGACAGTCCGGCCCCTGGGAGTGCGGAAACTGTCATGACTGATGCGCAGCCTATCAGAAAAATCGCTATAGTTGGCGGCGGCACGGCCGGTTGGTCAGCCGCCTGTTTGCTGGGGCGCATTTTTTCCCGCGATGACACCGAAATCACGCTGATCGAGTCTTCCGCTATCCCCACCGTCGGTGTCGGCGAGGCAACCATTCCGCCGATCTTCGAATTTCTCCAGCTGCTCGAAATCGATCCCGTTGATTTTGTCAAAGAGACCCAGGCCACGTTCAAGCTGGCCATCGAATTCCGTGACTGGCTGAAGGTCGGTCACAGCTACTGGCATCCGTTCGGCAATTTCGGTGTCACCATCGACCGTCGGCCCTTTCACCATTATTGGTGGAAAAACGAGGCCGAGGGCCATGATGACACGGTCGCTGATTTCTGCCCGTCGATTGCGCTGGCCGAGCAGAATAAATTCCTTTTCCCGCCCGCTGACGGCCAGTTTCCCGGCGGAGCTCTTTCCTATGCCATGCATTTCGATGCAGGCCTCGTCGCCAAATATCTGCGCAAGCTTTCCGAGGGGCTTGGCGTGGTGCGTCTCGATCGCAAGGTACAGAGTGCGACGCTCAACGATCGTGGTCATATTGATCAACTGCTTTGTGATGACGGATCGACAGTGTCGTCCGATCTCTACATCGATTGTTCCGGCTTTCGGGGACTGTTGATCGAGCAGAGCCTGAACGCCGGCTATGAGGACTGGACCAACTGGTTGCCCTGCGACCGCGCTGTCGCCGTGCAGAGCGAAGCGGTTGCGCCGCGCACGCCTTATACGATTTCGACCGCAAGAGAGGCGGGCTGGCAATGGCGCATCCCGCTGCAAAATCGGGTCGGTAATGGCTATGTTTATTCCAGTGCTTTCATCAACGATTCCGAAGCGGAGGAACGGCTGGTCGGATCGCTGGACGGAAAGCCTCTGGCCGACCCGCGGGTGATCGGATTTACCGCTGGCCACCGCAAAAAATTCTGGGACGGCAATTGCGTGTCTATAGGCCTGTCCGCCGGGTTTCTCGAGCCGCTGGAATCGACCAGCATCCATCTGATCGTCACCGGCCTCAACCGGCTGCTCGACTATTTCCCCGACCGCAATTTTGATCCGTCACTGCAAGCCGCCTATAATCGCGAGACCCTGACCGAATATGAGCATATCCGCGATTTTCTGTTGCTCCATTATTATCCCAATCAGCGCATCGGCGAGCCGTTCTGGGATCAGGTCCGCTACGCGCCGCTGCCCGACAGCCTGGCCACGAAGATGGAGATGTTCCGGAAAAACGGCCGGATCATATCGCGGCGGCGCGAGCTGTTCCACGATCTCAGCTGGTTTTTCGTCGCGCGCGGCATGGGCATGACGCCCGAAAATTATGACCCGTTGGTAGATATCCCGGATTTTGCGGATGTCCGGGATGTGATGGGGCAGGTGGGTTCCGCCGTGGGCCAGCTCGCTACTGCTGCTCCGACGCATGATCAGTTTCTCGAGGCGTTGATCACGCCGGGCAACCATCGCCGTCCCGCCTTTCACGCCCCGTCGCTATCCGGTTTCGGACGCTAGGCGGCCTGACCGCTGTCCCGTCGCTCGCTGGTTGGCCGGTAGAGGAAAACAGCGACGCAGCAAATGAGCGCAGCCAGGATCATCCCCGGCAACACCGCTCCGCCCTTGGCCGTCGCATCTGCGCCGCCGGTCATAGCCAGGCTTAAAGCGATAATCTGCGGTGCCAGGGCTTGGCCAAGCTTGCGGGCGACATTGGACAAGGCATAGACATGGGCCGCGCAGCCGGTGCCGTCGGGCAATGTTTCAAGATCGCGAATGGCGATCGGCACCATCGACCAGAACATGATCGACATGCCGCAGGTCGCTGCAATTGCGATGGCCAAGATGACCGTGGCTACTTCCAGACCATGCGAATAGAATATCGCCAGCATCGCCAGGGCGGTTACATGCAAAAGGACCGCCCATATCAGGGTGGTGACCAGCCCGATCCGAGAAGACAGGGTGACCCATAATGGAGCTGTAATCAGCAGCGCGGCGGATGGCAAAAGCGCGGCCCAATAGCCCCATTCGGAATTGCCGAGATCACGGTCGAACAGAAACAGGATCGACTTTGCCGTCACCGTGGTGCTCAATCCGGCGACCACGATCGTCAGTAGCAATCGGCGCAGCGCTTCATTGCGGCCTATCAATTTGAAATAATGTGTGATCTCCTGTCCCGGAGACAGGGGTGCCATTGGCGGCGCGGCAACCCGCTCCCGGACGCCAAGCCAGGTAATGATGAAACATGGCTGAGCCAGTACGCCAAGGATCAACGCGCCGATCAGGAACGGCGTGTCGCCTCCGGAAGTCAGCGCATAGATGGTTGCTGCGGTCAGACCGCCCAGCGCGGCGCCCTGCATTCTGAGCCCGGTCAGCTTCAATTGCTCCGACGGATCATCGGTGATCCGCGCGGTCAGAACCGCATAAGGGATATTCCCGGAACCATAGGCAAAGCGCAATCCGACATGGGTGACGGCGGCATAAAGCGCCAGGTCATATCCCTCCAGCGGCGGTGACCGGAATGCCAGCCACAGGGCTACGGCAATCAGCGGGCCGCTGAGCAATACCCATAATCGCATCGGATAGCGCTCTGCCTTGCGGTCGGCGACGGCGCCG
>JBALUX010000003.1:0-68497 GCA_036963725.1 Parasphingorhabdus sp. | reverse complement strand
ACTGGACTTGGGACAGGAGCTGGTTGATCGCATCGGCTCCTATATTGCACATGAACCGCCGGAACTGACCGTCACCCACGGGGATATGCGGCTCGACAATATCCTGTTCCATGCCGATGGCCGGATTGCAGCGCTGGTCGATTGGCAGACCTGCTCTCTCGGTAACCCGGCCAATGACGTTGCCTATCTGATTGGAACCAGTTTCGCCGATCCGGAAGAGAGGCGCAAACAAGAGGAAAAACTGGTCAAAACCTATTTGTCGAACCGGCCAAATGCACCCGCCTTCGAGATTTTCTGGGACGAATATCGCCGCCATGCCTTTTCCGGCTTTCTGATGGCGATCAACGCCTCGCTGCATGTCGAACAGACAGAACGCGGCGACAGGATGTTCGCGGCAATGGCAGAGAGACCAGCGCAAATGGCGATCGATCTGGACAGCCTCGGCCTGCTCTAGGACGCAGCGCCGTGGCCCAAGGCCAGATAGTCATCGGACTGCATCTCGAGCAGCCGCGATGCAGTGCGTTCAAACTCGAAGGAACCGTCGCCTTCTGGATATAGCGAATCCGGCTCGGCGTCTGCACTGGCCAGTAGCTTGACCCGATATTCGTAGAGCGCATCGATCAAGGTAACAAAGCGCGCGGCCTCGTTGCGATTCTCTTTGGAAAGCACCGGTATGCCGACGATGATCACGCTATGATAGTGGCGGGCAATCGCCAGATAATCCTGCGCGCCACGCGCTTCTGCGCACAGCCGCTTGAACGAGAATACTCCGACACCCTTTAGTGATTTCGGGACGGTCAGCATCCGGCCGCCCTGCACTTCTATTTCGGCCGCCGGCACATGGGCGCGGTCCTCGGGCGGATAATCGGTTAGGCGAAAAAAGGCTTCGCTCAGAGCCTTGGTCGCGGCCTCTCCATTGGGCACGTGCCAAAGATCGACATCGCCCAAACGCTCCCGCCGGTAATCGGTCGGACCGTTGAGCGAAATCACATCAAGCCTTGTCTTCAGCAGCTCGATGAACGGCAGGAAATGCTCGCGGTTGAGACCGTCCTTGTACAGGTCATCGGGCGGACGATTGGACGTGGTGACAATCGTAACCCCCGCTTCGACCAGTCCGGTAAAAAGCCGCGACATGATCATCGCGTCAGCGCTGTTATTCACTACCATTTCGTCAAAGGCGAGAAAGCGCGCTTCGCTCGCCAGAGCCCTGGCCACCGGAATCACCGGATCGCCCTGTTCCTTTTTCCGCTCTTCGTTGAGCCGGGCGTGCACATCAAGCATGAATTCGTGAAAATGTGCGCGTTTTTTGCGATGAATTTCGAGACCATTATAGAACAGGTCCATCAGCATCGACTTGCCGCGACCGACTCCGCCCCACATATAAACACCCTGCGGCGCCCGCGGCTTCTTGCCGAAAGCGCGCCACAAGATGCTACCGCGTGGCGGAACTGCTTCCAGCTCCTTCTGCAACCGGGCAAGCCGTTTCGCGCAGGCTTCCTGATCGGGGTCGGGTTTCAATTCCCCTTGCGCAATCAGAGCCTGATAGCGCTGATAGAATGAGCTCATTGCAGATCTGTTTTCTGGCGGGGAGCCTTTTTCACGATTGCGGTGAAAGAGGCCATATTATCCTCACCATTCTCGCCCTGCACAACCAGCCCGCGCATGAACAAAAAACGCCCCGTTTCGCGCGTAATCTCTACCTGTGCCTCGAGCGGCTCGTCCATCCTTGCAGAGCCAAGGAAATGTGTCTGCAATTCCAGCGTTACGGCGTAGCCGGATGGCCCCAGTTCCAGCACCCGCATCGCAGCGAACAATGAACAGTCGATAAAACCCATCATCGTTCCACCATGAACCGCATCGCCGAGATTGCGATGCTTGCGTTCGGGAAACATGCGGACCCGGGCGATACTATCGTCCACTCCGTCGCCACCCCGCCGAACGATCATTTTCCCCAGAAAGCTGTTATAACAATCCGGATCGTTCAACTGCCATATGTTCCAGCCCGGATAGTCCGGATCGGACTCGCTGATGACAAAATTGCGCTCTGCTTCGGTCATGAATTGGCGCCTGCGTCCGAATCAGATTTCGCGCGAAGCGGTCATCTTCTTGATTTCGGCAATCGCCTTGGCTGGCGACAGACCCTTGGGGCAAGCGTTAGCGCAATTCATGATCGTGTGGCAGCGATAGAGGCGAAAGGGATCTTCCAGTTCGTCGAGCCGTTCACCGGTCATTTCATCGCGGCTGTCGGCGAGCCAGCGATAAGCCTGCAGCAGGATCGCGGGACCAAGAAACTTGTCGCTGTTCCACCAATAGCTCGGGCAGCTGGTCTGGCAGCACGCGCAAAGAATGCATTCATATAGCCCATCCAGTTTACCGCGATCTTCTGGCGATTGCAGCCGCTCCTTGCCCGATGGCGTCGGCGTCACCGTTTTCAGCCAGGGCTGGATCGAAGCATATTGTGCGTAGAAATGGGTGAAGTCAGGGACCAGATCCTTGATCACTTCCATATGCGGCAGTGGAGTGATGGTTACCTTGTTCCCGCAATCTTCAATTGCGGTGGTGCAGGCCAGGCCATTTTTGCCGTTGATATTCATCGCGCAGGACCCGCAAATGCCTTCGCGGCAAGAGCGGCGGAAGGTCAAAGTAGCGTCCTGTTCCGACTTCATCTTGATCAGCGCATCAAGCACCATCGGCCCGCATTCGTCCGTGTCGATTTCGAACGTGTCGTAGTGCGGGTTCTCGCCTTTGTCCGGATCGTAGCGATAGACTTTGAATGGGCGC
The DNA here is from genome assembly GCA_036963725.1 of Parasphingorhabdus sp. Classification (GTDB taxonomy): domain Bacteria; phylum Pseudomonadota; class Alphaproteobacteria; order Sphingomonadales; family Sphingomonadaceae; genus Parasphingorhabdus. The sequence goes on along the minus strand of JBALUX010000003.1, from coordinate 65,716 downwards.
TTTTTTCCGCCGGTCAGCGCTTGATGCAATTCACCGGTTTTGCGGATTTTACTGTTCTTGGGGAGCGTAAAAGTAGCCATGTCTATCGGATTCCCTTGTTCTGCGGTTCGGCATAACCAAGAAGTGCTGCTTTCTCAACCATTTTGCACTGCAAAAAAGACTAGTGGGCTTCCAATTCATGCAATCACTTGTGCCGCTCGAAAAAGGCGACCATGTCATCCAGCACCGGGGCCTTGTGTCGAAAGGGCTTCGCGATCGCCATCATGATCTCAAGATGATCGACATCGGGATATTCGACATATTCAGCGTCACCACCTGCCGCGAGGATTTTATCGCGCAAAACCTTGCTGTTGCGTGGCTTGACCTGGGTATCATTTGTACCGCTGGACAGCCAGAGCGGCGGAGCATCGAACCGGACGAAATTGACTGGCTGGGTCATCTCCGGTTCGGGATACTCGCCAAAGCTCTGCTTCGTTGTCTCGGAATCAAACGGATAGAAATCATAGGGTCCGGCCAGCGCCGCCACGCCCCTGATCAGGTCGGGTGATTTGCCCTCGCGCCCCAGCCACTGCCGGTCCAGCGCCAGCATCATCGCGTTATAGGCCCCGGCAGATTGCCCGGAGAGAAATATCCGGCTCGGATCACCGCCAAACGCCTCGATATTGTCGTCCACCCATGCGAGCGCCTTGGCGCTGTCTTCGAGGAAACCGGGAAAACGCGTTTTGGGAAACAGGCGATAGTCGGGCAACACCACCATATAGCCGCGATTGGCCAGTGCCCGTCCGGTGAAAGCATAATGATCCTTGGCGCCGTCGCGCCAGCCGCCACCGTAGATAAAGACAATGACCGGAAGCGGACCGGTCACCTCAGTTTTGGGAGTCCAAATGTTGAGTCCAAGGCCCAGCGCCTCGTCGTAAATCTGATTCTGCACCAGAAGCGTGGCATCGCTGTCGCCCGGCATGACATTATTGACCATATCCAGCTGCTTCGGACCCGGCTGCGCAAAAAACCACCAGGCAAAACATCCGCAAGCGAGGAGGAGCACTCCGATTATGACAAGCCATTTCATAGAAAGAGCCTTAGCCAGCCGCTCAGGCACTGGCAATGGCGCCAGTCGATCACCCGACAGTGATTCGGCGCGGCATCGAATATGCAAAGCCGTTGGCATGCTGGCTTTCTCTATTCGGTCACCTTGCCCCATACGGATGGATGATTCACAAAGCAGCGCAACGATAGAGAATTAGAATAAACTAAGATTCACGATAAGGAGAGGCTCGACCATCTGATCCGTATTGATCTATGTCGCGAGACATTCTCTCCAGATGGTTCAGTAGCGACGATTTGCTTGTCCGCATGGTTCGCAACAGCAGCTGGCTGTTTTCCGCCGAAGGCGTCGACCCGGTCCCGAGCATTTTCTATCTGGCGATATTGACCGGCATCATATTGTTCGTTTTGAGCCAGTCACTAATCAGCAACCCCCAACAACGCGCTCCAAAATCCCGCCAGCCATAAAAAAGGCGACCCGCAGGCCGCCTTTTTCGCAATTCGATGTGGTTTCGATTAACGCTTGGAGAACTGGAAGCTCTTACGCGCTTTCGCCTTACCATATTTCTTCCGCTCGACCTTACGGCTATCACGGGTCAGGAAGCCTTCTGCCTTGACCGCTGAGCGCAGAGCTGGCTCATATTTGGTCAATGCTTGCGAAATGCCGTGCTTGACTGCACCAGCCTGTCCCGAAAGACCGCCGCCTTTGACGGTGACGACGACGTCATATTGACCTTCGCGTTCGGTGATCGCGAAAACCTGATTGAGCACCAGACGCAGGGTCGGACGAGCAAAATAGGTTTCCTGATCGCGGCCATTGACCGTGATCGTGCCCTTGCCAGGCTTCAGCCATACGCGGGCAACCGCGTCTTTCCGGCGACCGGTCGCATAAGCACGACCGAATTTGTCCAGCTCTTGCTCGCGCAAAGGCATGGTAGAGACGGGTGGCTCAACGGCTACCGTTTCGGCATCCGCGTCAGCAGCAACTGGTGCATCGACTACGGCCGGGCCGGCGATATCTTTAAGATCAGCGAGATCGGTTTTTACGTCAGACATTATGCGCCCACCTTATTCTTACGGTTCATCGAAGCGACGTCGAGCGCCACCGGGTTCTGGCCGTTATACGGATGCTCGGTACCAGCAAAGACGTGCAACGCACGCATCTGGGCGAAACCAAGCGGGCCTTTAGGAATCATCCGCTCGACAGCTTTTTCAATGATACGCTCGGGGAAACGACCTTCGAGGATCTTTTCCGCGGTGGTACCGCTGATGCCGCCGGGATAGCCGGAGTGCTTGTAATAGGTTTTCTGTTTGGTCTTGTTGCCGGTGAACTTCACCTTCTCGGCATTGATCACGATGACATGATCGCCGCAATCCACGTGAGGGGTGTAGCTTGGCTTATGCTTGCCGCGCAGGAGGTTGGCGATGATCGATGCAACCCGGCCAACGACCAGATCTTCGGCATCAATGATATGCCATTTCTTTTCGACATCAGCAGGCTTGGCCGACTGTGTCTGTTTGGTGATACCCTTCATGGGGTGGCTCCTTCTTGGAGTGTGAGATTCAAAAATAACAAAAGCCGGACACGAGGATCCGGCCGACTGCGGCGCTATTGGCGCTGTTTTTTCTGCAAGTCAAGCGAAAGCGGGGCTTTGCTAGCGGGTATAATGCTACCGCGAGTGTTTTTCGCCCTCTCACGCGCCTTATGCTCAACGCTGTTTGGCAACCGGTAGATGATAGCCCGGATTTATAAAGTCAGCGATAAGGAAGAGCTCATCGTGGCGTACGGCCAATCAGGTGCACGCCCCAAACCGTCGATGCAACAACCAGCGCACCCACAGCCTGATGCAATACCGCCAGATGGATATCGATGCCGGTCATCACCGTTGCGATACCGAGCAATATCTGGCTGCCGAAAGCGATATGGATTGCAATGGAAGCGCGGCGATCAATGGGCCGGACTTTCCGGGCGAGAAAGACAAGAAAACCGACCACTACCCAGGCCCACCATCGGTGGATGAAGTGGATCAGATAGGGATCGTTATTGAGCGCAGCCCAGATGCCGCTAGCCCAGTTGATTCCGCCGGGGACGAAATAGTCGTTCATCAGCGGCCAGGTGCTCGACACATAGCCAGCATCCAGACCCGCGGTATAAGCGCCGAACAGTAGCTGAAAAAAAAGAACCGCCAACACAGCCCAGCCAAGCCCGGTCATCCGAGCCGCTCTTGCGTTACCAACAGACAGTTGGCGCAGATCAAGTGCCGTCCAGACCAGTCCGCCGAGAATGAAAAACGCGGTCAGCAAGTGCACGGCCAGCCGGAAATGGCTGACATCGGTCCGTTCGCTGAGGCCGGAACTGACCATCCACCAGCCGATCGTGCCCTGCAATCCGCCAAGCGCCAGCAAAGCCACCAGACGCCAGCCGTAGCCGGATGGAATCGCCCGCTTCACCGCGAACCACAGCAGCGGCAGTGCAAAGGCCACGCCGATCAAACGCCCGAGCAGCCGGTGCACCCATTCCCAGAAATAGATAAATTTGAAATCCGCCAGCGTCATGCCAGCGGGGCCGTTGATCTCCAGATATTCGGGAATCTGTTTATATTTTTCGAATTCTGACAACCAGTCCGCTTCGCTCAGCGGCGGTAGCGCGCCGGTCACCGGCTTCCACTCGGTTATTGAGAGGCCCGATTCGGTCAACCGGGTTATCCCGCCGACAACAACCATGATGAATACCAGAAAGGCGACGGAATAAAGCCAGTTGGATAGGGCGACGGGGCGGAGACGGGTAGATTGATGATCTACGCGGGCATTGAGCAAGTCTGGCATGGATTCCAAATATGGGCTTACAATAATTTATGTGCCTTTTACCTACACCAAACTCAACGGAACAACTATTGAAAATTTCCTTCGAGGCCGGTCGTCATAGCTCACTTCAAGTTCATCGTTCACGACACAGCCGCTTGAACAACTCGCGCCAATTCAAACGATCAACTCAAAATCAACCAATTGAGAGGTTTTGTAATATCATTCCTATTTGTCGTTGGTTCGAAGCCAGTTTAATCTGCAGATCGCCGCAATTTTCTCAAGCTCAATTCCACTGTCGTCTGGATTGGCAAATTTCTTCCGCGCCTTCTTCTGAAGTTCTTGATCTTCTCCCTTCAGCTGAATCCAGAGTTGATCGAGAATATCTCGTGCTGCTCTGTTGTCAGCCTGTTCCACGATTCGGACTATTGCTTTTCTTTGATTCTGTTCACTAGCGATTTGGGACTGCAGAAGAGTGCACGCAACTGCTTTTTGATCGCCATCCATTCGGCTAAGCTGCGAACTCAGCATTTCAGATGAATTTGAGATATTTTCGCTAATTTTTTGGATGGAGGTTCCACTATTTCCAAAACCGGATCTAAGGCTTTCCTGCAGTAAGTTTGTTTGATTGAGCGTTCGTTGGTCATTAAGAGCTTGACCAGTTCGAAGCTGTTCTCGCAAACCGAGCAGTCGACTTAGCAGCAAGCGTCGATCTTGTGCACTCAAACGTATATTCTTTGGCAGTGGATTTGGGGATGGATCGGCAGCTTCAGGGTCGACATCCGTAATAACGTCCAGTCGACTAATCAACACATCTATGGATCGTTGCAAACGCCTACGCGTCGCTAGCGATGCATCGTCACCCCTCAGTAAATAGATATCTCTTTGTCGGTTGGGAATTCCGATAACTGGGGGTAGACCTTGAGAAACCAGTCGGATGTCTTGCCGCCGTTCTTCCGCATCCACCTGCTCTGATGCCCCCACTCCGAATAACAGCGCGCTTAAAACCGGTACTACCAGCTTCTGTAAAAAACCTATTTCATCGTCTCTGCCGCCTCTTGCGATATAAGGATAAACGACCCCGAACACGATTGTCAGAAGTGAAGCGATAAACATCTTAACGAGACCGTCATCGGCAGCAGCTTGTACTTCTGGCGTCCCCCAAAACAACGTCGCAAACTCTTCCGGAGCACCGCCGGAGCCGCCGTCAACTGGCAATAACAGAGCGAATTGTTGTGCATCGAGAACTGCATTTCCGATTTGGTCGCTGGAATTTAAGGCGAAATAAAGAAAAATACCAGAAATAATAACAAAGAGAAAGAATGATGTGATGCTGCCTATTGTGATTTTTCTTAGTTTTTGCTGAATATAAAAGTCCTCTTCCAAACGAGAGGAGGTGTTACTTTCTTTTATATCTCGTAGCGTCTCGTACTTTCTCCGAAATCCCAAAACTAGCAAAAGGTTCTCATCCAAATTAACGGCAACAAACAGGCAGCCCACTGACAAGCCGATTGTCACAATTGATCCGATTGCAAACATCTTGGAATTTGAGGATATATCGCTACCTAACCAAAACATCGAATAAAGCGCGACAAATAAAAATGCAAAACCAACCAAGCATATAAATGCACCAAAAAAGCGAGGATCGCTCGTATTTTTAGCAATTAGTCCATTGGTTCCAGATTTTCCTAACTGCTTATTTTCATCGATCATAGCCGCCTCTATATCTTGCTGTACGCTCAATTTTAGCGGCTCTCATCTGAATGTGAACGTGACCGCGATCACGGTAGTCGCACTATTTTATCTGCACAAAACACGGAGTGCGCTCTAGGTTACAGAAATATCCGACCAAATCCAAAATGATATGTTGTATCTTAACAAGCTTTTTCCTATATCCATCGCACACAAACAATAAGCGAGACAGTGAGTCGTGTTTACGACAGCGAAATTCTGGGACAGAAACGGTCTGATGGTCAGGGATGGCCTGTGGGACCGTATCGCTGTGCTCATTTCCGGCCTGTGTCTCGCGCATTGTGTCGCGACCATTGCCTTTGTCGCGCTCCTGTCCTCGGCGGGCGGCATGTTCCTCAATCCGCTGGTCCATGAAATTGGCCTGGGAATCGCTATTGCTCTTGGTTTTTTTGCTCTGGGGCGTGGCGTGCTGGATCATGGCTATATCATGCCGGTTGCTATCGGCAGTCTGGGGCTGGGAATGATGATGGGCGCGATCACGCTTGGGCATGACAGCGGACATGATGGCCGCGAGGTCCTGTATACCATGCTGGGCGTCGGTTTGCTCGCACTGGCCCATGACCTGAACTACCGCGCCACCCATTAATTTGCTGCCCATTGCCCTCGCGGCGAAACATCCCTAAATTGCCCTTATGGGAAAACATGATCATCATGAGCATCACGGCGAATCTTTAGCCGATGCAGCGCGCGCCAATCTGGAAAAATCCGGCGAGAAATGGACGGATACGAGAGCCGCTATTTTTGAGGCACTCGCCGGATTCTCTCGCCCGGCATCAGCTTATGACATCGCCGAACTGGTTTCTGCCGCGCGCGGTAAACGCGTTGCACCGAATAGTGTCTACCGGATACTCGACCTGTTCGTGGCGAACAATCTCGCGATGCGGATCGAAAGCGCCAATGCCTATCTCGCCAACAGCCACCCCGGCTGCGAGCATGACTGTATTTTCCTGGTCTGTGACAGTTGCGGAGAAGCAACCCATATTGATGACGACCCTCTGTCCCAGCAAGTGCGCAAAGTAGCAAAAAGCCGAGGCTTCAACTCCATCCGGCCGGTGATCGAGGTGCGCGGCATTTGCCAGAAATGCAGTTGATCCAATCCGATTGTCAGGAAATGTTAACAAGCAGCTTGCTGAAAGTTCGACAGGGCATCGCGATGCCGTTAGAACTGGAAACAAACAGGGAGTGAATATGCCAGTTTCGAATACACCATTGCTGGATGATGTCTCCTTTCCGGCCGATCTGCGCAAATTGAAGCCCACGCAGCTCCGCCAGTTTGCCGATGAACTGCGCGCCGAAGTGATTGACACTGTGTCCACAACCGGCGGCCATCTCGGCGCTGGCTTGGGCGTTGTCGAGCTTACAACCGCGATCCATTATGTCTTCAATACGCCGGAAGACCGCTTGATCTGGGATGTCGGCCACCAATGCTATCCGCACAAGATCATTACCGGTCGCCGCGACCGGATCCGCACCCTGCGCCAGGGCGGGGGTCTGTCGGGCTTCACCAAACGGTCGGAAAGCGAATATGATCCCTTCGGCGCTGCGCATAGCTCGACGTCGATCAGCGCTGCTCTCGGCTTCGCGATTGCCAACAAACTGAACGACAAGCCGGGACGCGGTATTGCCGTCATCGGCGACGGCGCGATGAGCGCCGGTATGGCTTATGAAGCGATGAACAACGCCGCGGCAGCTGGCAACCGGCTGGTCGTCATCCTCAATGACAATGACATGTCGATCGCGCCGCCAGTCGGCGGGCTTTCGGCCTATCTCGCCCGAATTGTATCCTCGCGGGAATTTCTCGGCGTCCGCCAGCTGGCACGCCGTATCGCCAGAAAGCTGCCCAAATCACTGCATGATGCCGCGCGCAAGACCGATGAATATGCCCGCGGCATGACCATGGGCGGCACGCTGTTCGAGGAACTCGGTTTCTATTATGTTGGCCCGATTGACGGCCATAATCTCGAGCATCTTATTCCGGTTCTGGAAAATGTTCGCGATGCGGCGGAAGGACCTTGCCTGATCCATGTCGTCACCGAAAAGGGCAAAGGCTATAAATTTGCCGAGGAAGCCGCTGACAAATATCATGGCGTTGCCCAGTTTGACGTTATCTCCGGCAAGCAGAACAAGGGGCCGGGCGGTGGACCGCCGGCCTATCAGAATGTCTTTGGCGAAACCCTTGCCAAGCTGGCCGATAGCGATACCCGTATCTGCGCGATTACCGCAGCGATGCCGTCGGGCACCGGCGTCGACAAATTTGCCAAGGCCCATCCCGACAAGGCCTTTGACGTTGGCATCGCCGAACAGCATGGCGTGACCTTTGCCGCCGGTCTGGCGGCACAGGGCATGCGGCCTTTTTGTGCGATCTACTCCACTTTTCTGCAGCGCGCTTATGATCAGGTTGTCCACGATGTAGCGATCCAGAATTTGCCGGTACGTTTTGCCATCGACCGCGCCGGTCTTGTCGGTGCTGACGGCAGCACCCATGCCGGATCATTTGATGTCACCTATCTTGCGACCCTACCCAATTTCGTGGTGATGGCTGCCGCCGACGAAGCGGAACTGGCGCATATGACCTATACCGCCGCGCTGCACGACAGCGGTCCGATCGCCTTTCGCTATCCCCGCGGCAATGGCACCGGCGTTCTGATTCCGGAAAAGCTCGAGCAGCTGGAAATTGGCAAGGGCCGGATCGTCAAGCAGGGCACAAAGGTCGCTATCCTGTCACTCGGTGCCCGGCTGGAAGAAGCCAAGAAGGCAGCAGAACGACTTGAAGCCAAGGGGCTCAGCACGACCGTCGCCGATCTGCGCTTTGCCAAACCGCTGGACGAGGAATTGATCCGAAAACTGCTGACCACCCATGAAGTCGCGGTAACGGTCGAAGAAGCCTCCGTCGGCGGTCTCGGCGCGCACGTCTTGACCTATGCGTCGGACAATGGCCTGACTGATGCGGGCCTGAAAATCCGTACGATGCGCCTGCCCGACATATTCCAGGATCAGGACAAGCCGGACGTGCAATATGCTGAAGCAGGACTGGATGCGGATGGCATTGTCGACACGGTGCTGAAGGCGCTGCGTCACAACAGTGCAAATGTCGAGGATGCCGGAGCGCGGGCCTAGTCCATATTGCTGCTTGTGATTGCCGGAAACGGGCTTTAGGCGATTGCGACATGCCACCAGAACTCTCCCATATCGATCACTGGATTTTTGATCTCGACAATGTTCTCTACCCCGTAGAGTGCGATCTTTTCGCGCTGATCGATATCAAGATGGGCGAATATATCGCTCAGGCTCTGGATTGTGATCTGGTCGAAGCGCGGAAAATCCAGAAGGGGTTTTTCCACGATCACGGCACGACGCTTGCCGGTCTGATGCATAATCATGGCACTGACCCCCATGATTTCCTCGATTTCGTCCACGATATTGAAATGGACAGGCTAACTCCGGCACCCTTGGTGCGAGCAGCGATTGAAGCGTTACCCGGCGAGAAGCTGGTGTTTACCAATGCCGACCGGCCCTATGCCCAGAGAGTATTGGAAAAGCGCGGACTCGACGGCCTGTTTCACCAAATGCACGATATATTGGACACCGGCCTCATACCCAAGCCACAGCCAGCCGCTTATGACAGCATGATCGCCGCCACCGGTATCGATCCGACCCGCGCCCTTTTCGTCGAAGATATGGCGCGCAATTTGCGTCCGGCGAAAGATTTGGGCATGACAACGGTGTGGATCAACACCGGTGCAGAATGGGCTGGCCGCGAGCATGATCCCTCCTATATTGACCACGAAATTACCGATCTGGAAAGCTGGGTCACCGGCCTCCACAAAGCGAAGGAAGAAACACCGACATGACCGCAGCATTGCAGACCATCATCGACGACGCCTGGGACAAACGTGAGTCTCTCGGCCTGACAACGCAAGGCGAGGTCCGCGAAGCCGTGGATACAGCGCTTGCCATGCTCGATAATGGCAGCGGCCGGGTCGCCGAGAAAAAGGACGGCCAGTGGGTTGTCAACCAGTGGCTGAAGAAAGCAGTGCTGCTCTCCTTCCGGCTGAACGACAACAAGGTGATCGAAGGCCCTGGCGGCGCCAATCACTGGGACAAGGTACCCAGCAAATTTGCCGGATGGGGTGAAAACCGTTTCCGCGAAGCCGGTTTCCGCTCGGTTCCGGGATCCGTGGTCCGGCAGGGCGCCTTCATCGGCAAAGGCGTCGTTCTGATGCCTAGCTTCGTTAATATCGGCGCCTTTGTCGACGAAGGGTCGATGGTCGACGGCTGGGCCACGGTCGGCAGCTGCGCTCAGATCGGTAAGAACGTCCATATTTCCGGCGGCGCCGGCATCGGCGGCGTGCTGGAACCCCTGCAGGCCGATCCGGTGATCATCGAGGATGGCGCCTTTATCGGCGCACGGTCGGAAGTCGCCGAAGGCGTGCGCGTCGGCGAGGGTGCGGTGCTTTCGATGGGCGTCTATCTCGGCGCGTCGACCAAGATCGTCGACCGCGACACCGGCAAGATCTGGATTGGCGAAGTCCCGCCTTATTCGGTCGTCGTGCCGGGCACATTGCCGCCAAAGGTCAACGTTGACGGCGCACCGCAACCGTCACTCTATTGCGCCGTGATCGTCAAGACGGTCGACGCGCAGACCCGGTCCAAGACCGGTATCAACGAATTGCTGCGCGACTGATGGCTACGGGGGTGGATCAGGTGAAGGTTACGCTGGAGCCGAATGACCACCCCTATCGCAATGGTGCCTGGACTCCGGTTTTGGAGGAACTCGACACGGATGAACTCGAGATAATCGGGAGCATTCCGGCCGATATCGACGGGCTCTATGTCCGCAACACCGAGAACCCGGTACACAACAGTATCGGCCGCTATCACCCCTTTGATGGCGACGGGATGATCCATACGATCCGCCTGCAAAATGGCAAGGCGACCTATCGCAACCGCTTTGTCCGCACCGAGGGTTTCGAGGCAGAACAGATCGAAGACGGTCCTCTCTGGGTCGGGATCATGGGCAAGCCGTCCGATAGCAAAAGACCCGGTTGGGGCGCCCATGGCAGCGTCAAGGACAGCAGCTCTACCGATGTTGTGGTCCACGCCGGCGCGATTCTCTCGACCTTCTATCAATGCGGCGAAGGCTACCGGCTCGATCCGGAGACACTGGAGACACTCGGCACGGCGGACTGGGTACCGGAGGATGGCATTTCCGCCCATCCGAAAGTCGACGAGGCCACCGGCGAATTGCTGTTCTTCAACTATTCGACCAAGGCGCCCTATCTCCATTATGGCGTCGTCGGACCGGACAATGCGCTCAAGCATTTTGTGCCCATCGAACTGCCCGGCACGCGCCTGCCGCATGATATGGCCTTCACCGAAAATTATGCGATTTTCAACGACTGCCCGCTCTACTGGAAGCCGGAACTGATCGAACGGAATCTCTATATTCCCGCTTATCATCCCGACGAGCCCACCCGCTTCGGCATCATCCCGCGCATGGGCCAGCCCGAGGATATCAAATGGTTCGACGCAAAGCCGACCTACGTCCTCCACTGGTCCAACGCCTATGAGGATGGCAATGAAGTCGTGCTCGACGGCTATTTCCAGAATGATCCGGTGCCGCCACCGCTGACCGATTTCCCGGCGGGCTATGAAAGCATGGGCGCGAGCATCGACCTGCACAGCTTCAAACCCGAACTGCACCGCTGGCGGTTCAATATGAAAACCGGCGAGACCCGCGAAGAGACCTTGTTCGACGACTATCCGGTCGAATTCGGGATGATCAACCAGCAGATCGCCGGCAAACCCTATCGCTATGTCTACAGCGTCACCGGCGAGCCGGGCTGGTTCCTGTTCAACGGCCTGACCAAACATGATCTGGAGACCGGCGAAGCGGAACATTATTCATTCGGCGAGCAGCGGTTCGGGTCCGAAGCGCCGTTCATCCCGCGCGCGAATGCACAGTCGGAAGATGACGGCTATCTGATCAGCTTCATCACCGATATGGCGCAGGACCGGTCGGAATGTATCATAATTGACGCGCAGGATATTGCGGCGGGTCCGGTCTGCACGATCATCTTGCCGCACCGGATTAGCAGCGGCACCCATGCAACCTGGGCATCGGCGGAACAGATAGGGAAGTAACTTCATCCTCTCCCGTTGGGAGAGGATGAAGGTCAGTCGAACAGCTCTCCGTCCACCTCTTTACCCGCAGGCGGCGTCAATCCGAGATGTTTCCAACCGCGATCGTTGAGCGTCCGGCCACGCGCGGTCCTGGCGATCAGGCCGAGCTGGATCAGATAGGGCTCTATTACTTCTTCCACCGTGTCCCGCGGTTCCGAAAGGCCCGCGGCGAGCGTCTCCACACCGACCGGACCGCCCTTGTAGACGTCCGCAATCATATAGAGATAACGCCGGTCCATGGCGTCGAGACCGATGCTGTCAACCTCCAGCCGGACAAGCGATTCATCAGCGATTTTCCGGTCGACCAGTCTCGTCCCCGCGACATTGGCAAAATCCCGCACCCGGCGGAGCAGGCGCCCGGCGATCCGCGGCGTCCCCCGTGCGCGGCGCGCCACTTCGGTGGCACCATCGGGTGCAATATCGAGATCGAGCAGCCGGGCGGCGCGATGAACGACCAGTTCCAGTTCCTCGGTCGAGTAGAAGTTGAGCCGCACCGGGATGCCGAAACGATCGCGCAGCGGCGTGGTCAGCAGACCCTGGCGGGTCGTCGCGCCGATCAGGGTGAATTGTGGCAGGTCGATCCGTACCGAGCGCGCCGAGGGGCCTTCGCCGATGATCAGATCGAGCGCGCGGTCTTCCATCGCCGGATAGAGCACTTCCTCGACCACCGGATTGAGCCGGTGGATCTCGTCGATAAACAGGACATCGCCTTCTTCGAGATTGGTCAGCAGCGCGGCAAGATCGCCGGACTTGGCGATGACCGGACCCGATGTCGCGCGAAAACCGACACCCAATTCCCGTGCAATAATCTGCGCCAGCGTGGTCTTGCCGAGGCCGGGAGGCCCAAAGAACAGCACATGGTCGAGCGCCTCGCTACGCCCCTTGGCCGCCTCGATAAACACCCGCAAATTGCCGCGCGCCGCTTCCTGCCCGATAAATTCGTCGAGCGTTTTCGGACGCAGCGCGGCGTCGATATCTTCGACTTTGCGTTCGGGTGATACCATACGGTCGCCGTCAATACCTGCATTCGTCATGCTATGTCATTGCCTCTGCAAAAATCTGATCACAGACCCGAACTGCATCATCCAAATTCTGTATTCGGACTGTCAATTCCCCATCGTTGTTCGATTGGTAGGAAGGAAATCCCTCGGCAATTTTCAAAAGACGGGGATTACTGTTCAGGGCAGGTTTCCTCAGGTAAAACAGCAAATCAGCCTTGTTCAAAATAAACGAAAATAGATAAATCTCACGACTATTGTAAAACCGCACAGCAGTTATGGCTGTCTTTTCAGATATGGGACTCAGCCCCAATTTGATTGCGCCAACGATCAACTGAAAATAAGCTTCTCGAACATCACGACCGTCCAAGTCTTCAATATTCTGCAAATGAAATTTGGTATCCAGCATCACCGCGCTGCCTTCTTCAACGCCAATCGCACCAGCGCATCCAGCGTCGCACCATCGCCGACCTCGGCATCCGCCGCAGCCACCGCTGCACTCGCATCCGCCGGTTTGAAGCCGAGATTCTGCAGCGCACTGACCGCATCGGCGCTGTTGTTCGATGGCGCGTGGACCGCGCCGCCTGCTCCACTAATCGGATCGGTCGCAATGCCGCCGACCTTATCTTTCAGCTCATTGACGATCCGCAGCGCCAGTTTCGGACCAACCCCGTTTGCCCGCGAAACCATTGCCTTGTCACCCATTGCAATGGCCCGTGAAATTTCGCCCGGTTCCAGCGCCGACAATATCGCCAGCGCGACCTTGCCGCCGACGCCCTGCACCGAGATCAGCAGCCGGAACCAGTCGCGCTCGGATCTGCTGGCAAAGCCCATCAGACGCATGTCGGTCTCGCTGACCTGCATCTCGGTATAGATGGTCGCGCCATCGCCCTTGCCGCCAATCGCGCCGATGGTGCGCGACGAACAGAAAACCAGATAGCCGACGCCCTGCACATCGAGCACGATATTGTCAGTGCCGATTTCGTCGATAGTGCCGGTGAGTTTTGCGATCATAGCTGTGTATTAATGCAAGGGCGGCACAAGTCCAGTTCCGTTCGTGCTGAGCTTGTCGAAGTACGGATTCGCGCGCTCCTCGGTCCTTCGACAAGCTCAGGACGAACGGTGCTTTGCTCCGCTATCTCTTCCGATGATGCGCATGGGTTATCGCAACGGCCAGCGCATCGGCGGCATCCGCGCCGGCCAGCTTTACGCCGGGCAGCAGAATCTTCAGCATCGCCTGCACCTGATCCTTGTCCGCGTTACCAACGCCAACCACCGATTTCTTCACCGTCCGCGCCGAATATTCGCCGACTTCAATTCCCGTCCGCGAAGCACCAAGCAGCACCACACCGCGCGCCTGTCCGAGTTTCAACGTGCTTTGCGGGTTGCTGTTGACATAGACCTCCTCGACCGCCGCGCCGTCCGGCTTATATTCCAGCAGCAGGTCGGTCAGTTCGAGGTCGAGCTTGAGCAAGCGGCTGGCCAGGGACATTTTGGTATCGGTCTTGATCTGGCCATTGGCGATATGGGACAGGCGATTGCCGTCCGCGACGATCACGCCCCAGCCGGTGGTACCGAGACCCGGATCGAGGCCGAGAATGATCATATTAAATCGGTAGACCCATGCGGCGACCGACAAAAGCCATGATCATATAGAGGCTTACCGTCAGCAGGCATCCTGCGGCCAGCGACAGCCAGAAGCTGACACCATTGCGCAACAGCATCGGAATCAGCAGAAACATTGGAAGAGATGGAAGCACATACCAGAATGTCGCCTCGGCGTGCAGCGCCATATTTTCCGCGTCAGGCCGAGCATACCAGAGGAAGATCATGCCCAGTATAGAGATCAAGGGCAGCGAGGCGACGAGCGCCCCGAAACTCGGCTGGCGTTGTGCGATGGCTGCCACCAGAGCCACGATCACTCCTGCGAGTGCGGCCTTGGCGGCAAATTCCCACATCACTCGGCGTTCAGTTTTTCCATGATCTCGTCGGACACGTCATAATTGCCCCAGACGGTCTGGACGTCGTCATCTTCTTCCAGCATGTCGATCAGGTTGAGCAAGGTCTCGGCCTGCTCCTGATCGACTTCGACCTGAACCGAAGGGCGCCAGGCGAGCTTGACGCTGGCCGCTTCACCGAGCGCCTTTTCCAGAGCACCGGACACTTCGTGCAGATCTTCCATTGCGGTCCAGATTTCGTGGCCGTCTTCATCGGAAGAAATATCTTCCGCGCCCGCTTCCATCGCCGCTTCGAGGACCTTTTCCTCGTCGCCGGCGCTGGCCGGATATTGGATATAGCCAACCCGGTCAAAACCGTGCGAAACCGAACCGCTTTCGCCCAGATTGCCACCATTTCGCGACATAATCGTGCGAACATTGGTAAAAGTGCGGTTATTATTGTCGGTCAGCGTTTCAATGATCAGCGACACGCCACCGGGGCCAAAGCCTTCATAGCGGATCTCGCTATAGTCATCACCTTCGTTCGCCGTCGCTTTTTCGATGGCGCGGGTGATATTGTCCTTCGGCATCGACACCGCTTTGGCGCTGTTGACCGCGAGCCGCAGGCGCGGATTGAAGTCCGGGTCCGGCATGCCGGACTTGGCCGCCACGGTTATCTCGCGCGAGAGCTTCGAAAACTGCGCCGCACGCTTCTTGTCCTGAGCGCCCTTGCGATGCTTGATATTGTTAAATTTACTATGGCCTGCCATTTTACCTCAAATTCCCGATTTGCTATTCCACGATTACCGCGGTTCCCGATGCCGATACCATCAGCATCGATCCTTTGTCGCCGACGACCTCATAGTCAAGGTCAACGCCGACCACGGCATTGGCGCCGACTTTAACCGCTTCAGCTTCCATCTCCGCCAGCGCTTCGTCGCGCGCGCGTTTCAGGACATTTTCATATTTGCCCGAGCGCCCGCCGACAATGTCGGTGATGCTGGCGAACAGGTCGCGAAACAGGTTGGCCCCGACGATCACCTCTCCAATGACAATCCCGCGATAGTCGCGAATCGCGCGGCCTTCGATACTGGGTGTTGTGGTGACGATCATCAATGCTCTCCCGCCGCTAAAGTCCGACTATTAGCCTATTGATCAGGCCAGGCCAAGCGCCGCTTTATAGGTGTCGAGAATGGCTTCCATTTCCTGACGGTCATGGGCTTCCATTTTCCGCAAACGCACGATCTGGCGCATGATCTTGGCGTCATAGCCCTGCGATTTCGCTTCGGAATATACATCACGGATATCGTCCGCCATGCCCTTTTTCTCTTCTTCCAGCCGCTCGATGCGCTCGATAAACAGACGCAGCTGGTCTGCGGCAACATTGCCTTCGCTCATTCTTCATTCCTTTGAAATATTTATTCGGATTCGTAGCCCGTCTTTAAGATGCGTCGGCGTTTTTGGCCACGCTTTCCTTCATCTTTTTGAGCCGTTCCGCTGTTGCTTCGGTCTGGTATTTTTGCTTCCACTGATTGACCGGCATGCCGTGGATTGCTTCGCGGGCCTCGTCCTTGGTCATCGAACCGCCGGCATCAACCGTCGCCTCCATCACCCAGTCGGCCAGACAATTGCGACAGAAGCCGGCCAGTCCCATCAAATCGATATTTTCCGCGTCATGGCGGTGTTGCAAATGGGTAACGAGGCGGCGGAAGGCGGTGGCGGCTGCGGCATCGGATATTTGTTCGGTCATGTTCGTTTCCGTTGTTTTTTGTTTTTAACCTGTCATGATTTGCGAATAGGCAACAGACAAGTAAAGCGCCACTAAGGAATTTGAAAATGGCATCGCCGATCTTCTCCCGCAATCGCAAGGTCAAAGTGCTGGCTACGCTCGGCCCGTCCAGCGGCAGTCCCGAGATGATCGAGAAAATGTATCGCGCCGGCGTCGACGCTTTCCGGATGAACATGAGCCACGGCGAACACAAGGCGCACGCCGCCAATGTGAAGTCGATCCGGGCGCTGGAAAAGAAAATAGGCCGGCCAATCACAATCCTCGCCGATCTGCAGGGGCCGAAGCTGCGTATTGGCACCTTTGCCAAGCCACCGGTGATGCTGAGAGAGGGCCAGCGCTTCACGCTCGATATGCTCAAGGAAAAGGGGGACACTATGCGTGTTACCCTGCCGCACAAGGAGATATTGGGCACGCTGCAGCCGGGCCATACATTGTTGCTCGACGATGGCAAAATCCGGCTGGAAGTGACCAAGGCCGACGGCAAGAGTGTCGAGACAAAGGTGATGGTCGGCGGCGAAATTTCCGACCGCAAGGGCGTCAATGTCCCGGAAGTGGTGCTGCCGGTCAGTTCGCTGACCGAAAAGGACCGCAAGGACCTGACCTTTGCTCTGGGACAGGATGTCGACTGGATCGCACTGAGTTTCGTGCAACGCCCCGAAGATGTCGCGGAAGCGCGGCGGCTGATCGGCGGCAAGGCCGCCCTGCTGGCCAAGATCGAGAAGCCGGCAGCGATTGACCGGCTCGACGAGATACTCGAACTGTCCGACGCCGTGATGGTGGCGCGCGGTGATCTGGGCGTGGAGCTGCTGCCGGAACAGGTGCCGCCGCTGCAGAAAAAAATCGTTGCCGCAGCCCGCAAGCTCGGACGGCCGGTGGTGGTCGCCACCCAGATGCTCGAATCGATGATCAAGTCACCCACCCCGACCCGCGCCGAAGTGTCCGATGTCGCGACCGCCATTTATGACGGTGCCGACGCGATCATGCTGTCGGCCGAATCCGCCGTCGGCGACTGGCCGATCGAGGCGGCAACCATGATGGACCGAATCGCAGCGCAGGTGGAAAATGACCCGTCTTATGCCGATCGGGTGCATTTTACAGAGACGGTGCCCGATGAGACCACCGCAGACGCGCTAGCGGCGGCGAGCTATAATATCGCCCGCACGATCGAGACGTCGGCGATTGTCTGCTATACATCATCAGGCTCGACCGCCCGCCGAATGGCCCGCGAACGTCCGTCCGTGCCTCTGCTGGTGCTCACCCCGAACCGCCACACGGCTCGACGGGTCGGTCTGTTATGGGGTGCCTATGCCGTGGTCACAAAGGACGTAAGCGACTTTGAAGAAATGATTGCGAAGGCCAAGCGGATGGCGTTGCGGCACAAGCTGGGAGAAGCTGGTTCCCGCTTGATCGTTTGCGCCGGTGTGCCCTTTGGTACGCCCGGCTCAACGAACCTGCTCCATATCGTGAGACTGAGCGGAGACGAGCTCAAGCGCAGCTAGAGCAGGCGCAAGCTCTTCAGCTCACCTTCCAGTCCGGCGGCATCGCTGAAATGATGTCCGGGGAGCCCGATTGCCTCACCTGCCTCGATATTGTCCAGCCGGTCGTCGATGAAAAGACATTGATCGGCGCGGCGGCCAAAACGTTTCAGCGCCAGTTCGAAAATTGCGCGGTCCGGCTTGATCAGCTTTTCTTCACCGGAAATGACTATATCGGAAAATAAGTCGAATATCGGCGCCGAGGGCCGGAACTGGGCCCAGGATTCGGCACCGAAATTGCTGATTGCGAATAACGGAACGCCACGGTCGCCAAGTCCATGAACAAGATCCAGCATGCCCTCGACCGGGCCCGGGATGGTTTCCGGGAACCTCTGGGAATAAGCAAGGATATGGTCGCTATATTGTGGAAATTCGCGGCTGCGCTCCGCGACCATGTCGGCAAAGGGACGGCCCGCATCATGCTGGAAATGCCATTCCGGCGTCACGACATGGGCCAGAAACCAGTCCAGCTCTTCCGGTTCGTCAATCAGTTTTGTGAATAGACAGCGCAAGTCCCAGCGATACAGGACATTGCCTATATCGAAGATGACGGTGTCAATTTTTGAGATGGCAGAACCCCGCCACAAACAGGCAGTTAGCCCTGGCGCGCCTTGAAGCGGCGATTCGTCTTGTTGATCACATAGGTGCGACCACGGCGACGGATTACGCGACAATCCCGGTGACGGTTTTTAAGCGACTTCAAAGAGTTGCGGACTTTCATTTTGGTACCACGCCTTGATTATCTGAATTTCTTGAAAGCAGCCTTGCTGCGTTGAGCAGGGCAATTAAGGTCGGCAGCCGCCAAAGTCAAGCGACCACCGCTATTCTCCGCGAATTTCGATCAGTTTGCGCTCCCACGCCAGTGCATGGGCGACAATTTCATCGAGATCGGCATGTTTTGGCTGCCACGGAAAGCGCTCCATGATCGCCCGATTGTCGGAAATCAGCGAATCGGGGTCGCCTGCGCGGCGTCCTTCCATTTTCCGATTGATTCGCAGGTTGGTAACCCGATCGACTGCATCGAGAACCTCGAGCACCGAAAAGCCGCGGCCATAGCCGCAATTGAGCAGATGATTCTCGTTCGGGTTCGCGATCAGCGCTTCCAGCGCCAGCACATGGGCAGCGGCCAGATCAGAGACATGGATATAGTCGCGGACGCCGGTCCCGTCGGGCGTATCATAATCTGTACCAAAGACAGCGACACTGCCGCGCTTGCCGAGCGCCGCTTCCACCGCAACCTTGATCAAATGGGTGGCACCCGCGGTAGACTGCCCGGTCCGCGCCTGCGGATCAGCGCCGGCGACGTTGAAATAGCGCAGTGCACAGAAATTCAGGTCATGCGCCGCCGCCACGTCGCGGAGCATATGCTCTGTCATCAGCTTGGACATGCCATAAGGATTGATCGGCAGTTGCGGCGTGCCTTCGCTGACCGGGCTTTCCTCGGGGATGCCATAGGTCGCGGCGGTCGACGAGAAAATGAAATGGTGCACCCCGCCGGTCACCGCCGATTCGATCAGGCTGCGGCTCTTGGCGCTGTTGTTGTGATAATATTTGAGGGGGTTTTCCACCGATTCCGGCACGATGATCGAACCGGCAAAATGCATGATCGCGCCGATATTTTCATCCCTGATGATCTGCGCGAGCAAGGCGCTATCCTCGATATCGCCTTCATGAAAAGCGACGCCCTCGGGCACCGCCCAGCGAAAACCGGTGGTCAGATTGTCGACCACCGCAACCGGCCAGCCAGCATCGCGCAAAGCCAGCACTGCGTGGCTGCCGATATAGCCGGCTCCGCCGGTTACCAATATGGTGAAGGGTTTCGCCATGTTTTCCAAGTTCCCTGTTGTTCAATATCGGCCCTTTATCACGTCGATATCTCCAACCGGTTAAGCGCGGGTGCCGGTGGATGCAATTTTTTTGCCGCAGTCCGCAAGATTATGCGCTAATATGCTACGGGGCAAGTTTAGGAGTTAGTATTATGGCCGGTTTTCAATCATTTGCGACATTGGCATTGGCAGGATCTCTATTGTCAGGATGCATGGCGATGACCCCACCGGTTGATGTGACCCGTTTTCACAACGCCCAGGTTGCCCCGATCGTACCGGGCAGCGTTACCATCAAGGCCAATATCACAGATGACGGCCCTGGCCGCAGCATCGAATATGCTAGCTATAGCGCCGCATTGCTGCGCGAATTGCAGCGGGTTGGCTTCACCGAAGCCCGCGATGACTCCGAAAAAAGCGACTATGTCACACGCTACACGCTCGAAAGAGCGGTATTGACCGCCAGCGGGGCGCGGTCACCTGTCTCGGTGGGTGTCGGCGGCAGCACCGGCAGTTACGGGTCCGGCGTCGGCCTGGGCATCGGTATCAATCTCAGCGGGCCACCAAAAGACAAGATCGTCACCGACCTGTCCGTTCGCATTGCCAAACGCATTGATGGCAATGTTGTCTGGGAAGGCCGTGCATCGATCGAGGCAAAGGAAGGATCACCGGCATCGCAGCCCGGCCTGGCAGCGGCGAAATTGGCCGAAGCGTTATTCAAGGACTTCCCCGGAGAGTCCGGAACCACTATCAGGGTAAAATGAGCATAGAAATCACCAGCGCATTCGATAGCGGCAATATCGAAGTCCACGCCATAGAAGGCAACACTGCAACCCTGTCGATCCGCAAGGACAAGGATAGCGAGTTTTTCCAATGGTTTCATTTCCGGGTGGCCTGCGAGATTGGCGACGAACTGGAACTGAATATCGGGGGGCTGAAAGACTCGGCCTATCCGCAGGGCTGGCCCGATTATAACGCCTGTGTCAGCGAGGACCGGGAATATTGGGGACGCGCGGCGAGCAGCTATGACGAGGAAAGCGGCACCCTTTCGATCCGCTATACCGCCAGCAGCAATATCATCTGGTTTGCCTATTTCGCGCCCTACAGCATAGAACGCCACCATGATCTGATCGCCGAAACCGCCGGGTTTGAAGGCGTCACGGTGCGGACGCTCGGCCACAGTCTGGAAGGCCAGCCGATCGACTGCGTCGAAATAGGCAGCGGCGACAAACAGGTCTGGCTCTACGCCCGCCAGCATCCGGGCGAAAGCATGGCCGAATGGTGGATGGAGGGCGCTCTGGAAATGCTGACCGACCCTGCCGACCCCAATGCGCGATTGCTGTTACAGCATTGCCGCTTTCATATCATCCCCAATATGAACCCGGATGGTTCGTGCAGAGGGCATTTGCGAACCAATTTTGCAGGGACCAATCTCAACCGCGAATGGCACGAGCCGAGCGCCGAAAAATCTCCGGAAGTGTTGTGCGTCCGCAATGCGATGGACAAAAGCGGTCTGAACTTTGCCATGGATGTCCACGGCGACGAAGCGATTCCGGCGGTCTTCATTGCCGGCTTTGAAGGCATTCCGTCAATCACCGACGCACAGCTCGAGAAATATCACGGCTACCGCAACCGCCTCGCCCAGCGCACGCCGGACTTCCAGACCAGACTCGGCTATCCGACCGCCGCGAAAGGCAAGGCCAATCTGTCGATGTCGACCAACCAACTGGCCGAACGCTTTGGCGCGGTGGCGATGACTCTGGAAATGCCGTTCAAGGACAATCACGATTTGCCCGATGCCGAGCAAGGCTGGTCACCCGAACGTTGCAATTTGCTGGCTCGTGAATGTCTGGCGACACTGGCCGAGATGATAGACGATATTTAGAAGCTTGGCGAAACGGGAACTGCTGGTGCACGCAACCGCAGCCGGTATCAGACGCCATATCCCATGAAGATATTGTCGGGATCATAACGCCGCTTAAGCTCAGCAAGTCGCGCTGCTTCATCGCCAAAATAGGCTGCCATCGGATCGGGAATATCCTGTTCGGCATAGCCGGCATAGATGCGGTTGTTGGCATAGGGGCGCAGCATATTGCGGCAGTCATCGACCCAGTCTTGCATCGATGTGCTGATGGCCTGGCTTGGCCGCCGGCCGGTAAGGCTGTTGTAGCGCAGCAGCATATGCGCCTGCCGATGAGAGAAGCAGCTGCGCTCATTATGCCGGGCGTAATTGCCGCCCCATGGAATGCATTCAATCTCCCGTCCTTGCAGGGTGGTTCGGTCGACCTGCAAGCGTTCGATCAGGGCAGAAATTGCCTCCATCGGCAATGGCGCTTCGAAAAACTGTGACCGCTGGGCCAGCAAGGCGGTGCCGCTATAGGGACGGGAAGGCAGCCAGGCGGGTTCGTCCTGATAGGTCTGCGCGCCGCAAGCATAAAGCGCAATGTCAGGGGCTGATTTCGCCGTGATATTGATCTGTCGGGCAAAGGCACCAAAATGCTTGGCGATCGCCGCCAGCAGTGGTTCGAGCCCGTCTTCATCAGGGCCTTTCGTATCGAGGATCACACCATATATTCGCACGAAGCAGGGCTGGTCCGGGTCTTCCGGCGCCATCAGGCTGATCTGCAGCGAAATCGCACTGTCGGCCAGCGGCGCAAAGCTCTGCCAATTGGTGAATATCTCTTGCGCTTTGGCAATAGGCCAGACCCCTTCCAGCGCGACGCCGGGGTAGAGCGGTGCTGCATCAAGCCGCATTTGCGTCACGATGCCAAAGCCCAGCGGTCCGGCACCGGCAATGGCCCACAGCAGATCGCTGTGCTGATTGATATCGCATTCGACCATGCTGCCATCGGCCAGCAGGACATGTGCCGCAGACAGGCGGTCTGACAATATTCCGTGCAAGCGCCCGGTCAGGCCGAAACCTCCCACCATCGACAGACCGCCCAGGGCAACCAGGGGGCAGCCGCCGACGGGTACGGTCAGTCCGGCTGGCAACAGACCTTCCACCACTTCGCCGGAGAGAGCACCCGGCCCGGCTATGATCGAGCCTTCCCCGTCCGCCCCGAAACCGTTCAGGTCACCACAATCGATAATCACTTCGCCGCGATTGGACAGATCGGCAAAACAATGGCCGCCGCTCCGAACCGAAAAAGACACATCATTATCACGCACAAATTCAAAGGCCTGAACGACATCCTGCTGGGTCCGGCACTTGATCAGCAGTTCGGGCAGATGCAGCGGCAGGCGCGCGGCATGCTGTTTATAGGCGAGGACGATATTGTCATCATCCCGGCCAATGCACCGGCCGGTGAACCGGGCACCAAAAGCGCGCTTCGCATCGGCGGCCAGAGCAGGATTGCGGGATGCGCTCATAGCAGATCGGAATTGTAGAGCTCTGACTGCAAGAGGAACAGCGAAGCATAGGCGCCGCCCAGACGCATCAGGTCCTCATGGCTCCCCTGTTCGGTCAGACGGCCATCTTGCAGGAACAATATACGGTCGACATTTCTGATGCTCATCAGGCGATGGGTGATCAGAAATACGGTGCGCCCGCGGCCCAGGTTGCGCAGTGCTTCATAGGTCGCCATCTCGGCCTTGGCATCGAGCGGCGCGGTCGGCTCGTCCCAGATGACAATCGGGCAGTCGCGATAGAGTCCCCGCGCAATGGCAAATTTCTGCCATTGTCCGCCGGAAAGATCATGGCCGGCCTGAAATTCGCGGGAGAGCAGCGTCTTCCATCCGTGCGGCAATTGCTCGATTATCGGCAATGCGCCTGACTGCTGTGCCGCGCGCAACAGCGTCTCTTCATTCTCGACATTCTCCCGGTAACGACCGATCTCGATATTGGCGCGGGCGCTGTCGGGCCAGCGAACCGGATGCTGCATGACCATCGATACCTGATCGGCGATTTCTTCCGGATCCATTTCTGCTAGTGCGCTGCCGTCCCAGTCAACCATGCCTTTCTGCGGCTGGTATAGGCCCGCCAGCAATTTTGCCAAAGTCGTCTTGCCGGAGCCGTTCTCGCCAACCAGCGCGACGGTTTCGCCTGCCTTTACGGTGAAGTTGATTCCCTCCAGCGTCCAGCGTCCATCGCCTCCGGGATATTGAAAGCCCAGATCATGGACGTTTATCCGTTGCGGGCAGCGCGGCGCCGGTTGCGTGACGCGCTTGCCGCGCCGCGCGCTGGCTGCCGCCACAAAGCCCTGATAGTCGCTGATATAGAGTGATTTCTGGACCAGCATATGGCCGTTCATCACCAGCTGATCAAGAGATCCGGCTGCCATGCGAAAGGCGACAATCGCGGCACTCGCCAATGCCAGGTCGATCCACGAGCCGATGATCATCGCGAGCAGCAACCCGATCACCAGCGCCCATCCGACCCCGGATGCGATGGACGCCAGGCCATTGATCACGGCCTCGCGCCGGGCGATGGCAATATAATGGCCGCATAATTTCCCGGCCGCATCCAGGAATCTGGTGATGATGAAAGGTTGCGCCTGATGCGCCCTGATTTCGGCGGCCGTTTCCCGCTTGGTCGCCAGTTCCCCGTAGATTGTCGACATGCGCATCAGCGCGACCGTCTTTGCCATACCATCATATTGCACGCGGGCCGCCTTCATCGCGCCCCAGGCGCTGGGCAAAAGCGGCAACAATAATAGCGGGAGCAGCAGCGGATGCAGAATCGCCAGTGCGATCATCGCGCCCCCGACGGCGAATAAGGCCGAGGCACAATCAATCAGCGCCACGATTGATCCCTCAAGGTGCAAAATACCGCGGTCTCTGGCGCGCTGCAATTGATCGTAGAATAGCGGATCGTCAAAATCGGTCAGATGGATGCCGACGGTTGCCCGGTAGAGTTGCTCTTCCGCTGTCAGACGCGCTTTTGGTGCAAGGCTGGCCTTGTTGACCGCCAACAGGAAAGAAAAACCAATTCGCAGCGCAAATATTATGCCGAGGGCGATGATCGCCGGAGCCGCAGCACGCAGCTTGTCGATGGTATCCGCGCCGGAAAAAAGCGGCTCGAATATTCTGTTAATCAGCACCAGGGTCAAGGTCACGGTCACCCCGATCAGCAATTGCATGATGAATACCAGCAGCGCCTGACGCGGCGCGGAAAGCCGGACGATGGCTAGAACCGCCGTGCTGGCGATGCGCACACGGGACAAGGTTGCGCGAAACCCCTTTGGCAAATCCTGATTCGCCAGATGCCAATAAGGTCGCGAAAGCCCTTCCGCTTCAGCCTGTTCTTCGCTCACCGGCTTCGTCCCAGCATGAGTGCCGATGGCAGATTGCAATCCGGATGCATCCTGAGCAGCTGATAGGCGACACCGCCATGTCCGGTGAACAGCCCCGGCAAAAAAGCGTCGCGCGTCACCCCGCATGTTGGCCCGTGCACGTCCAGACTGGCCAGTAGCGATGCCCGGAAAGCCCCGGCCAACATCGGCAGGTCCAATGTCTGCTGCACATTGGCGTTACCGACAAGATCCCATGCTCCGAAGTCACCATGGCAGATGCAGTGATTCCAGCCGAGCCCGCGGTCAAAAACCGCATCCAGTGCGATCTGCACAACCGCGCGGGCATGATCGGTCTGAAGGGTAGGATCCATATCGAGATGTGCCAGCCCGATACCAACCGCGCCGTGGCACCAGGCCACGCTCTCGGTCACCCCGTCGATTTCGCGCAAATCCCGCCAGTTGCGTTTTTCCGGATCATATAGACCCTCTTCAAACCGGAAGGCCCGCGTAGCAAAATCCTCATAGACCGGATCACCCGTCGCCTCGTGAAGCTTGCGCAGCGACCAGCCTATACCAGTCGTACCATGGGAAAAGCCGCCCAGCCCTTTCGTTGTATAAGGCACCGGCCAGCTGACCATATTGCCGATCTCGATGCTCCTTTTGATCAAGTGGTCGGCAAGGTTGCGCGCGACGGCCATCGGCCGTTCCTCGCCGCTGATTTCGGCAAGCTGGACCAGAGGATAAATAGCGCCGGCCAGACCATATAGCAGATCATTGGTCTCCTCGGACCCGGCGCCCCATTCGACCAGCGGCACCAGCTGCAAGGCCCGCGCCACCCGGTTTGCCATCGGCTGATCGTCAATGTCGCTTATCGCCAGCAACGCCCATATTTGCGAGGCAACCCCGGCATAGCCGCCGATCGCCGGCGGACGGACATGTTTGCTCCCCTCCATCTCCAGCAATTGCCGTTTCTCGACATGCGCCAGGCTGTTATCAAGCCGGACCATTGCATCTTCCAGACCCTCTACCGGGTCGGCCCTGCCGGATCGCACTTCAGCCAAATAAGCGGCGGACAGCACCGCCAGCCCGGATAGCCCGGCATAGAGATCGGGACCCAGCGGCGTTACCGACCAGCCTGCAGGCGTCAGGGTCGGGGCTATCCAGGCGATGCTGCCATCATCCGCCTTATGCGCTGTGACCACCATCTGCGTCATGATTTTCGCCGCATGTGCACGCCGGCGCTGATCGAGAGAATCGCTTTCGTCGGCAGCGATCCACAAGGAAGCGCCATCGTGCATATGCCCGTCCGACACATAGGCACTGACCACCGCCGCGCGAATAAAATTGGCCTCGGCCTCGAGGTCGGCATGCCGCCAGTCATCGAGCGCCAAGGCGACAAGATCCTGCTTCGGCAGCCATTCCCGGTCATTCGGTCCGGTCAGCGCACCATAATCACTTTGGGTCGTGAAGACAGGGATATCCCCATTCCGCAATTCCTCGACCTCGCCGGCAATGATCGCCGGATCGCTGGGCGCATAAGATATATTCTCCGCCATTTCAGCCATCAAAGACTCGGCCTTCTCCCGCGCGGCGGCCGGATTGGCCAGTGATGCCGGATGCCAGAGCATGCGTTCGAGTTCAGCATAGGTTTCGGTCGGGCGCACCACGACCCGGATCTGCCTATCGCGGAACCGGTCGAGACCGGGCTGCAACCGCCCGATCTGGTCGAGCGAGCGAAGCGTTGCGCTCAATCTCTTGAACTGGTCGACTATGTCCGGCCAATAGCGGGTGATCGCCGGCTCTTTGGAAGGATGATTGGCCGAACGGGGGAGTTCCGCCGTTACCATCTCCACCCGCGCGGTATCGCGGCCGGCATCGACGATGGCGGGCATGCTGGTCTTGGGCTGCTGACCCGACAGGCCGCCAACACCGGACATGTCTATCCCTCTCCAGCCAAGCGCCTGGCCACGATCGGGAAGCAGGCCGATCGCCAGTACGCCGCCGCGAGTCAGTTCCGAGCAATAGTCATAGGCCTCGCCGTAACCAGAAGAAACCGGCTTCACATTGGGCGTAAAAAGCGTCTCGCAATCAACCAGCACCGGCATGCCGCGATGCGCGATCAAATTCTCCGCATGCAGATCGGTGCCACCCAACAGCCGCATCAGGGCGAGTATCTGACCGATCCCGCAGTAAAATTGCCGGCACTCCGCTTCATCTGCGGCATATTCATGAGTGATAAACTGCGCCCAGCCGTGGTCGCCCTTATCAAGCACTTCTGGAACTTTGATATGCAGGGGTTCATCAAGCTGCCTGTTCAGCCATTGCAGAAATTTGCTAAGCGCGGTGTCGATAGCGAGCGACCGCGGCTTGTAAACGATCTGCCCGGCATCCGTTTCGATTATACTCACAGTTTTGCCGCCATTATGCGTATCGCCCTGCCCTAGAGAAACAGCGGTCAGAACAACCGTATCGCATCCCAGCATGGCGGCGATTTGCATCCGGTCGGCACACCAGGCCGACGCGAGCGCGGCGATGGCATTGCACTGCAGGTCCAGCAGCCTGTCTATCCGCGCTTGCAGGTCAGTATATTCCTGAAAACAATAATCCCAGAAGGCCTGGGTCTTGGCCGTATCGCAAAAATCCTGCCAGCGGGCGCGCGATGTCGCGCCATCAAGGCGGCCTTCGACCCGTGCTGCGTTCAGTTCGAGGATGAGAACCCGGCTCAGACGCCGGGAAAGACGAAATAAAGCAGATTCCGCGGCGCTGCTCATGATAGCGCGTTTTTCGCTATCTGCCAGTTCGTCCAAATCATGCAAACGGGCCGTCAACTGCTCCCGGAAAGGCGCAATCAGACGGCCCAGCTGTTCATCGAAAATGCGAGAATTCGCATATTCCGACATATTCAGTCAGCAGCACCAAGCAACGCCTGATCCACTGCAAACGGTGCCGCATTTGCCCGAACCGGTGCCGGTCTGGCAGACAATATCGGCTTCAGCATGGCGGCCATTGCTGAACAATTCTCCAGCCGGCGATTCGATATTGGTGAACTCTTTCCACTTGGCAGCGGTGGTTTTGTCATAGTTGGATAGTGTCATCATCTTTCTCCTTGCTAAAAAAGCCAGCATCAAAATTCAGAAATTTATATCATGTCCATTCGTACAACTACCTAAACATCGACTTGATATCTAAATCATTTCGTCTTCTCGATGTCGACTGGGCATACATAAGTCATGAATAGAATATTTGTCAATTTCAACACTTGTTAAAATCGGCCAAATGGTCAAGAACTAGATGATATATATGGAAATCTTGGTGAATCATACTTTAACTGAAGTAAGTATTTGGTACAATTTCTCTGACTAAGATGATTGTACAATGTTGGAAACGGAGGCTTCCGGATCGGACCATTCATCCCGTTCCGAATTGCACCTCCGGAATTTCTGGATGGGTATCAGTATGGAACAGGGCAGATGCAATTCGGAACGGGATTGATGATCACATGTCCCTCGTACGGCAGATTGCTCAAAGAACTTTAACGATTGGGCTTGTAACCTGCCTCATGAAAGACATGATTGATTTTACCATCATTCTGGAGAAAGTGAGTGCGGATTGGAGGCTTGCGGTGCAGAAGGAATTTGGTGCTATTCTCGAGAGGCGTGCATGAACGAACTAGAAGACAATTATCAAACGGCAGGCTTCGGCGGTTCGCTACAGCTTGGCAACCGGCCAGCTTTGGTCCTGGTTGATTTGGCACGCGCCTATATTGATTCCTCATCCCCACTCTATCTGGGTGACGAGAGCGCCTTTCTTGCCAATATTGAACTGGTAGCAGCGGCCCGCGACGCCGGTATTCCTGTTATTTTTACCCGCGTGGAATATATGCCAGGTGGTAGTGATGGGGGTCTATTTTACAGGAAAGTCTCTGCTCTGTCGTTATTCCAGAAGGGTGAGCCTATGGCGGAATTTGATCCACGCTTGCGCCCCGAAGCCGAGGATATAATTGTTACCAAACAATATCCCAGTGCCTTTTTTGGAACCTCTCTAGCCGCCACGTTGACCGCCATGGGCATAAACAGCTGCATTATTTCCGGTTTTTCGACGTCTGGCTGTGTGCGTGCCAGTGCATTGGACGCCCTGCAAAATGGCTTTGTTCCGATAGTCGTCAGCGACGCCTGTGGCGACCGTGACCCCGCTGTTCAGAATGCAAATCTGTTTGACTTGGGCGCAAAATATGCCGAGGTCATATCACTTGCCGCTACGAAAACATACTTGTCTTCAATCTAAGCTAGGTCGTGCGCCACTTTATTGTCTGTGGCTTGAACGAGGATCAAGAATTGCTTTGTGGCTTTGCTACCGTTCATCGCGGCCGCTAAATTTATCAGGTTGAGATGCAGGCATTTCAAGTTCAATCGCCATCTCAATTCTCCAGAAACAGTTCGGCGACCGCATCAACAATGGCCTCTGCATCGAGCCGATATTCGCGGTAAAGGTCAGGCAAATCGCCGGTCTGGCCAAAGCGGTCGGTACCGAGGGGGCTGACCCGCATGCCCTTGACTCCGCCCAGCCAGGACAAGGCTCCCGGCGAGCCGTCCAATATTGTGACAAGGCCGGCACCGGGTACCAGCGCCGACAGCAGATGCTCGACATGGGAAGGTGCCATATCTGTTTGCGCGCCATTCCAGCGGCCGGCACGGCGCGCAGACCAGCCACGGTGCAGCAGGTCGGGCGAGGTCACATTGAGAAGCCCCAATCCCGGCATATCTTCCGACAGGCTTTCCCATGCTTCCAAAGCTTCGGGCGCAACGGCACCAGTAAAGACAATGGCAGCCTCAGCCTCCGGTCCGGGCTGACGCAGCCAGTAGCCGCCCTTCAAAGCATCCGCCTCCCAGGTATCACCGTTGCGTTCAATCTGCGGTATCGAGCGTGTACTCAGCCGCAGATAGACCGAACTGCCATCCGGCCTCTGCATATGTTCAAAGGCATGGCGCATCATCAGCGCCACCTCGTCGGCCCACGCCGGTTCGAAATAGTCGAGATTGGGCTGGCCCATGCCGATAAGCGGCGTGTTGATCGACTGGTGCGCGCCGCCTTCACCGGCCAGCGTCAGACCGGACGGCGTTCCGACGAGCAGGAAACGTGCATCCTGGTAACAGCCGTAGTTGAGCGCATCGAGACCGCGGGCAATGAACGGATCATAGACCGTGCCGACCGGCAGCAACCGTGTGCCGAAATGCGGCGCGGAAAGCCCCAAAGATGTCAGCATGAGAAAGAAGTTATTCTCCGCGATACCCAGCTCGATATGCTGGCCAGCTGCATGGGCGGCCCATTTCTGCGCAGAGGGGATTTTTGCCTGCCGGAACACATCGGCCACTTCCTGGCGACGGAACAGGCCGCGCTGGTTCACGAAGGCGCCGAGATTTGTGGTCTGCGTCACATCGGGCGCAGTGGTCACAATGCGGTTGCCGATTTCCTCGTCGGATTTGGCGAGATCAAACAATATTCTGCCAAACGCCGCTTGCGTCGAGAGTTCATCGCCATCGGGAATCGCAAATCGAGAAGGTACTGGAATAGCCTCCGCCTCGCCCTCTGGCGGCGTTTTGGCAAAAGCGCTGTTTTCCATAAATGCCTTGAGCTCGGCAGCCATATTATCGCCAAGTCCAGCATAGGGCTCCCATTCATCACCCTCCGATATGCCCATCCGGTCGCGCAGACCGTGAATCTGTGGGGGATTCATCATGCCGGAGTGATTATCCTTGTGTCCGGCCAGCGGCAGACCAAAGCCTTTCACCGTATAGGCGATGAACATGGTCGGCAGTTCGTCATCCGCCGCATCGAAAGCCTCGGTCAGACTCGCCATGCAATGCCCGCCGAGATTGGTCATCAGCGCAGCAAGCTCGTCATCATCATAGCTGGCGATGAGCTTCTCCACATTTGTCTTGCCGCCGATGTCAGCGAGCAACCGCTCGCGCCACGCTTCTCCGCCTTTGTAGGTCAGCACGGCGAAATCGGCATTCGGACAATTGTCGATCCATTCCTCGAGCGCCTTGCCGCCAGGTTTCTTGAACGCCGCCTGCTGAAGCTTGCCATATTTGAGCGTGATTACCCGCCAGCCACATGTCTCGAATATATCGTCAAAGCGCCGGAACATCCGGTCGGCAGTGGTGCTGTCGAGCGACTGCCGGTTATAATCCACGATCCACCAGCAATTGCGGATATTATGTTTAT
Organism: Parasphingorhabdus sp.; assembly: GCA_036963725.1. Taxonomy (GTDB): domain Bacteria; phylum Pseudomonadota; class Alphaproteobacteria; order Sphingomonadales; family Sphingomonadaceae; genus Parasphingorhabdus. The sequence continues at coordinate 34,394 of JBALUX010000003.1, read as the reverse complement.
AGCCTTCGATCAGGCACTCATAGATATTGCCTTCATCGAGCTCCGCATCGCCCATCAACGCGATCATTCTGCCCGCGTCTTCGTTTTTGACCTGACCGTGCGCGATGAGATAGTCCTGAACCAGACTGGAAAAGGCGGTAACCGCCACGCCCAGACCGACAGAGCCGGTTGAAAAATCTACAGGAATGCTATCCTTGGTACGCGAGGGGTAGCTCTGAACACCGCCAAGGCCGCGGAAGTTGATCAGATTGTCGCGCGACTGGTTGCCGAGCATATAGTGAATAGCATGCAGCACGGGTCCCGCATGTGGCTTGACCGCGACCTTGTCCTGGGGTCGCAGCGCATGGAAATAGAGCGCCGCCATGATTGCCGTCATCGACGAGCAGCTCGCCTGATGTCCGCCCACTTTCAAGCCATCGCGCTTGGGCCGGATATGATTGGCGTTATGCACCGTCCAGGAGGAAAGCCAGCGCAAACGCGCTTCCAGCGTTTCCAGCACATTTGTGGTTTCCGCATTAGAACGCTGCGCCGTCTTCACCATTTTCAAATCTCCGGATCTAGTCCTCCGCTTATAGAGCGTTCCGGCCAACATGTCCTTGCTAATGGTTGCGCCATATTCTAATAAATTGGCACAGATATACCATATATACTGATATTAAGGCAGATTATGTCAAATAATGAACTGGATGCATTTGACCGACGCATATTGGACGCTCTGCAGACCGATGGTCGTATGACCAACAGCGATCTGGCCGAAAAAATCGGACTATCCCCTAGTCCATGCCTTCGCCGGGTTCGTCAGCTTGAATCAAGGGGCATGATCTCAGGCTATGTGGCACTGGTTGACCCGCAAGCCATCGGCCTTACCGTTTCCGCCTTTGTGCGCGTTCGGCTCGATCAGCAAGATGACCGGCACCTGCGAGCCTTCGAAACGGAAATTGCCGATTTTCCGGAGGTGATGGAATGCTATCTGATGAGCGGAGATGCTGATTACCAGCTGCGGGTAATGGTGGAATCGCTGAATGCCTTCGAGCATTTTCTGCGCAACAAGCTGACGATGATCGGTGGTGTAGCGCAAGTCACCACCAGCTTTGCCCTGCGGCCGATCATCTACAAGACGGCATTGCCGCTTGGGCACTGAACTCACGTGGCCGGGGCAACTATTGGAGCATTGTGCTGTGCTTATCCGGAACAGAAAATGTGCCCTTGCCCTCGATTCGTCAAGGACGTCATTGCAATCTGACTGCATCCGGAAAGCCGCCATATCGACCAGTTGACCGAGCCGTCCAAAATGCTTGTTTTTAACGAGCGAAATGGCGGAGCCGGAGGGATTCGAACCCTCGATAGGTTGCCCTATACACGCTTTCCAAGCGTGCGCGATCGACCACTCTGCCACGGCTCCGCAAATACCGCCTGACCCGTGAATCCGGTCGAATGTCAGACAGCGCCGCTTCCCTAATGCCGGATTCGCGCTTTCGCAAGCGATAGTGTGGAGTTAGGGTGGTGCTAAGCAATTAAACCCGTTCGCGCTGCGCTTGCCGAAACGCAGTTGCAGACGCACCCGGTCCTTCGACAGGCTCAGGACGAACGGAATTTTGGGGATATGTTTATGAGAAAGATCAGCGCCGTCAGTTCAACATTCGCCCTGTTGATGGCGACCCCCGCAATCGCGCAGGACACCGAAACAGCCGAATATCCGAGCCCCAATGCCATTGTCGAAGCCGCCCCGGCCAGCGACTGGGTGACAATTGCGCCGAGCGACCTGCTGGTCATGGATCTCGCGCCCGATGCACAAGGCAATCCCCGCCGCGTGATCATCCAGCTGATGCCCGAGCCTTTCTCGCAGGGCTGGATCCGCAATATCCGCAAGCTCGGCGCCGCCCACTGGTGGGATGGCACCAGCATCAACCGGGTGCAGGACAATTATGTCGTGCAATGGGGCGATGCCGGTTACGACAATCCGGAATCGGGCGAGACCGAGCAGAAGGCTTTGCCGGAGGGGTTGGAGACGGTGCCGGAGAGAGAGTATGAATCTTCTACCGATGGTTACGCTGTAGAAATCGCCGCAAGCCAAGCTGTGGCTGCCGTGAGGAGGACGCCCGAATTTTCCAGCGATCCATATTCACGAGAATCAGGATTTTTTAATGGATGGTCTCTTGCTTTTGGAGAACAGTCACAGGCTTGGCCCATCCACTGCTACGGCGCCGTCGGCGTAGGCCGCAACTATTCCCCCGACACTGGCAGCGGTGCCGAACTTTACACCGTGATCGGCCATGCGCCGCGCCATCTCGACCGCAATATTGCGGTGGTCGGCCGGATCGTCGAGGGGATGGAACATCTCTCCAGCCTGCCGCGCGGCAAGGGGCAGTTGGGTTTCTACGAGGATGCCGGCAAGCGCGTGCCGATCACGTCTATTCGCCTTGGTAATGCATTGGCCGAAGAAGCATCGCCCTCATTCGAATATCTCGATACCGAAGGGGAAACATTTGCCAAATATGCCGATGCCCGGGCCAATCGGCGTGATCCGTTTTTCATTGTGCCGGCTGGCGGAGCGGATATCTGTAATATCCCGGTGCCGGTGAGACGGGTTAGCGGGGAGTGATTGCAAGCTGAAGACCAAGTGCAGTTTTGTTCTCCCGCGAAGGCGGGAGTCCATCTCGGACCCTGTGCTCGAGACGCCATTTCAGGAGATGGGCCCCTGCCTGCGCAGGGGCACAATTTTGCCTTTCCTACATTGCGCCAGATCGGTTAGTCTCGCTGCATGACCCAGGCCCTTTTCTCGTCCAGTCATCGGCGGTTTTCAGCAAGTTGCGCCCGGAAGATATCTTTCGCCATAGGGGGTGTGACCCTGTGTGACCCAAAGAATGTTCCCCGCCGCAGGGCGGGGTCCAGAACAGTCCCGCCTTCGCCTTTTGAACCGCACCGGCAGGACTCGACTGGGCCCCGCCCTGCGGCGGGGAACGAAAACCGCCAGCACGGGGGCAGAAAGCCTATTTTTTCTTAACAGTGTAAAGTTTGTAAAGTTCAGCAAGGAAGGAGCCGCATGAAAAACTATTTTCGATCCGCGCACAGCGGCTTTTTGGTCTTGGCTGCAGCGTGTTTTTCATTCTCCTCTCCGATCCTGGCGCAAGAGGAGGTCGCAGAAAACAGCCCCACCGAAATTCTCGCCGCCGCGCCCGCAGAACACTGGCTGCCCATCCCCCTCACCGACCTGATGGTCCTCACGCTGCCCGATGCAGACGACGGCACCAAACGCCAGGCGGTAATCCAGCTGCTTCCCGCCAATCTCTCCGGTGGCCATGTCCGCAACGTCAGAACCTTCGCCCGCACACGCTGGTGGGACGGCACCAAAATCTACCGCGTCGCCAAGGATTTCGTCACCCAGTTCGGCGGCAATCCCGATGCCAAGGCGCTCCCGAAGGGTCTCGAAACCGTGCCGGAGAGCGAATATTTTAACGCGGCGCTCGGGGTGAAACGCGACGCCGATATGGCGGCGCTGCAGGCGGCGGTCGACTATAGCAATGAATATCAGGGCACGGCGATCCCACCGCTGATGAAGATGATCTACGAAAATGGCGGCGCGCAGAAAGTGGGATTCGGCGGCGGCTGGCCGATTGGCAGCAAGACCGTTGACGGCGAGACGAAATATTTTCCGCTGACCTGCCGCGGGTCGCTGTCGCCCGCCCATTATGATCCGCCCGATGCCGGAACGGGCGCGGAAATATCGGTGATCACCGGTGAAGCGGCGCGCAACCTCGACACCACATTCGGCATGGTCGGACGGGTGATCGACGGGCTGGAGCATTTGCAGAATCTGCCGCTCGGCACCGATCCGGGTGGCTTCTATGCCGACAGGTCGGAATATATCGAAATCATCTCGATCCGGCTGGCCAGCGAGCTGCCGCTGGCGGAGCAGCCGTCTTATGAATATCTCGCCAGCTACAGCCCGGCGCTGTTGCAATATATCGAGGTCCATGACGGCTATGGCAATATCTGCACTGTGCCGGTGCCGATTAGGAAAGTTTCAAAATAGGGTAATAAAATTACAACGCGTCTCGCGCGCAGCGTCATTTGCTGGTAATGATATGCGATTAGACTCGTCAGAACAGGAGCTTCTCCATGCGCGTTGGTACCCCCAGAGAAATCAAGAATCACGAATATCGGGTCGGCCTGACCCCTGAATCGGTCCGCGAACTGACCGCCAATGGCCATGATGTGCTGGTCGAGACCGGCGCCGGACTTGGCATAGGCGCGGAGGATTCCGAATATATCGACGCGGGCGCCGCAATCGCCTCAACCGCTGCCGAAATCTTCGAAAAATGCGAAATGGTGGTCAAGGTCAAGGAACCGCAGGCAGTCGAACGGGCAATGCTGCGCGAAGGCCAGATATTGTTCACCTATCTCCACCTCGCCCCGGATCGCGAACAGACCATCGATCTGGTGAAATCCAAGGCGATCTGCATTGCCTATGAAACGGTAACCGGCACCGGCGGACTGCCCCTGCTCAAGCCGATGAGCCAGGTCGCCGGACGCATGTCGATCCAGGCCGGCGCGACCGCGCTCGAAAAAGCCCATGGCGGCCGCGGCATATTGCTGGGCGGCGTCCCCGGCGTGGCCCCCGGCAAGGTGACGATCATCGGCGGCGGCGTGGTCGGCTTCAACGCTGCGCAAATGGCCGCCGGTCTTGGCGCGGATGTGACGATCCTCGACCGTGATCCGGACGTGCTGGAATCGGTCGGCACCCATTTCGAATCGCGCGCCAAGACGCGTTTCTCGAACAAGGCCAATCTGGCGGAATGCGTCGCCGAGGCTGATCTGGTCATCGGAGCGGTGCTGATCCCCGGAGCAGAAGCACCCAAGCTGGTGACTCGCGAGATGCTGTCGACCATGCGGCCCGGTTCGGTGCTGTGCGACGTGGCGATCGACCAGGGCGGCTGTTTCGAAACCTCGAAGCCGACCACCCACGAAGATCCGACTTATGTGGTCGACGAGATCGTCCATTATTGCGTCGCTAATATGCCCGGCGCGGTCTCGCGCACCTCGACCTATGCGCTCAACAATGTCACCCTGCCGCACACGCTGGCGATTGCCAACAAGGGCTGGGAAGCTGCGCTGCGCGATGACCGCCATCTGGCCGAAGGGCTGAACGTATGGAATGGTCATGTGACCTACAAGGCGGTCGCCGAGGATCTGGGCTATGACTATTTGCCGGTGTCGGAGGTTGTGGGACTAAAGGCTTAATCTGGTTGGAGGACAGCTGTTTGATCCGTTCGTGGTGAGCTTGTCGAACCACATCTTTCGAACGAAACATGTCCTTCGACAAGCTCAGGACGAACGGCATAACAAGAAGGACGGACCTACATGGCAGCAGCAGACCAGAAACCGCTCGGATCGGGCTTTCACGCCAAGAGCGAACCGCACGAGATACTCGCCGGCATCGATCTGACCGGCAAGACCGCGATCGTCACCGGCGGCTATTCGGGAATCGGTCTGGAAACCACCCGCGCGCTGGCGAATGCCGGTGCCACGGTGATCGTCCCGGTTCGCGATCCGGCCAAGGCGGAAGAGAATCTTGCCTCGATCGAGGGCGATGTCTCCTCGGCGAAAATGGATCTCGCCGATCTCGATTCGGTGCGCGGCTTTGCCTCTTCGGTCTATGACAGCATCGATGCGCTGGATCTGCTGATCAACAATGCCGGTATCATGGCCTGCCCGCTGGAACGCGTCGGTCCGGGCTGGGAAAGCCAGTTTGGCGTCAATCATATGGGCCATTTCGCGCTGACCAAGGCGCTCCTGCCCTTGCTCGAAAAGGCCAGCGCGCCCCGCGTCGTCGCGCTGTCATCGATTGCCCACAAGCGAGGTGGCATCCTCTGGGACGATATCCAGTTTCAGACTAGCGAATATCAGAAATGGGTCGCTTATGCCCAAGCGAAGAGCGCCAACGCCCTGTTCGCCAATGCGCTGAGCCGCCGGATGCAGGCCTTTGGTGGCCGCGCCTTCTCGGTTCATCCGGGCGGGATTTTCACGCCATTGCAGCGCCATCTGCCGAAAGAAGAGCAGGTCGAGCTGGGCTGGCTGAACAAGGACGGCAGCGTGCCGCCGGCGGTTGCCGCAATCTTCAAGACGCCGACGCAGGGCTGCACCACCAGCTTGTGGGCCGCCACCTCACCGCTGCTGAATGACATGCCCGGCGTCTATTGCGAGGATTGCGATGTCGCGCAGTTGATGGGCGAAGACTCGCTGCCCTATCAGCATTGCGCGCCGCATATCACGGTAGATGAAGACGCCGAGCGACTCTGGGAGATCAGCGAGAAATTGCTCGCCACTGCATGATGGAAATGGAAGACCAGAGTGCCGAGGAATATGCCGGTCTGCTGCAGCGCGATGCGAGCGGCTTTCTGTTGCAATGCGATGATGGCCATCGCTACCGGCTCGAACTGCTGCGCACGCCAATTGACGAGGTCGAGAAACGGGTGGTGGTAACCGGCCGGGTCATCGACAGCGCGCTCCTGGAAGCGGACGGGATAAGGCTGGCATGAATTTCGTACCGGCACAAAACGGCGATATCCCGGCGCTCCACGCGCTGGTCGAAAGCGCCTATCGCGGAGAGAGCGCGCGGCGCGGCTGGACCCATGAAGCGGATCTGCTCGACGGACAGCGCACCGATGCCAGGGCGCTGCGCGAGATTATCGCCGCGGACAATCAGGTGATCCTGCTCGCGAAGAAGGGCGCTGCTATCGCCGGTTGCGTCCAGCTCTCCCGGGTCGGTGAAGGGCTCGCCTATCTCGGACTGCTGACCGTCGATCCTGCCTTGCAGGCAGCGGGTCTGGGTAAGCAATTGCTGGCGGCGTCAGAACAATTTGTCCGCAATCAATGGCAGGCCGGCGCGATCGAGATGACCGTCATCCGCCAGCGCGAAGATCTGATCGCCTATTACGAACGCCGCGGTTATGCGCGGACCGGCGAGCTGCGGCCATTCCCGCATGGTGATCGGCGCTTCGGCCTGCCGAAGACCACGGAACTGGAATTCGCGGTGCTGCGCAAACCTGTCTAGGCGGCCTTGCCTTCGAGCGCCTTCTGCCGACGCCGCTGGACCGAACTGCCCATACCCAGCGCTTCGCGATATTTCGCCACGGTGCGCCGGGCAATGTCGAACCCCCGCTCCTTGAGCAGGGCGACCAGCTTGTCATCGGACAGGATCTTCTTGGGGTCCTCGTTATCGATCAGGGACTTGATATGACTTTTCACCGCCTCCGCAGACGCCGCCTCGCCCCCGGTCGAGGACTGGATTCCGCTGGTGAAGAAATATTTGAGCTCGAACGTCCCGCGCGAGCAGGAGAGATATTTGTTGGATGTCACCCGGCTGACCGTCGATTCGTGCATCTCGATCTGCTCGGCGATATTCTTCAGCGTCAACGGCCGGAGATGCGCTACGCCCTTCCGGAAAAACTCTTCCTGCTGCTTGACGATTTCCGTCGCAACCTTGACGATCGTACGCTGCCTTTGATCGAGCGCCTTGACCAGCCAGTTGGCGTCGGCAAGGCATTCGCTCAACCACTCCTTCGATTGCTTGTCCTGCGCGCCGTCCTTCAGTTCGGAATAATAGCTGCGGTTCACCAGCACCTTCGGCAGGGTGGCGCTGTTCACTTCTATGATCCAGCGGTTCGCGCGTTCGGCGATAAAGACATCGGGCACCACAGACTGCACCGAGCCGCCGCCAATCTTGCAACCCGGCTTCGGATCATAATTGCGCAACTCGCTGATCATATCCATCAGGTCTTCGTCATCGACGCTGCAGATTCGCTTGAGCTGCGGCAAAGCTCCCTTGGCAAGCAGATCGAGATTGTCGATCAGCCGCGCCATGGCGGGATCATAACGGTCGGCGTCCTTGGCTTGCAGCACAAGACATTCGGCCAGATCCCGCGCGCCGACACCCACAGGATCGAGCGTCTGAACAATGCCCAATATGCGCTCGACGTCGACCAGACCGACGTTCAGCCGCTGCGCCAGTTCCAGCAAGTCAGCCTGCAGATAGCCGCACTCGTCAATCTGGTCGATAATATGCTGCGCAACGAACAGGTCCATGCCGGAAAGAACCGCTCCTGCCTGGTCCATCAAATGATCGGTAAGGGTAATTTCGGCGACCAGCATATTCTCGAAATCCGGCGCTTCGCCCCCAGACGCTGCGCCGGAACTCGCACCGTTGAGCCCCAGTTGTCCGTCGAGCGCACCGTCGCTTTCGGACAGACTATTGTTGGAAAAACTGTCGGTGTCACCTTGCATGTTGAGTGTAGATTCGGACTCCGACGGACCGGAAGACAAGATCTCGTCGCTTCCTTGCGCGCCGGGCTCGCTCAATATCTCGCCGTCAGGCGCTTCTCCACTCTCGGTCGAGATTTCACCGGTATCCAGAAGCGGATTTTTCTCGATCTCGTCGGAAATGAAGGTTTCCAGCTCGAGATTGGACAAGGTCAGCAGCTTGATCGCCTGCTGCAGTTGCGGGGTCATCACCAGCGACTGGCTTTGCCGCAAATCGAGGCGAGGCGCGAGTGCCATGGCTAGAGCGCGAAGCCCTCGCCGAGATAGAGCCTGCGAACATTGGCATCGGCAACCAGGTCTTCCGGACTGCCGGCGAACAATACCTGGCCGTCATAGATAATGCAGGCCCGGTCGACGATATCGAGCGTCTCGCGGACATTATGGTCGGTGATCAATACGCCGATGCCGCGTTCACGCAGCTGGCAGACCAGATCGCGAATATCGGCAATGGACAAGGGATCGATACCCGCAAAGGGTTCGTCGAGCAGCACGATCGAAGGGCTTGCCGCGAGCGCGCGGGCAATCTCGCACCGCCGCCGTTCGCCGCCCGACAGCGCCATCGCCGGCGAACTGCGCAATTTCATAAGACCGAATTCGTCGAGCAGCCGATCGAGCGTCTCCGCTCTTACTGTGGCATCGGGCTCCACCATCTCGAGCACCGCCATGATATTCTGTTCGACGGTCATACCACGGAAAATCGATGTTTCCTGCGGAAGATAGCCTATCCCCAGAATAGCCCGACGATACATCGGGAGCGACGTAATATCCTCGCCGTCGAGCATGATCCGCCCGGCATCCGGCCGCACCAGACCCATGACCGAGTAGAAGCAAGTGGTCTTCCCGGCTCCGTTCGGGCCCAATAGGCCGACGACTTCGCCGCGGCCGACGGACAGTGACACATCGGAAAGGACCGAGCGCTTGTCATAGCTTTTGGCGATCGAAACCACAGCCAGACCATGTTCCATGGCATCGCTGGCCATGGCGGCACCCGGATCCGCCATCATCGCTGCTTCAGTCACGGATGTATCGTTCATCACTCGTCCTCATTTACATGATCTGTCTTGTCTATCGGCTCACAACATGCCCCAATCTTATCGGAATTGGCAAGCTTTGTGCATGCAAGATCGAAATGAACCTCCGCCGGTCGAGAACCGAGTGGCATAACGGGGCAGGCCGGCGAGGCTCTCCCGATGCCGCAATCGAACTGAAATGCTGGTAACACTGGTCGGGACTTCAGTCTTTCCGCTGCGGAACCGTGAAGGTACCGGACACCCGCCCGCTGGAGTCTTGGGAACCGACTGAAGAGCCGCCGGTCGAGCGCCCGTCTATCGTCGATCTGCCCGATTCGAGATCGATAATGACCCGGCCACCGGAGAGACGATTCGTTCCCTGTGTGAGCGTAACATTACCAATCAGGGTGATGAGACGTCGATTAAGGTCATAAATGGCGACATTTCCGGACGCGGTGTCGCCGGCCTTGCGAATGGTAACGCCACCGGACGCGTCGATCCGGTCGATCTCGATACCGCCTGTGCTGCGATAGGCCACGGTCATGCGCGCTGAGTTGAGTGTCAGCCCGGCCTGCTCGACGCGAACCGCGCCCGACAGGACCACACGGTCGGCACGATCCTGAACCTCGATCCGGCCAGCATTGAAATTCACCGGTGCGTTGCTGTCATGGCTTCCGAAAACCTGCGCCGGGGCCGAACCCGCGAACAGAAAAAATGCCGATGCAAGGACAAAAGTGCCTGCGGACAGGGAAAGAAAAGAGTGTAATTTCATCTAGGGTCTTCTTAATCCATTTTGCTCGATCCGCAAACGCGCATTGCCATCAAGACTTACAGTGCGTTCAACCAAATCTGCTTCGAGCCGGTCAGCTCCAAAAGTTCCGATATTGGTCCGTCCTTCCACTGCGCCATCGCTTTGCAACGTACGCTGCTTGAGATCAACGGTGACATTGCTGGTAGAAAGGCGGTAGCCGTTAGCCGCTTCGACCTGCACCGGCCCCGGCACACGGACATTTTCCTGATCCATATCATAGCTGCCTTCGCTGGCGCGTATCTGGGCAGGCCCCTCTTTCAGCAATATCCGTGCGGATAGATCCTTAAGCTCGACAACTGCTTCGCTAGAACTTTTCTGCACGGCGGAGCCGGCTTTCAAAGAAAACGGCCGGCCTTCGCTGTCTTCGCCCCGATAGAGGGCCTCGGTAACCCGCATGCGTTCCTTGGCGACATCAACGCTATTCTTGTCCAGCACAAAGCTCAGTTCGCCGCTGGTCGTAAACGGTGCCAGAGCGAGCATCGCGCCCAATAGTCCAACTCCCACGGGAAGAATGAAACGCAGCAATCGTACGTTTCGGTCATGCGAACCATTGGGAGCGGCAAATTCCTGGCGCTTCGTCCGGACAGGGTTGACGGTGGTCGACATGGTTACACCATGCCCCCATGGTCATCGTCGCATAGAGCAAGCAAGAATATTGACCGTTCAGGCATGTGCGAAAATATCTGTTTCCGGCCAGCCAGCCAGGTCAAGTCGCGCTCGGTCCGGCAGAAAATCAAAGCAAGCCTGCGCGAGAGCCGTTCTACCCTCCCGCTCAAGTCGGATCTCTAGCTCATCCTTCAATCTGTGCAGGAAGCGCACATCCGATGCGGCATATTCCCGCTGAGCATCGCTCAGCACAGGATTGCCCCAGTCGCTCGATTGCTGCTGTTTCGAAATATCCTGACCGAGAAGTTCACGGACAAGCTCCTTCAGTCCGTGGCGATCGGTATAAGTCCGGATGAGCCGCGAGGCGATCTTCGTACAGAATACCGGCTCTGCCATCACGCCCATATAATGTTCGATTGCGGCGAGATCAAAGCGAGCGAAATGATAAAGCTTCAACCGGTCGGGGTCGGACAATATCGCCCGGAGATTGGGAGCAGCATAGTCACTGTCGGGGCCAAAACGGATAAGATGTTCCTCATCCCCGCCATCAGATATCTGGAGCAGGCAAAGCCGATCACGGGGGGTCTGAAGTCCCATGGTTTCCGTGTCCACCGCGACGGCGCCAGCGCCGAGAACGTCTGCCGGGATATCTTCTTCATGAAAAAAAACTGCCATTAATCTTGCCTGTCTATTTTATCTCTGAACCAACTTCATTTTCTCAACCGTGGTATCGGCAAGACACCCTATCTGGCTTCTGGCTTTGAACCCGGGCCGAACTTCCGGCTGCGAAAATTGACAGCAGCGCATCATTGAATATGCTATGTGCCGCAGGCCGGTTCAAACAGCAAGTTTAGTTTGAGCTTCGATACGCATCGAAAATGCGGGGATAAGATAGGGGTTTGACAATATGACACAGAAAATACCTGAACCAGTTGCTCCCGGTTTCGATCTCAACAAGGCAACGATAATCTCGTTGCTCTATATCGCCGGATTTTTTGTCGGTATCACCGGCTTGGTCGGCTTCGTCCTTGCCCTGATATGGAAAGACGAGGTTGCCGGAACTTGGGAAGAAAGCCATCTGCAATTTCATGTCATGACATTCATTATCGGACTGGTCGTCGGGATTATCGGCGTGATTCTCTCATTCATATTGATCGGCATCCCGATTCTGCTGGCTTTGGCGGTCTGGATATTGGTTCGCTCGGTGGTCGCGTTGCTGAAAGCGCAGAAACATGAACCCATTGCCGATCCGAAAACCTGGCTTTTCTAAACAGGATCGCCCGAACATCAGTTTTGCTCCGGCTGCGACCAATACACCGAATTCATTCGCTTATTCCTCCATTTTTCTATATGGATGGCCCGTGCGGTAATAGGATTCGCGCAAAACAATGCTCCGGAGATCGTCCGCTGCGACATTGGTATTACTAGGTAGGGCGAATTGAAAGTGACGATTTAAGAATGGGTTTTGACAGAAACCGGCGAGGTAGAGGCCGGGACAAGCGCGACGGCTTCGGCGACGAAAACTTCGATGGATATCAAGGTGATAACGGTCCGCCCGTAGAAAGATACACGCGGCCGGACAGTGATTCTGGTGGCGCCAGACGGAGCGGCGGCATGCCGGATCAGGTTGTCGGTGAAAGCACCGGAACTGTAAAATTTTTCAATGCGCAAAAAGGTTTTGGCTTCATCGTGCAAGACGGTGGCGGCGAAGATGTTTTTGTTCATATCAGTCAAGTGGAACGCGCTGGCCTGAAAGGTCTCGCCGAAGGCCAGACCCTGCGCTTTTCTCTGGTTGACCGCGGCGGGAAAGTTTCCGCTTCGGACATTCAGATCGAAGGCGACCTCATCGAGGTTCCGGATGGCGGAGGCTCCCCTCGCGAAGATCGCGGTGGCGGTGGCGCACCTCGTCGGGAACTGACCGGAGAGAAAGCCACCGGTACCGTGAAGTTCTTCAATGGCAGCAAAGGTTTTGGCTTCATCCAGCGTGATGACGGACAGCCCGATGCATTTGTCCATATTTCAGCTGTAGAGCGCGCCGGTATGCGCGGGCTGGAAGAAGGCGACAAGCTGGAGTTTGAACTGGAAGTAGACCAGCGCGGCAAGACCGCTGCGGTCAATCTGGTCGCAAAATAACGGCTTGTACCACATCAGATATTGTAGAAATGGCGGGCTTTGACCCGCCATTTTTTTGAGCGCTGAAGACCGCTTGGGACCCGCAAATCATCCGGGCACAGAAAAGCCCGCCGGATTTCTCCGGCGGGCTTTCTGAAGTCTTTGCGCCGTTAAAAGCGGAAGCTGATCGCGCCCGAATATACCTGGCTGGAAACATCCGACCGGCCAACCGTTGAATCAGCGGAAAGGTCAAACGAGACATTGCCCATATTGTAACGCAAGCCAACACCGACTTCGCCCCAGTTCTTGTCCCTTCCGGCCAGTGCAAATGGAGCTACCGCACCATTTCCACCAACGAAATTCGCACCGAAGCTGTTCGGGTTATCCTCGAATTCGTGGACATAATTCATGGACGCGCGCATCTGCAGTTTCCGGCCCGGCTTGGACTTGAACTCGATACCGGCCAGCCCCTGAATGCTGTCATAATCGGGACGAATGATCGTCAAAGCCGGTCCGCCGCCCTGTTCATCCACATTGCTGAAGTTGATCTTGGCCGCGCGAGCCCGAATACCGGGAGCCGCGATCACATCGAACATTTCAATCTCTTTCGACAGGCCGAGTTCAGCAGCATATACCATGCTGTCATCGTCAGTCGTCAGATTGAACGTTTGCGCACCGAGAGACACGGTACGCAGTGTCTCGGCATTATAGGTACCCACCGTGGCTCGACCATCCAGGATCAGACCACCGGAGAGATCTTTCCGACCGTAGATCGAACCCATGATCGCTGTTGATTGCGCCGAATTGCCCAAGGCAGCCGTCGCATCGACATCCGAATAATAGGCCGAGATCCCGATGAAGGATGATTCATCGAGATAATATTCGAGACCACCAGCGATGAAGAAGCCGTCAAATTCGTCTTCTCCGTCAGCGCCCGGCGCAGGATTGGTGAGTGGCATGGAACCGCCATCGCCATTCACAAAACCACCCGCGAGATAGACGGCCATGTCCTCGTTGACATTGCCGGAACGGACTTCGGTATCATCTGCATTTGCAGCTGCATCACTGAGGGCACTAGCGCCATTCATCGCCATCCCACCCAGTGACGTGGCCGCCAGTTGCATAGGACGGCCGATCACAGCGACGGTGCCGCCATTCGAAGACCGGTCAGCGAGGCTGATTCTGTTCTGGTAGAAATCGGAAACGTTACCGAGGAACGCTTGTCCCATCGCCTGAACAGTCGACTCCGTTGTTGGAGCCCAGCTGTCAAAAGTGGCCTGGATGGTTCCGGCATCGGTGAAGTCCAGGAAGGTAAACAGATCCGCGACAGCCGTGTTGCCACGGTTGTTATCCATCAGAGCCGCGTAGCTGACCTGCACTTCATTATCGCCAGCAATCACATTCTGATAGCTCTGCGCTTCAATGGTCACGTCGACCGCATTGGCGCTATATGTAAATTCGGACAGCAGAATCGCCGAAATTTGCGCCGCGCCATCAAATTGATCGGTCACACCATCGGTCGCAGTGAGAATGCGGTAAGTGCTGGCAGTTGCAGTCTGGAAAGCACTGACCGGCGAGAACACGACGGTACCGCCTAAATCCGCAGCACCATTGACTGCGAGAAGATCGGAATCACCCGATGCACCAATATCAACCAGCAGCGTGGAGCCGGAAGACAGGATGGTGTTGCCATTGACCGTCAATGTTCCGATCGTTCCCATTGTGCCCGGTGCAATACCACCCATCACATTCGTCAGGAACGGCGTGTTCACTGAGCCGGTACCGGACAGCAGACCTGCCATCAGGAAATAGTCGCCGACGGATGTCAGAGAACCATCGATATTTACCATGCCCCCGGCCTGGGTGACATCGATAAGGCTAGTCAAGCTTCCGTCTGCGGTAATATCCAGTCCGGCAGCGCCAGAGACAGTCAGGCGGTCAATCTCAACCGTGCTGCCCAACGTGGTGATGCCTGCATTGCTCAGCGTGACATCATAATAGGCTCCAGCCGCTCCCATACCATCAGGGTCGACATTATTTGGCACGAAGTCGGTCGCCCCAGGCAACCCGTTAGCAAGTGTTGGCGCTGGCAGCGGATCACCTTCCGCCTGGCTTTCCAGAACCGGTTCGCTCAATTGCACATTGGCAGCTCCGGAAACGACGGCTGCACCGGCATCTCCTGCAGCAGCCACTTCAAATTCGACAGTCGCACTGTTGTTGGCCAGCGAAGAGGTGCCATCCGTCAACTGCACCGTCGCACTGTTATTGCCCAAAACGGTAACGGAGCCAGCGGCCGCACCGCCGTTGGTCATCACAGCGGCTGGCAAATCATCACCAGCGGGATCGGTTGGAGTGATTGCACCATCGCTCAGATCGATACAGACATTCCCGCCAATCGCTCCGGTAACCGGTCCTTGAATACAAACTGCACCAAAATCCGGTTCCACAGCATTTACGCCGCCTGGCTCAGTAGTGGGAATGCCATTCACAATAGCGCCACTGTCATCAATGATACGATAGTTCGGATCAAGCAGGCTGCTCCAATGGCTTCCATCTTCCCAATCGCCATCACCAGCATTCGCGATGACGTAGTGATAGGCGTTATTGGCCGCAATATAATCCCAGAACTGGAATAAGGGCTGGTAAAAGCTGGCCGAACCGAGTTGGTCGGTCCCACCTATCAAACCTGCACCACCGGACAACACGCCCAGTACCAAATTCTCGTTTGTTATTGCATTATTGGCCGCATCCAGAACAAGCGGGCCACCTGAATCGCCGCCGGCGGTTGTTCCTTCGTTTGGCAAAGCTTCATCGCGAAACCAATTAAAATCCGTAAAGGCTGTACGGTTTCCATTGGCATCTTCTTCGCTATCAAAGTCGGTCCAATATAAATTTTGCGGGAAATCAGCACCGAATGGTTCTGGTCCAACCAGTGGTTCTCCCGCGTCGTTAAGTGATGCCAGTGCGCCCAAATAGTTTTCGACCAGACGCCGACGAAAATCAATGCCATCGATAGCGCCATCAACTGCATTACCGGTTCCGCCATAGCCGGTCTGATTAACATGATATCCGGTGCCGGTTACCGAATCGATTGCGCCTGGATCAGGCAATGCGGAAAACAGAATAGCCCAGGTCGGGATATCCGCCGCTGGTGTATCAAGCGTCGCCAGCGCAACATCGGCTTCCAGGAAACCGGTAGGTGCGGACGCGATATTCCAATTTACCTGATTCACATTGTAGAGAAAATCAGCGGTGTTGGTGCTGAAGCCACTGCCAAACCAGTTCAGGATTGCAGGAAAATTATCAACGGCAAACCCGAAACTGATGGGAACGCCGCCGGTATTGGAGCCATATGCATCTTCCGGACGGCTATTCACGCAGTGAGCCGCAAATATCACGGTTCTGGGGTTTATCAGGGTTCCGGTACACAAGCCAACAGATCCACCACCGTTGGATATGACCATCTGACCGACGCCATTCACTCCACCATCTTCATCGACAATGGATTCGCTTGTTTCGTTTTGACCAGGCACAATGGCCTTTGCCGGCGATGCCAGTGCGAGCGTAGCAATTGCGCCGGCTGCTGCTGTACGCAAAAGTACCGATCTTTTGGAATGTCCGAAATTCTTGATCATCGAAGAATGCCCCTTACAATATTAAGTCAGAATAGACCCCTGCCATTACTGTGCTTGGTTTCGCCATGTGAATCAAAGCGAAATTTACCAAATTTTTAAGGCGAATTGATAAGGCATTGATTTTCTAGGGTTTTCTCAGGAAGGCAATCCAAATTTTGGTTACATATGTGATGATTCAGCAACAGAAATGGCCGGAATTGGCCACAAGAACTTCCGCCGCCTGTTACATAAGTAAGCAGGCGGCGAAAATGTCGCTCAACTGATGCTATCTGTTCGGGCAGGCAGATAATATCTGCCTTTGCTTAGTCTTTCTGCGCGATCTCGAGCAGAAACCAAGCGCGTTCTTCGGCCTGGTCGGTCCAGTCGTCGAGCAGGCCGTCGGTAGCATTGTCACCGGCCTCTCCCGCCAGTTCCTTGGCTTCGCGGAGCTTGTCGACAAGCTTCAGATTATCGGCACGCAATTCTTTCAGCATATCCGACGCCGCGACCTTGGCATCGTCATTGTCGGCAATAGTCTGTCGCTTGGCGATATCGCCGATGGAGGTAAGCGTACGATGTCCGTTTTTACGAACACGTTCGGCAATCAGGTCTGTGGTGCCGAGTATCTGTGCCGCATGCTCGTCGAACATAAGGTGATAATCGCGAAAATGCGGACCGGAAACGTGCCAGTGGAAGTTTTTGGTCTTGAGATAGAGGGCGAAACTGTCAGCCAATATTCCGTTCAGCGCTTCGGCTACCGCTTTTTTTGCATTGTCGCCTGTAGTCATAATCATTCTCCTTTTCGGATTCGTCATTCTATGAAAAGGAGATTAGAATATATTGACAGCCCGATATAACGGGAAGATTCGCTATCTAAGATTGATAATATCGATCTGGCAATTCGAATAGGATCGCCGGAGCGGCATCAGAATATGCCCCATGCGCCAAGAGCCAGAATCGCGCCGACTATAAGAAAGCCGGCGCCGCCTGCATAACGGACCGGCGCCATCGGGACATGTTCGGCCAGTTGCCGGTGAAATAATATGGCGGGCACACAGGCAATCATCACCCCGATCCATCCTCCGGCTGCGGCGAAAGCCGCCATATCGGTTCGCGCGGCGGTGGCCAGCAGAACAAATTGTCCCTTGTCGCCTAGTTGCAGAATGAAAAGTCCGAGAAACGATGTCCAGAACGGTCCGAACTTCCACTTTTCCAGCAAGTCGACCGGACGGCGCCATGCAACCATGCCAATGCCGGCAAATATCAGCGACATAGCATAGAAGAGCTGCAGGGCGTCTTCGCTGATCCACTGATGAACCGCTTCGCCAGCGATGGCGGAAATCACGCAATTGCAGAGTGTGGCGAGACCCAGGCCCAGGATGATCGGGGACACACGCCCATATCTGATTGCCAGAGCGGCGCACAATATCTGCGGCCGATCGCCGAATTCAGCGACGGCCAGGGCAAAAAGCGAAGTTAGGAACGCATCCACTATTCCCGACGCTAGGCCTGTCCGCCGAGACGAAGCGCGACATTGGCCATCAGCGCTTCGGTCATCGCCGGGTTCATCTCGTCAATATCGAGCGTCGTCCGCATCGCTTCTAGATAAGAGACCGCGATGGTTCTGGCACCGCCATTCTGCATGGCTGGTTGCAATGCGCTTTCCAGCGCACAGCTGAGGTCGCGAAGCGCAGACAGTCCGTGCTGAGTCGCCTTTTGCCGGACATGGTCCAGATGCATAAGAAATTGCAGCGGATGCTGGACGGCCAATTCTGCCGGCAGATCATTGAGCAAGTTCAGCATTTCGGCCTGTACAAATAGATTCTGATCATGATTCATCGCAACTGTCCCTGTTTCCCCGTGACCATGCAAAAACATGGTTAAATAGTGGTGAACGGAACGGCATTTGCCGCCTTCGGCGCCACGAAGGCTTTTTCTTGACATTCATCGGGCTTTTCACCATTAGCGCGGGGAACGAATGCGGCGCCGGATAGCGTCGCTGTTTTTATTTCAGCTTCTGCCTTAAGGAATGCACCATGGCGAAACCAGCCAATGTAAAGATCAAACTCGTCAGCACGGCGGACACAGGCTTCTTCTACGTAACCCGCAAGAACCCGCGGAATCTCACCGAGAAAATGGTGCAGCGCAAATATGATCCGGTTGTGCGCAAGCATGTCGAATTCAAAGAAGCCAAAATCAAATAAGCAGCTTTTGGCTCAGCTTTAGCGGTGCAGAACCTTCTGTACCGATTCGATGAATTTCGCGACCGATATCGGCTTTGAGACATAAGCCTCTGCCCCGGCACTCAATATCCGGTCTTCGTCACCCTTGCCGGCATAAGCGGTCACGGCCATGATCGGTATGATCTTGAGCTGACCATCTTTCTTGATCTGCTCGATCAGTTCCAGACCACTGACATGCGGCAGCTGGATATCCATCACTATAAGATTGGGCACGAAGCTCCGCGCCTTTTCGAGCACTTCCCGGCCGTCGCTGACCGGTTCGACGACAAAACCATGAGCCCGCAGCAGATCGCAGAATAGCTTGAGGTTCAATTCATTGTCCTCAACCACCAATACTCTTTTTGCCACTACCGGATTTGCCCTTTCAAACTTGCTGCCGAACCATTAGGCGAAAGCGGCAATGGAAACAAATCCCAATCTCGGGCCGGATAGCGAAATCATCGCCCTGCAGGCGCTCGGATGGGTGCTGCAGGATCAGGATCGCGCGGAGCGTCTGTTGGCCCTGACCGGTCTGGATCCCCGCGAACTGCGATCAGGCCTTGAAGACCCGACAATGCTGGCATCCCTGCTTGGCTTTCTCGCCAATCACGAACCCGACCTTGTCGCTTGTGCAGAGGCCATCGGCGTTGCCCCTGCGAAACTGGCTGCCGCAGCGCAGTATCTAAACTCTCCCGGAGATTTTTATGAGTAACAAGCCGCTTCTGATCAGCGACTGCGACGAAGTGTTGCTGCATATGGTAGTGCCCTTCCAGCAATGGCTGGATAGCGACAAGCACATCCATTTCGACCTCGAAAATGGTAGCGATTTTGCCAATGCCCTGCGCCACAAACATGACGGCACCCAGGTTCTGCCCGAACAGATCTGGCCGATGTTGAAGGAATTTTTCGACAGCGAGATGCACCGTCAGGGCGCTATCGAAGGCGCAGTCGAGTCGATCAACAGGCTCGGTGAAATTGCCGATGTCGTTATATTGACCAACCTGCTGGATGACCGCCGCGAAGCCCGCGCCGAGCAGCTCAAGGCGGTTGGCATCGATTTCCCCGTCTATACCAATCAAGGCGGCAAGGGCGAATTATTGGCCAGTATTCTGGCAGAATATGAGCCCAGTGTTACGGTGTTTGTCGATGATCTCGGCCATCAGCACGGCAGCGTCGCCAAACATGCGCCCGACGTCTGGCGCCTGCAGATGGTTGGTGAACCGATCATGGCGAAACATATCAAGACCAATCCCGCTGCCCATGCCCGCATTGATCTGTGGAATGAAGCGACGGCCTGGATATCGGACAAGTTCAACAATGCTGCACCGGCTCCGGCGATGGACTTGCCATCGCAAGAGCTTGACCCTGCCAACCATGCGTGAGAGTTTTGCTTGATGACCCACAATATTGAAAAAGCCCTGACAGCGAAGGGCATTAAATTGCCGACACCGGCAGCCCCGGTTGCCTCTTATGTTCCCGCCGTCGAAGTGAATGGCATGCTCCATATCAGCGGCCAGGTGTCGATGCAGGACGGCAAGCTGATTACCGGACGGCTTGGTGACAATATGTCGCTGGAAGACGGGCAGCAGGCCGCCAGAGCCTGTGCGCTGATGATCGCGGCGCAGATCAAGAAAGCGGTCGCCTCACTCGACCGGGTCGACCGGATTGTCAAACTCGGCGTTTTCGTCAACAGCACAGCAGACTATACCGACCATCCCAAAGTGGCCAATGGCTGCTCCGACATGATGGAAGTGATTTTCGGTGCTGCAGGGCTGCATGCCAGAAGCGCCGTCGGAGTCGCGGCGTTGCCGCTCGGCGTCGCAGTCGAGGTTGACGCCATCATCGCCCTGAAACCCGAGTGATCAGGACACTGCTCGACAATGCACTCGCGCCGGCTCCGGCACCCGGCCGCGTAGCGTTTCTGAAAGGCCAGCCCTATGCGCATCGCGGGCTGCACGGCAATGGTGTTCTGGAAAACAGCCCCGCTGCCTTCGCGGCCGCGATCAAACTGGGCCACGGAATCGAGTGCGATGTCCAGGCAGCGGAAGATGGCCGCGCCTTTGTATTCCACGACTATGAGCTGGACCGGCTGACAGATCAAACCGGTGAGATCGGAAAATTGCGGTCGGAAGATATTGACCGGATCCAGCTGAAAGGCGGCCACGGCAAGATTCCGCGCTTGCGGGAAATACTCGCGCAAGTCGCCGGCCAGGTACCGATCATGATCGAAATCAAATCACGCAACCTCCGGGTTGGTCCGCTCTGTCTGTCGGTTCGCCGCGCTCTCGAAGGCTATGGCGGCAAGGCGGCGGTCATGTCTTTCAATCCGCTGGTCGGTGCCTGGTTTCGCAAAAATGCCGATCACATCGTCCGCGGGCTGGTGGTCACGGAAGAGGGCAGCAAGAACTGGCGCGGCCGGATTGCGCGCCACCGCAATCTCTGGACCGCAAGGCCGGATTTTCTGGCCTATGATGTTCGCGATCTGCCCTCCCGTTTTGCTGCCGCCCAACGTGCGCGCGGCCTGCCGATCGTCACTTGGACCGTGCGCTCTGCCGAACAGGAAGAGATCGCGTCAGTATATGCGGACGAACCGGTTTATGAGATACCGGAGAACTGATTAGGATGTCGGTTACGCCCATTGTCCCCGCCGAGATTGTCGCTCGTGTTGCCGATGATATCGCCAGCCTGCTAGCCGACCAATGGGATAGCTGTGCCGGATCTGCAAACCCGTTCGTCTCCCACGCCTTCCTTTCCGCAATGGAGGAATCGGGGAGTGTCGGGCCGGGTACCGGATGGAAGTCCCTGCCGATCATCATAGAAGATGAGGCGGGCGAAATCGCCGCCTGCCTGC
This sequence comes from Parasphingorhabdus sp., assembly GCA_036963725.1. Taxonomy (GTDB): domain Bacteria; phylum Pseudomonadota; class Alphaproteobacteria; order Sphingomonadales; family Sphingomonadaceae; genus Parasphingorhabdus. The sequence goes on along the minus strand of JBALUX010000003.1, from coordinate 12,849 downwards.
CCAGCTATCTCAAATCGCACAGTCAGGGCGAGTATATTTTCGACCAGCAATGGGCCCATGCATTTGAACATGCCGGTGGCCAATATTATCCGAAAATCCAGATCGCCGCACCCTTTTCACCGGTGCCTGGCCCACGCCTGTTATTGCGCGACGAGTCTCTCGCCATACCGTTGTTGCGCGCTGCCGAGCAATTGGCGGAGAATAACGGAATCTCGTCGGTGCACGCGACATTTGTCGATGAGGACCAGCTCGACCATTTTCGCGCAGCGGGCTGGATGATCCGCACCGACAGCCAGTTCCACTGGCGCAACGACGGCTATACAAGCTTTGATGATTTTCTCGCCGCACTGTCATCGCGGAAACGCAAGGCAATCCGTCGCGAAAGGGCCAAGGCCCAGGAAGAAGTGGACATAGTCCATCTGTCAGGCGACGAAATCCAGCTGCATCACTGGGACTATTTCTGGGAATTCTACCAGGACACCGGGATGCGCAAATGGGGACAGCCCTATCTGACCCGCAGCGCATTCGATCTCCTGCATCAGAAGATGGGCGAGAAGCTGCTGCTGATATTCGCGATGCAGGAGGGTGTCCCGGTCGCGGGCGCACTCAATGTTATCGGCGAAGAAACGCTTTATGGGCGCTATTGGGGCTGCACGCGCAATATCCCGTTTCTGCATTTTGAGATCTGCTATTATCAGGCGATCGATGCCGCCGTCGCGCGAGGATTGAAGACGGTCGAGGCCGGAGCACAAGGCAGCCACAAGCTGGCGCGAGGCTATCAGCCGGTGCCGACATGGTCAGCCCATTATATCGTCGATCCGGGGTTCCGCTCGGCGATTGCCGATTATCTCGAACGTGAGCGACAGGCGGTTGCTGCCGATATCGAATTTCTGGCCGAACTGGGGCCGTTCAAAAAAACCGGTTAGTCTAAAACGGATTAGATTCAGGCCGCCCGGCGCGAAGTTTCCTGCAGCCAGCTGCGTGCTTCTCGCTGTGCTTCGGCAATTTCGCGCGCTGTCATATCGAGAGAGATTTCTGCGCGGCACATCTTGCTTTCGTCGTGGCCGGATAATGCCGCCAGATTAAACCATTTATGCGCTTCGATCAGATCGACCTCGACGCCATCCGATCCGGTGGAATAGATCACACCCAGGTCGAAATATGCATTACTGCTGCCGTGCGATGCCTCGGCGAGGCGGCTTTCGATTAGAAAGGCGGCGCTTTTCATGCTGTTGCCCATATTGTCAGTCCCTGTTCCTGTTGCCGCATTTGTTGGCGACAGGCCGACTTTCAACGCAATGTCCTAAAGAAATGGTTAACGCGAGTCGCGGAAACGCGGTTTTGTCGCTTCAAAACCTCAGGAAATCAGCTGTTTTTTCCAATTAATTTGGTTAACCGAAGAGTGCTGCAACCTTAGGAAACGGGGATATTGTCGATCAGCCGGGTACTGCCGATACGGGCGGCAGCGAAAAGCCGTGCCGGTTTTGCAAAAATATCGAGAACCGCCAGCCCATTGGCGTCGCGAAGCTCGAGATAATCGATTTTGTGAAAGCCGGAGCCCAGTATCTTTGCTTTGGCGGCCTCCAGTATATCGGCAATATTGCCTCCGGCGGCGATCGCATTGGCCGCTTCCCGCATGGCATCGGGAAGCGCCACGGCATTGGCTCTTTGCTCGGCGGTCAAGTAAGCGTTGCGCGACGACAGCGCAAGGCCATCAGGATCGCGGACAGTCGGCACACCGACTATATCATGCGTGAAATCAAGATCGCGTGCCATCCGGCGGATGACTGCAAGCTGCTGATAGTCTTTCTCGCCAAAATAGGCGGCATCGGGGCGAACCTGGTTGAACAGTTTTGCCACGACCGTGGCGACGCCGTCAAAATGGCCCGGACGCGCCGCGCCGCAAAGCCCGTCGCTAATCCCGCTCACACTAACATTGGTCGCATAGCCATCCGGATAGACCTGATCGGCGGTCGGTGCCCATAGCAATTTGACACCCGCCGCTTCCAGCAGAGCAGAATCGGCCGCTTCCTGACGTGGATAGGCATCGAGATCCTCCCCCTCGCCAAACTGGGTCGGATTGACGAAGATCGACGCCACGACCGCGTCGCATTGTTCCATCGCCACTTCCACCAGCCGCATATGTCCGGCGTGCAGCGCCCCCATGGTCGGAACCAATCCGATTTTAGCTCCGGTTTGGCGAAAATCCGCCAGAGCGTCCCGCAGCGGGTCAAGCTGTCGAACAATTTGCATGCATCACTCTTTGCGTTTAGATTTTTCTGTAAAGCTCGTGTAAGCTATGGGACGGTGTATCGTCCTTCGCAAGGGCCAAGAACAGGGATATTGATCAAAACGTGACCAGCAGTGCCTATCATATTGTCTTCGCCAACGAGAAAGGCGGGACCGGCAAATCGACCACCGCGGTCCATGTTGCGGTCGCCCTGGCCTATCAGGGTCACAAGGTCGGGATCATCGATCTCGATCCGCGCCAGCGGACATCCTATCGCTATCTGGAAAATCGCGACGCGACGATGAAGCGGCTGAACATTGATATTCCACAGCCATATTATGAAGTGTTCGAAGACGACAATCTCGCCAAGCTCGAGCAGTTGATGGCGCAAATGTCCGACAATGTAGATTTCCTTTTGTTTGACACACCGGGTCGCGATGACAAATTCGCCCGCTTTGTCGCTACGAGAGCCAATACATTGGTCACTCCGATCAATGACAGCTTTGTCGATTTCGACCTGATCGGACAGGTCGATCCGGAGACCTACAAGGTCCGGAAACTGAGTTTTTACGCCGAACTGATCTGGGATGCCCGCAAGGCACGGGCCAAGGCGGACGGCACGACGATCGACTGGGTGTTGTTGAGGAACCGGACCCAATATGTCGAAGCGCATAATATGAAACGGATAGTCGCCGCTCTTGGCGAATTATCGCAGCGCGTCGGCTTTCGGATCATTCCGGGACTGAGCGAGCGCGTGATTTATCGCGAGCTTTTCCCTGCAGGCCTGACGATGCTCGACAAGAAGCATCTTGGCCGGCTTGCTACCAGCCATCTGGCTGCGCGTCAGGAATTGCGCGAATTGATCAAGCATTTGGCGCTGCCGCAGACCGCGGAACAGATAGAAGCTGGCGCCGCTCCGGCCGCGACGAAACCCAAGCTGGTCGCCTGATCGATGATGCCATTGCTCATCTTTGGCGGCGCGATTCTCGCCTGGCTGATATTTTCGGGCAAGGCGAAGACGATGACCACCAACCAGTGGCTGGCGCTGGTCGTCGCTCTATTGGGCGCGAATTTCCTGCGCGGCGGTAGCTGGATCATGGGCGGCGCGATGCTGGCCGGAGCCGCTTTTCTGAGTGGCTGGCGGATATTGATACCGGCGCGCAGCGTCGAGGAACCGAAGCGCAAGCCGCGCAATTTCGAGCTTGACCGGGCGCGATCCCTGTTGGGCGTGAGCGATGGTGCCGGCTTTATCGAAATCAATGCCGCGTGGAAGCAACGGCTGGCGGAACATCATCCCGACAATGGCGGTGACGAACAATTGGCGAAGATGATCAACCGGGCGCGCGACCTGTTATTGGAAGAATTGGAAGCATCTTCGCGCCGGTAGCCCTGCCGTCATATTTTGACAGTATCGCTGGATTTTCAGGAACCTGCGCCTTAGAAACAGTGGTCAGTCCAATAAAGCAAGGCCATGCCCATGAACGCCCCGAAATCCCACGAATTCCATTCCACCTCGCTGCGCGAATATGACATTCGCGGGATTATCGGCGAGACGCTGGGAGCGGAGGATGCCTATGCGATAGGCCGGGGTTTCGGGACGCTGATCGCGCGCGATGGCGGGACGGCAGTGGCCACCGGATTTGACGGTCGCGAGAGCTCGCCGATGCTGGAAGAGGCACTTGTCCGGGGTCTCAATGATGCTGGAATCAATGCCATTTCTGTCGGAATGGGTCCCACTCCGATGCTTTATTATGCCGAATCTGTACTGGAAACGGTCCAGGGCGGCATAATGATTACCGGAAGTCACAATCCTGCCAATTATAACGGCTTCAAAATGGTGTTCCAAGGACGTCCCTTTTTCGGCGCCGATATTCTCGGCCTCGGCACCATGGCATCCGAGGGCGACTGGGATCAGGGCAGCGGCACGTTCGAGCGGATCGATATCGAGGATGAATATGTCGAGCGCCTGCTGAAGAATTTTACCGGCGGTGCATTCAAGGTCGGATGGGATTGCGGCAACGGCGCGGCAGGACCGGTGATCGAGAAATTGACGAAGCTGCTCAGCGAACGCGGTGCCGGCGAACATCATCTTCTCTACACCGATGTCGACGGATCCTTCCCCAACCACCATCCCGATCCGACCGAGGAGAAGAATCTCGCGGATCTCAAGGCACTGGTTGCGGAGAAAGGCCTCGATTTCGGCGTGGCCTTTGACGGCGACGGCGACCGCATTGGCGCGATTGACGGTGAAGGCCGGGTGATCTGGGGCGACCAGTTGCTGCAAATCTTTGCCGAGGATGTGCTGAAGAGCGAACCTGGCACAACGATCATCGCCGACGTCAAAGCATCTCAGGCATTATACGACCGGATCGCGGAACTGGGCGGCAAGCCTTTGATGTGGAAAACCGGCCACAGCCTGATCAAGTCGAAGATGAAGGAAACCGGTTCGCCGCTCGCCGGCGAAATGAGCGGCCATGTGTTTTTCAAACATGATTATTATGGTTTCGACGACGCGCCTTATGCCGCGATCCGGCTGATTCAGGCGGCAACCAATATCGGCAAGAGCGTCACCCAGTTGCGCAGCGATATGGTGGATATGATCAACACGCCGGAAATGCGCTTTCAGGTCGACGAGAGTCGCAAGTTCGCGGTGATCGACGAAATATTGGAGCGGCTTGCGGCCAGCGGCGCCGATGTCAACGACACCGACGGCGCGCGGGTCAATACCGAAGACGGCTGGTGGCTGCTGCGGGCGAGCAATACTCAGGATGTTCTGGTCGCCCGGGCCGAAGCCAAATCACAGGATGGTCTCGGCCGGCTGATGGCGCAGATTGACGAGCAACTGGCACTATCGGGGCTGGAGCGCGGCGAGCAGGCCGGGCACTAGACCCGACAATCGACCGGCAAGATCACACCGGTCGACTGGCATCAGATGAAGGTCGCGCCGTTTGTTGCCGGACCGACCGACGAGATTACGAGAATGGCCGAGCAGAATATGGCGGCGAATCCGGCGGCGATTTCCTGACGTAACGTGAAGCGGGGCATGGTTTTTTCCTTCATTCTGTTTGGGGCTATGCGATCAAGGCAGCGGAATTTTGAACGGCCGGGCCGACACTTGCGACAACCAACACGGCTGCGGAGAAAAGAGCGGCAAAAGCGGCGGCGACCTGGTTCTGGATGTTTACGTTGGTCATTTTATATTTCCTTTTTGTTTAAACTGGTGCTTCGCGACTTGTGTTGCGAAGATGAACATAGCTTTGCACAGGGCGTGCCAGTTTGATAAAATATAGATATTTCAATAGCTTGATACATTTCAGCTCAAGCGCGTAGATTAACCGCCGCTGAATAGTGGGGAAATTTCCCAATGGTTGGTTTTGCGCTTTGGTCTGATTGTCCCGAATGAGGGTCGCGGGCTGACAGGTGCGAATATCCGCAGCCAGGCCCTGGCTTGCAAAATCTTCCCGGCACAAGTTTCTTATCGAAATGCACTATGGCCAGGCCCGATCCAATCGTTCAGGACAGTCTGAAAAAGGGATGGGGATTAGCGGATCATGGACCCGTATATTTATGTGGCGATTGTCAGCGCGCTGGCTCTGCTCGCTTATTATTTCACTTTGCTGATGGCCGGCCTGGCGCGCGGCCGGTTCAAGATCGTGCCGCCATCGCATAGCGGCCCCCCCGAATATGAGCGCCATGTGCGCGCACATCAGAACACGCTGGAACATCTGGTGCTGTTCCTGCCCGGCCTGTGGCTGTTCGCCTATGTCGTCAGCCCCTATTGGGCCGCCGCTATCGGACTGATCTGGCCGTTCATGCGGGTCGGATATGCGCTGGGCTATCACAGGGCGCCGGAAAAGCGGCTGCTTTGGCTCTACGCCAGCATGCCGCCCATCTGTATATTCGTACTTGGCACCTTGATCGGTGGCATCGTTCAGCTTGTGAGAGGGTGAATCTAAACATGACCAAAATATATGATCTGGTAATTCGCGGCGGGACCATTGCCGATGGCAGCGGCCGTGATCTCTTTGACGGCGATATCGCGGTCAGCGACGGGAGGATCGCGGCAATCGGGCAGGTGCCCGGAACCGGTCGCGAAGAAATCGACGCGACGGGCAAGATCGTCACCCCCGGCTTTATCGATGTCCACACCCATTATGACGGCCAGTGCATCTGGGCGGAAGAGCTCAGCCCGTCGTCTTCGCACGGCGTGACCACGGCGATCATGGGCAATTGCGGCGTCGGCTTTGCGCCCTGCCGCAAGGAAGATCACGACATGCTGATCAATGTGATGGAAGGCGTCGAGGATATTCCCGGCGTGGTCATGGCCGACGGCCTGCCGTGGAGCTGGGAGACTTTTCCCGAATATCTCGACGTGGTCGAGAAGGGCAAGCGCGATATCGATATCGCTGCCTATCTGCCCCATTCCCCGTTGCGCGTTTACGCCATGGGCGCGCGCGGCGCGTCCCGCGAACCGGCCAATGATGATGATCTGGCGATGATGCGCAGGTTGGCGCGCGAAGCGATGGAAGCAGGAGCGATCGGCTTTGCAACCTCACGACTGTCGATCCACAAGACCGCAGACGGCGGATCGATCCCGACATTTGAAGCGGACGTCGCCGAGCTGGAAGCGATCTGCGGCGGCATGAAAGATGCCGGCACGGGAACCTTTCAGGTCGTGCTCGATGCCTTTGTCGGCTGGGACAAGGAATATCAGGTGATCGAACGGGTGGTGGAAAGCTCCGGCCGGCCGGCGACCTTCACGCTCGCCTCCGGCAATGACGGGCCCCCGCGCTGGCGCAAGGTGCTGGACATGATCGACGCCACCCATGCCAATGGCGGCAAAGCGACCGCCCAGATCATGCCACGCCCGATCGGCCTGATCGCCGGACTGGAACTGACCGTCCACCCGTTCATTCTCTGCCCGAGCTGGGCGAAGATTGCCGAGCTGTCGGTAGAGGAGCAGGTTGCGGCGATGCGCGATCCGGACTTGCGCGAGGCGCTGCTGAGCGAAGAATTCGAGCCCGGCCATCCGTTCAACGCGCTGGCCCGCGACTGGAACTGGCTGTTCCCGCTCGACAATCCACCGGACTATGCGCCGCCGAAAGAAATGAGCATGGCGGGACAGGCAGCCGCGAAAGGCTGCACGCCGCAGGAGATTGCCTATGACCGGCTGCTCGATACCGACGGCAAGGGCCTGTTCCTCGCCGCTTTGGGCAATTACGAGAATGGCACGCTGGCCAGCGCCCATGAAATGCTGAGCCACCCGCACTGCATTCCCGGCCTCGGCGACGGCGGCGCCCATTATGGCGCGATTTGCGACGCCAGCTACTCGACCTATTTGCTGACCCAATATGTCCGCAATCCGGGAGCCGAACGTTTTGAGCTGGCGGAAGCCATTCATATGCTGTCGCACAAGGCTGCGAAAGCGGTGGGGCTGGACCAGCGCGGCCTGCTCAAGCTTGGCGCAAAGGCGGATATCAATGTGATCGACCTCGACAAGCTGCAATTGCATCTGCCGGAGATCGTCCGGGATCTGCCCGCGGGTGGACAACGTCTGCACCAGCGCGCCACCGGCTATGATGCGACCATCGTGTCGGGCCAGATTATCCGGCGCTTCGACCAGTCGACAGGCGCGCGGCCGGGGCGGCTGATACGGGGCGCGTGACAAAAAGCCCGGCCGGCTGATAATGAGTCGGAATGACAGACGAGATTCCCGAACCCACGCGCTCCGCCTGGGAAGATTTTCCGGAACCACTGGCCGAAAGGCTGGTGCAGCTCCGCCAGCTGGTGCTGGAGGTTGCGCGCGAGAATCCGGCTGTCGGTCCGCTGGAAGAGACGGTCAAATGGGGAGAGCCGGCATTTCTGACGTCGGCGAGCGGGTCGGGCACCACCGTGCGGATCCATCGGCACAAGAAATCGCCGGACGCATATGCGCTTTATGTGCATTGCCAGACCGATCTGGTCGAATGCTACCGGCAGCTATATGATGACGAACTGACATTTGACGGCAATCGCGCCGTGGTTTTTGAGATCAAAGAGGAACTGCCTGTCGAGGCCGTCAGACATTGTATTGCCATGGCGCTGACCTATCATCTGCGGAAGCGTACCTAGGTCATCCATGCTCCATATCGTCCACCATCCCGATTATGTCGCACCGCGCCCGGCAAGCGGCAGCTTTGTCTTTGATAAATATCGGCTGGTGATGGAGGCGATCCGGACGCATGCGCCGCTGCACCAGGCCCATCAGCCGCCGCTGATGGAGCGCAAGTGGATCGAGGCAGTGCATGATCCGGACTATGTCGAGCAGGTGCTGAGCGCGACTGTTCCACGTGAAATAGAACGGCGGATCGGATTTCCGGTGTCCGCGGAGATCGCCAGCCGTGTGCAATATACGTCGGGCGGCACCTGGATGGCGGCGCGGCTGGCCCTGCAACATGGCTATGCGGCGAACAGCGCCGGGGGCAGCCATCATGCCCTGGCCGGGACCGGCGCCGGCTATTGCGTGTTCAACGATCTGGCGATCGCCACCAACCGGCTGCTGGCGGAAGGCGACGCGCGCCGGATATTGATTGTCGATCTGGACGTGCATCAGGGCGACGGCACCGCGGTTTTGCTGGCCGGGCGCGAGGATGTTTTCACCCTGTCGATCCACAGCGAACGCAATTTTCCAACCAGAAAGGCGCGTTCCAGCTGTGATATTGCGCTGCCCGATGCGGTGGAAGACGAGGCCTATCTCGCGATACTGGATGGCGCGCTCGATGACATTCTCGGGCTCTTTGCACCGGATATGCTGCTCTATCAGGCGGGCGTCGACCCGCATGCCGATGACCGGCTGGGCCGGCTGGCGCTCACCGATTCAGGACTCCAGCAGCGCGACCGGATGGTCATCCGCAAGGCGCGTGATCGCGGCATTGCCGTCGCCAGCGCGCTAGGGGGCGGCTATGGCCATGACCATCATGCGGTGGCGCTGCGCCATGCGCGGTCGATGATGACGATGGCAGACGAAGCGGAACGCTGCGCGACTATTCGCTAGCTTTTTCCTGTTCCACCTGACCCTGTTGCATGTCGGAGAAAATGCTCCAGATCGCGATGAACAGAGCGGCCACCAGGGGGCCGATCACGATGCCGTTGATGCCGAACAGTTGCAGTCCGCCGAGGGTCGAGATCAGCACGACATAGTCGGGCATCCGAGTATCCCTGCCGACCAGCGTGGGCCGGACGAGATTGTCGACCATGCTGATCACGAATACACCGCAAAGCACCAGAACGACGGCCTGCCAGACAGCTCCGGTGATGAAAAGATAGAGCGCGACCGGAACCCAGACGAACCCGGTACCGATTGCCGGGATCAGCGAGAAAATGCCCATGAGCACCGCCCAGAGCAAGGCGCCGCGGATATCGAGCGCCCAGAAGACGAGGCCGCCGAGGCTGCCCTGGATGATCGCGATGATCAGGCTGCCCTTGATCGTCGCGCGGATGACCACGAGGAATTTTTCCATCAGAATGCGCCGCTTTTCCTCTCCGAGCGGAACCATCTGTTCGATCCGGTCGCTCAGCGCGCGGCCGTCGCGCAACAGGAAGAAGGTCAGGTAAAGCATGACGCCAAGGCCGAGCATGAACTGGAAGGCGCCCTGGCCGACGCTGAGCAGCTGGGTTACCAGAAATTCGAGAATGGCGGAAATCGACTGTTCAATCTCTGCCCGGATGCTGTCGAAATCGCCATAGCCATAAGCCGCCAGCTGGTTCTGGACCCATTCGGGCAGCGAATTTTCAAATGCCTCGAACACCGCGCCGAAGTCGATTTCACCTTCCTGGATCCGCAAATAGATGCTCGCCGCTTCCTGGGCCAGCGCCATGCCGAGCAGAATCGCCGGGACAATCACCAGCAGCAATATCAGAATCAGGGTGATCACTGCTGCCAGATTGTTCCGGCCGGGCAAATAGCCCAGCAGGCGTTCATAGACCGGGCGGAACAGCACAGCGACGACCACGCCCCAGACGATGGCGCCGAAAAACGGCTCGATCAGTACCGCAAAGGCCAGCGAGACAATCACCAGCAGGGTGATCATAAAGCCCCACTCGACCCGTTTTTCCGATACTGTCCGATTGTCCATCTTTGTCGCTCTTGTTGGGTTCGCTATCGCGACCATGTGCAAATTGCTCTGTCCGGCAGATACGGGAATATTTCAGAGCGAGCAAGGATCAGGCGCGATTGCTAGTCGCAATATCGACACTATATTGGGTGGGAAGCGCGCAGGCGTGTCGATGCAGGAAAGACGGAGCAGAATCAGCGTAATGGCCGACGACAAAATTCCGCCGATCCTGACCGACTGGTTCGCCGCGCGCGGCTGGACCGTGCGGCGGCACCAGCTGGAAATGCTCGCGGCGGCGCGGGCAGGGCGCCACGCCTTGCTGACCGCGCCGACCGGAGCGGGCAAGACGCTGGCCGGCTTTTTGCCGACGCTGGTGGAGCTTGTGGAACTGGCGGACAGGAAACCCGTTCGTGCTGAGCCCGTCGAAGCATCTGGCTTGGCGCAACCCGCCCTTCGACAAGCTCAGGGGGAACGGACGGGGTCTGACAGTACCCGTAAAACCACCGTTCGTGCTGAGCCTGTCGAAGCACCCGGCCAGACGCAATCGACCCTTCGACAGGCTCAGGGAAAACAGCACGATCTCCACACGCTCTACATCTCCCCGCTCAAGGCGCTGGCCGTGGACGTGCAGCGCAATCTGCTGACGCCGATCGAGGAAATGGGCCTGCCGATCACCGTCGAGACGCGCAGCGGCGATACGCCGGCGAATCGCAAGGCGCGCCAGCGGGTGAAACCGCCGCAGATCCTGCTGACCACCCCGGAATCGCTCAACCTGCTGCTCAGCCAGCCGGAAAGCCTTGCCCTGTTCGCCGGACTGAAACGGGTGGTGATCGACGAGGTGCACGCCTTTGCCACCGGCAAGCGCGGCGACCTGCTCGCCCTGTCGCTGGCGCGGCTGCAAAAAATTGCGCCGGAGATGCAGCGCGTGGCCTTGTCCGCCACGGTGGCCGAACCCGATGATTTCCGCGCCTGGCTGGCGCCATATGGCGATATCGATACCGTCACCCACGTTCTGGGGGCCGACGGAGCGCCCGCCGATCTGTCGATCATGCTGCCCGAAACGCCGGCGGGCGATCCGGTGCGGGTGCCCTGGTCCGGCCATGCCGGCACCTATGCGATCCCGCAGGTGATGGAGCAGATACGCAAAAACCGGATGACGCTGGTGTTTTGCAACACCCGCTTTCTCGCCGAATTCACCTTCCAGCAGCTGTGGGGTATCAATGAGGGAAATCTCGCGATCGGCATCCACCACGGCAGCCTGTCCAAGGAAGCGCGGCGCAAGGTCGAGAACGCCATGGCGTCGGGCCAGATGCGGGCGCTGGTCTGTACCGCCTCGCTCGATCTCGGCGTCGACTGGGGCGATATCGACTGCGTGATCCAGATGGGCGCGCCCAAGGGTTCCTCGCGCCTGCTGCAGCGGATCGGCCGCGCCAATCATCGGCTGGATGTGTCGTCCAAGGCCTTGCTGGTGCCCGGCAACCGGTTTGAATATCTCGAGGCGCAGGCGGCGCTCGATGCGGTCAACGAGGGTCGCCGCGATGGCGAACCGTTTCGCGCTGGCGGCCTCGACGTGCTCGCCCAGCATGTGATGAGCTGCGCCTGCGCCGGGCCGTTTCAGGAGAATGATCTGCTCGACGAGGTGCAAAGCGCCTTGCCCTATAGCGCGCTGTCGAAAGAGCAGTTCGAGCGGGTGCTGAATTTCACCCGCGACGGCGGCTATGCGCTCAAGGCCTATGACAAGTTCAAACGCCTGCGCCGTGATGCCAAGGGCGTCTGGAGCCTGACCCATCCGAAATTCGCCGCCCAGCACCGGCTCAACGCCGGCATCATCGTCGACGCCGCGATGATGAGCGTCCGCTTCAAGAATGGCCGCAATCTCGGCAAGGTCGAGGAAGGCTTCGCGGCCACGCTGTCGGTCGGCGACACGTTTTTCTTCGCCGGACTGAGCCTCGAACTGATCAAGATGGATGCCAGCGATGTCATTGTGCGCGCGGCCAAGAAAGCCGCTATGATCCCCAGCTATGGCGGCGCGCGGCTGCCGCTGACCACGCATCTGTCCGACCGGGTGCGCGGCTTTCTGACCGATCGCGCCGGCTGGGCGCGCTTCCCCGACGATGTCCGCGAATGGCTGGAGATGCAGGACCATCGCTCGGTGATGCCCGAGCCGGGGCAGTTGCTGGTCGAGACCTTTCCGCACAAGAAGCTCCATTATATGGTCTGCTACAGTTTCGAAGGCTGGAACGCGCACCAGTCGCTCGGTATGTTGCTAACCCGGCGAATGGAAGATCGCGGGCTAAAGCCGGTCGGCTTTGTCGCCAATGATTATGCGCTGGCCTGCTACAGCGTCGAACCGGTCAGCGATCCCCGCCCGCTGTTCAGCGCCGACATATTGGAAGAGGAATTTTTCGACTGGGTCGAGGGTTCCCAACTGCTCAAGCGCGCCTTCCGCGAAGTGGCGGTGATCAGCGGGCTGGTCGAGCGGCAGCATCCGGGCAAGCGCAAGACCGGCAAGCAGGTCACCTTTTC
>JBALUX010000002.1:55998-84530 GCA_036963725.1 Parasphingorhabdus sp. | reverse complement strand
CCGCGATGGCAAGGGCGATCTCAAGGGTTCGCTCGCTGCAACCCAGATGGGTCTGATCTACGTCAACCCGGAAGGACCGAACGGCAATCATGATCCGATCTCGGCCGCTGCCGATATCCGCCGCGCATTCGGCAATATGGCGATGAATGACGAGGAAACGCTGGCGCTGATCGCCGGTGGCCATACGTTCGGCAAGGCGCATGGCGCGCACAAGCCAGAGGAATGCATGGGTGACGAACCTTCCGCTGCCGGCATTGAAGCTCAGGGCATGGGCTGGGCAAACAAATGCGGCAAGGGCAATGCCGAGGATACGATCACCAGCGGTCTCGAAGGCGCGTGGTCGGCCAATCCGATTGCCTTTACCAACCAGTATCTCGACAATCTGTTCGGTTTCGAATGGGTCAAGGCCAAGAGCCCGGCCGGTGCCACCCAGTGGGTTCCGAGCGATCCCAGTGCCGCGAACATGGTGCCCGACGCACATATCCCGGGCAAGACCCACGCGCCGATCATGTTCACCACCGATATCGCGATCAAGGAAGACCCCGGTTTCCGCAAGATCGCCGAGCATTGGCATGCAAATCCCGATGAATTTGCGGCCTCCTTTGCTCGCGCCTGGTTCAAGCTGACACACCGCGATCTCGGTCCCTCGGCCCGTTATCTTGGTGCCGATGTGCCGAGCCAGAGCTTCATCTGGCAGGACCCGCTGCCCGCAGCCAATTATGCCATGATCGGCGATAGCGATGTCGCGCAGCTGAAGTCGAAAATTCTCGCTGCCGGCCTGACCACGCCCGAACTGGTGCGGACGGCCTGGGCTTCGGCCTCGACCTTCCGGGGCAGCGATATGCGCGGTGGTGCCAATGGTGCGCGACTGCGGCTGGACCCGCAACGCGGCTGGGCGGTCAACGACAAGGCGGAACTGACCAAGGTGCTCGGCAAGCTGGAAGCAATCCAGAAGGACTTCAACAAAGGCGCCACGGGTGGCAAGCAGGTCTCGCTCGCTGACCTGATCGTCCTTGGCGGTAATGCAGCGGTCGAGCAGGCCGCAAGCAAGGCCGGTCACAAGATCAGCCTGCCGTTCACGCCCGGACGGGTCGATGCCACGCAGGCACAGACCGATGCGGCATCCTTCGCCTATCTCGAGCCCAAGGCCGACGGCTTCCGCAACTATTATGCCTCCGGTGCCGACCTGGCGCCCGCGGCAGCACTGGTGGACAAGGCCGATGCGCTCAACCTGACCGTACCGGAAATGACGGTGCTGGTAGGCGGGCTGCGGACGCTGAACGCCAATGCGGGGAAGTCGTCGCACGGTGTGTTCACTGCCAACCCCGGACAGCTGAGCAACGACTTTTTCGTCAACCTGCTCGATATGAAGACCAAATGGTCGAAGTTGGACACGAATGCGGGACTGTACGAGGGTCGCGACCGCGAGACGGACAAACTGGTCTGGACCGCGACGCCGGTGGATCTGATCTTCGGATCAAATTCGGAGCTGCGCGCCGTGTCTGAGGTCTATGCCTCCGATGATGCAGACCAGCAATTTGTCGAAGACTTCGCCGCAGCCTGGACCAAGGTGATGAACGCCGACCGTTTCTAGGCGAAACCAAATGTAGGAAAGCCCGGTGGCCGCGTGACCCGCAGCCGCCGGGCTTTTCTTTTGCGCTCCGGTCGCGGGATGCATCGTCATCCTGAACTTGTTTACCTCCGGTGGCCTGACGGCTCAGGACCTCCAGCCTCCGCAAACTGACGCTGGTGAGTGCCGCGGCAAGCTATCAGCACCCTCCCGTTCGTCCTGAGCCTGTCGAAGGACGGGTGCGCGCGATCATGCTTCGACAGGCTCAGCACGAACGGAGAATGTGGTGCCATCCTTGTGCGGGTCTCATGGATATTATGCTTGTTTCAAAAACATTGTACCTATCCCGCCGAGCGCAGCCCAATTCGATAAAACGCGCGCGAAGACACGAAGGACCAAAACCCGCGTCACCCTTCGCGCCTTCGCGTCTTCGCGTGAGAAATATCCGTCCGGGCACATCTCTCCCGTTCGTCCTGAGCCTGTCGAAGGACGAGTGCGCACGATCATGCTTCGACAGGCTCAGCACGAACGGAGAGTGTGGTTGGGTCTCATGGATATTATGCTTGTTTCATAAACATTGCGCCATTTCGCCAAGAGCGATCCCATCCTCTAAAACGCACGCGAAGGCGCGAAGCCGCGAAGAAACAAGGCCGCGCTGCCCTTCGCGTCTTCGCGTGAGAAACATTCATCCGCCCGCCGCTCTGCCGTTCGTCCTGAGCTTGTCGAAGGACGAGTGCGCGCAACCGTGCTTCGACAAGCTCAGCACGAACGGAGAGTGTGGCATTGTCCTTGGGCGGAGCCTAAGTCGTCGCCCGCGCGCTCATGATCTCCTTGCCGTCATGGCCGATCACGGCGAGCGTGATAGTCTCGCCCTTCTGTTTGCCGACGAGATAAATCGCGGCATTGGCGAAGGCGGGAGCCTGGCCCCGAAAGGAAAAGCTGGAGAGCCTGTTTGCGCCCAGTTCGCTTGCGGCGAGATTGAGTAATAATGTCGCCATCAGCGGACCCTGAACGACGAGGCCAGGATAGCCTTCTTCCTGCACAGCATAGGGGCGATCATAATGGATGCGGTGACTGTTGAAGGTCAGGGCAGAGTAGCGGAAAAGCAACGGCTCGGTTGGCATGACTGTGCGCTGCCAGTTCCAACCGCTGAGGTCTGGAGTTTCGTGGCTGGCCAAACTCACCGGTACTGCGGTCGGCGCGGGCTCGCGATAGACGATATTCTGCCGCTCCCTGATCCCCACCCGTTCACCGACGCGCGTTTCGTGATCGACAGCGACAAATACCAGATCGCCAGACTTGCCTGATTTCTCGTCTATGCTGGCCACGGTCGACACGCGCGACACCGCATCACCCAGTTGCAGCGGATGATCAAAAGAGACGCTGCTCGACGCCCACATCCGGCGGGGCAGGGGGATGGGGGGCAGAAAGCCGCCCTTTGCGGGATGGCCATCTTCTGCGAGTTCCGCCGTCGGCGCATCGGGCAGGCACAGGCACCAGTGCAATCCCTGCGGAATATCGTCCGTGACCGGCCGGTCGATGGTCGCGCAAAACCGTTGCAGCAGACCCGGCGTAATCACGTCATGGCGTGTCTCGCTTTTGCCGATCCAGTCTGCCCAGTCGGCCATCAATAGCTCCTCGGCAGGCCCAGCACATGTTCGGCGACATAGGACAGGATCATATTGGTGCTGATCGGGGCGACCTGATAGAGCCTTGTCTCGCGGAATTTGCGCTCGACGTCATATTCTGCAGCAAAGCCGAAACCGCCATGGGTCTGGACGCAGGCTTCTCCGGCTGCCCAGCTGGCATCGGCGGCGAGCATCTTGGCCATATTGGCTTCCTCGCCGCAATTTTCGCCCGCTTCATATTTGCGCAGGCCTTCGTGGACCAGCAGCTCGGCGGCGCGCATTTGCGCATAGGCACGGGCGATCGGGAATTGCACGCCCTGGTTCTGGCCGATCGGCCGGCCGAACAGCACCCGTTCCTTGGCATATGCCGTCGCTTTCTCGATGAACCATTTGGCGTCACCAATACATTCTGCTGCAATCAGCAGCCGCTCGGCGTTCATGCCGGACAGGATATAGCGAAAGCCATTGCCTTCCTCGCCGATCAGATTGGCGGCGGGCACCCGCATGTTGTCGAAAAACAGCTCCGTGGTGCTGTGGTTCATCATCGTCTCGATCGGACGGATGGTCAGACCGTTGCCGAGCGCAGCGTTCATGTCGACCAGAAAGACCGAAAGGCCGTCGGTGCGCTTGGCTACCTGATCACGCGGTGTGGTGCGGGCGAGCAATAGCATCAGGTCGCTATGTTCGGCCCGGCTGGTCCATAATTTCTGGCCGTTGATGACATAATCATCGCCATCACGTTTGGCGACGGTCTTCAGCGCCAGCGTATCGGTGCCGCTGGTCGGCTCTGTCACGCCGAATGCTTGCAGCCGCAATTCGCCGGTCGCGATTTTGGGAAGATATTGGGCTTTCTGCTCGTCCGAACCGTGGCGCAGCATCGTGCCCATGATATACATTTGCGCGTGCACCGCGCCGCCGTTGCAGCCCTGGGCCTGGATTTCCTCGAGGATCGCCGCTGCCGCCGAAATCGGCAATCCGGCGCCGCCAAATTCTTCGGGGATCAGGGCCGCAAGATAGCCGGCCTCGCCGAGAGCGGCGACAAAATCGCTGGGATATTCGCGCGCCTTGTCCCGCGCCCGCCAATATTCACCCGGGAATTTCTGGCAAAGCTTGGCAACTTCTTCGCGTATATCACTGTAATCCTGCATGCATTCCTGTCCTTCAATCTTGTACGTTTGACCGGCTATGCCTGGTTGCGGGAGTCTTTGCGAAAGGCGCAAAGTCCGGACAACGAACAGGCCGCGGTCATATCCATATTGATTGAAACGAACTTGGCCGGAAGATCAACTGCCAATCCTGCATTAACTTGTGTTGCTACAGTTATGAGGCCGGTCGTTAGATAATCTCCGGCCAGTAGAGCCGCATCGGATTGTCGACCAGCAGCTTGCGCTGGAGTGCCTCGGTCACCGCAATTCTCGGGATCATATCGACCAGATGCCCGTCGTCGGGAATGTTCGATTGCATATTGGGATGCGGCCAGTCGGTGCCCCATATGACGCGATCCTGATAGTCCTCGACCAGCGGCCGGACGGCTTGAGCAAAGTCATTCCAGGGATGACCGCTTGCATCGAGCCGGTCGGGGCAGGTGGCCTTGAACCAGATGTCGGGGCGGGAATCGAGCAACGACCGAAAGGCTTTCATCTCCGGTCCGTCGGGTCCCTGACTGACATCGGGGCGGCCCATATGGTCGATCACCACCGGCACCGGAATCGCATCGATGAAGGCGCGCATCTCGTCCAATATGTCGGCTTCGAAATAGATCACGACATGCCATCCGGCGGGCAGGCGGCCGGCGACTTCGAGAAACTTGTCCTTGGGCGCATTGTCGACCAGTCGCTTGAGAAAATTGAAGCGAACGGCGCGGATGCCGCCATCGTGTAGTGCTGCCAGTTCGGCCTCGCTGATATCCGGGTCAACCACAGCGACGCCGCGCGCCTTGCCGTTCGACCTGGCGATCGCATCAAGAGTGGCGCTGTTGTCGGTGCCGTGGCAACTCGCCTGGACGATCACATTGCGATCAAAACCGAGATGGTCGCGCAAGGCAAAGAGCATGTCCGGCCCCGCGTCCTCGGGATGATATTTCGCCTTCGGGCTAAACGGGAAGGATGCCTGCGGGCCGAAGACATGGCAATGCGCGTCCACTGCACCGGGCGGCGGGGTGAACGTCGGTTTCGATGGATTACCATGCCAGCAGACAATGCGCTCACTCATGCGAAAATCTCTCCGTCCATCAATTTGCGTGCGGTCCGCAGCATCGCGGCGCTGGTCACATTGCCCGCATCGTCGACTTCCATGACGCAGGTCGTCTCGCCGGTCGGATGCTCGACCGACATGGTCTTGCGGCTGCCGTCCGGAATATTGGCGACCTCGGCAGCGGGGGAGTCCTCAATCAGGCAAGCCGTCGCCACCGTGACGGCGGCAAGCACGCCGACGCTGGCATGGGCGCGCTTGGGGATGAAGCTGCGCACGGAGATCGCGCCGCCGTTTCGGGGCGGGGCGACCAGCATCATCTTGGGAACGGACTTCTCCGCAACATCGCCGAGATGCATCCGCTCGCCAGCGGCCAGCCGGATCGCTTCGATGCGGGTCTTCAACTCTTCGGCTGCGTCGAGGTCTTCACGGCTTTCATAGCCGGTTGCGCCGACATCTTCTGCCTTCATCACGATGCAGGGCATGCCGTTGTCGATCAATGTGCAGGGCACATCGTTGATGATATCGACAGCATTGCCGGTGGGTAGAAGAGCCCCGCAACTGGATCCGGCCGTATCGCGAAATTCCAGCGGCACCGGTGCCGCGGTGCCGGGGACGCCATCAATCCGGGCATCGCCGGAATAGACTGGCATGCCACCGCGCGTCTCGACCGTTGCCACTGCTGTTTGCGAGGTGTTCTCCATAAAAATGGTGACTTTGGTCTGGTCGCCTGTGGTGGCAACCAGTCCCCGCTCGATGGCAAAGGGGCCGACACCGGCGAGGATATTGCCGCAATTCTGCGCATCGCTGACCAGAGCCTGATCGACAAAGACCTGCAGAAACAGATAGTCGACATCGATACCCTCGCGATCGGATTTGCGGATGACCGCGACCTTGCTGGTCAGCGGATCGGCGCCGCCCATGCCGTCGATCTGGCGCTCATCCGGGGAGCCCATGATACGGAGGAGAAAGGCATCCCGCTCCGCTCGATCGCCCGGCAGATTCTCCGCCAGAAAATAGCCGCCCTTGGACGTCCCGCCGCGCATCCACATGACGCGGGCCGAGGGCAGCGGGCCGTCAGACATATTTCAGGCCTTCTTTCTCCAGCCGTTCCCGCATGCTGTACATATCGAGGCCCAGGATACCGCTTTCCAGCTTCTGCCTCTTGTCTTCCTCATTGGCTTCCCGTTCCTGCGCTTTCTCCAGCACTTCGGCCGCCCGTTCGCGCGGAACGACACAAACACCGTCATCATCGGCAACGATCACATCCCCGGGATTGACCAGCGCACCGGCGCAGACGATCGGTATGTTCACCGAGCCCAATGTGTTCTTGACCGTGCCCTGAGCGAATACCGCCTTGGACCAGACCGGAAAATTCATCTCGGTAAGATCGCGGACATCACGGACACCGGCATTGATGATCAGGCCGCGACCGCCGCGGGCTTGCGCAGATGTCGCCAGCAGATCGCCGAAATAGCCGTCCTCGCAGGGACTGGTCGGTTCGAGAACCAATATATCGCCTTCCTGCATCTGTTCGATCGCGACATGGACCATCCAGTTGTCGCCGGGGGCCGCCGATATGGTGACGGCATTTCCGGCGACGCGCGCGCCAGCGTAGATCGGGGTCATGTGCGAGGCCATCAGACCGGTCCGGCCCTGCGCTTCGTGGACTGTCGCGACGCCGCATTTGCCGAGCCCGTCGACCAGTTTCAGATCGGTTCTCTCGATATTCTGGACAACGATATTCGCCATTTTTACTTCCTCTGATTATCACGTCCATGTCGCAGGCTATCGTGGATAGCGCAATTTGGAACTTGGGCAGGGCTATAAGATTGTGCTAATCCTAGCTCTATGGAATTATGGGACCTCAACTTGCGTCATTTATACGCAGCGCAGGAAATCTGCGACAAAGGCAGCATAAGTGCGGCGGCAGATGCGGTAAATCTGACCCAGCCGGCGATAACCCAGGGGCTGGTAAAGCTCGAGACCCAATTGGGTCAGCCGCTGTTCGAGCGGCACACCGACGGCATGACCCCGACGCCCGCCGCGACGATATTTGCGCCGAGGATCGAGGCCGCGCTCGCCAATATCGGGTCGACCCGCGTGACCATGGCGCAATTGCGCGCCTTTCTGGCGGTAGCCGAGCATGGCAGCTATCCGACCGCCAGCGCGATGTCGGGTCTTGCGCAGCCGTCCCTTCATCGTTCGGTGGCCAATCTTGCCATCGCCCTGAAGCGAAAATTGCTCGAACGGCGCGGCAAAGGCATGGCGCTGACCGGGCAGGGGCGCGCTCTGGCCCGTTCCTTCCGATTGGCGCGTGCAGAACTTGCCGCCGGATTGTCTGAACTGGAAGCGCTCAAAGGCAGGGAAACCGGCACGATTTCAATTGGCGCCATGCCACTGTGCAGAGCGCGCCTGCTACCCAAGGCTGTGGCTGAATTTCACAAAGCTTATCCCGACAGCGAAATCAGGATTGTCGAAGGCAGTCATGCCGAGCTTATCGAACCGCTACGCGACGGCGAACTCGATCTCTTGATCGGAGCCCTGCGCGATCCTTCTCCCGGCGAGGATGTGCAGCAGCAGCCGCTGTTCGAAGATCATCCGGTCATCATTGGTCGCCAGGACCATCCATTGCGCGATCAGCCTGGTGATCTGGAAAAGCTGGCCAGCTATCCATGGATCATCGCCGCCCCTGGTACGCCGCTGCGTATGCGGTGGGAACAGATGTTTGAATCCGCGGGCATAGCTTGCCCGGATGTGCCGATAGAATGCGGTTCGGTGATTACCATCCGCCAGATCTTGCTCGAAAGCGATTTCCTGACCTTGCTTTCGCCCGATCAGGTCGCCGTGGAACTGGAAGCCGAATGGCTCTCGACGATCGGCGAACCGCCGGAAGGTCTGCACCGGATCATCGGCGCTACGACGCGCGCCGGCTGGATGCCAACCGCGATGCAGCGGGATTTTCTGGCGATGCTGGAGCAAGCGGCCAAAGCATGAATAAGCCTTAGCTTATACCCTGCCGTGCTTTCCAATTAGCCGATTTCGCGCCTTGCGGATAGCGAAGAGCCATGATTCAATCTGTCTCTCTTATCGGTTTCGGTGAAGCAGGCTCGACCTTTGCCAGGGCAGGGCGTTGGGGCGATGCGGCACAAGTCTATGATATCAAGGACAAGCAATCGGAATATGTCGAGGCCGGAGTGACCGGATGCGCTGACTTGCCAGATGCTATCAAGGGTTCTGCTGCGATACTCAGCCTTGTTACCGCCGGTCAGGCAAATGCTGTGGCGGAAAAAGCCGCGCAGTCAATTGCACCCGGCGCGCTTTTTTTTGATATGAATTCGGTGGCGCCCGATACAAAACGCGCTGCTGCAAAGCTCATTCACGATGGTGGCGGGCGTTATGTCGATGTCGCCGTCATGGCGCCGGTCCATCCCGCCGAACTGTCCGTGCCGCTGCTGCTTTCTGGAGCCGATGCAGCCGAAGGTGCCGCTGTTCTGGCGGGTCTCGGCTTTGACAATATTCGCGTAGTAGACGGTGAAGTCGGCAAAGCGTCTTCGATCAAGATGATCCGCTCGATCATGGTCAAGGGCATGGAAGCATTGACCGCCGAAATGATGCTGGCCGCACAAGAAGCCGGAGTGGGCGACGATGTCCTGCAATCGCTCGGTCCGGAATGGGCTGAAAAAGCTGAATATAATATCGAACGCATGACCAGCCACGGGCTGCGCCGCGCGGAAGAAATGGAGCAGGTTGCCTTGACCCTCGAAGCGCTGGGCATCGAGCCGCTGATGACGAGGGGCACGATTGTCCGCCAGCGGGAAATGGCAATCAAGGGAGGATTGGCAGAATGAGCCTCATTATCGATTGTCATGGTCATTATACCACAGCGCCGACCGCGCATAATGAATGGCGCGAGAAGCAAAAGGCGGCTTTTGCGTCCGGCGATCCCGTTGGACCCTATCCGGAAATTTCCGATGACCAGATCCGCGAAACGCTCGAGGCGAACCAGATCCGGCTGCTGAAAGAGCGCGGCGCCGACATGACGATCTTTTCCCCGCGCGCCTCTGCGATGGCACCGCATATCGGCGATGAAAGCGTGGCCAGAAAATGGGCGCAGGTGAACAATGATCTGATCAAGCGCTGCGCCGAACTTTATCCAGAGATTTTCGTGCCCGTCTGCATGTTACCGCAGAGTCCGAAGGCGGACATGCAGGGTAGTATCGAAGAGCTGGAGCGCTGCGTCGACATGGGCTTTGTCGGCTGCAATCTCAATCCCGATCCCGGCGGCGGCAAGTTCGAGCATCCGCCGTTGACCGACGAATATTGGTATCCCTTCTACGAAAAAATGGTCGAGCTGGACGTGCCCGCGATGATCCATGTTTCCGGCAGCTGCAATCCCGCCATGCACGCCACCGGCGCTTATTATATCGCTGCCGACACGATTGCCTTCATGCAGTTCATCCAGGGCGATCTGTTCAAGGATTTTCCGGAACTGCGCTTCATCATCCCGCATGGCGGCGGCGCGGTGCCCTATCATTGGGGACGCTATCGCGGTTTGGCCGATATGCTCAAGCAACCCGATCTGTCCGGCCATGTGATGAACAATGTCTATTTTGATACCTGCGTCTATCACCAGCCGGGCGTCACCTTGCTGGCCGATGTGATCGACAATAAGAATATCCTGTTTGGCAGCGAGATGGTCGGCGCGGTGCGCGGTATCGATCCGCAGACGGGTCAATATTTCGACGACACCAAACGCTATGTCGATGCGCTCGATATCTCCGATACCGAGCGGCATGCGATTTTCGAGGGTAATGCACGGCGGGTATACCCCCGGCTGGACGCCCAATTGAAGGAGAGAGGATTGTGAGCAAGATTCAGGATCGGGATATTCACGAATATCTCGCGGAACTGGAGGATATCCCGGGAACCAGGGTGTTCACGGCAGCGCGTGCGCGCAAAGGTTATTGGCTCAACCAGTTTGCGATGAGTCTGATGATAGCGGAAAATCGCGAAGCCTGGAAAGCGGACGAGCAAAAATATCTGGAAGCTTGGCCGATGTCCGAAGAGCAGAAGGAAGCCATATTGGCGCGTGACTATAACCGCTGCCTCGATCTGGGCGGCAATGTCTATTTTCTGGCCAAGGTGTTTTCGACAGATGGTCTGAGCTTTGCCGAGGCGGTCTCGACCATGACCGACATGAGCTTCCCCGAATATCAGGAAATGATGAAGACCGGCGGACGTTCGGCAGAGGGCAATCGCTCGATCAAGGCCAATCTCGTCAGCGCGGCCGCCGAAAATAATAAGGGAGTGAGTTAATATGGCGCGTATTACAGCCGGTGTCGGCAGCAGCCATGTTCCGCTGCTCGGCGTAGCGGTCGATCAGGGCAAGACGGAGGATGATTATTTTGCTCCGATATTCAAAGGCTATGAATGGACGAAAAAATGGGAACAGGAAGAAAAGCCGGATGTGATCATCCTGGTCTATAATGACCATGCTTCCGCTTTCGACATGAAGTTCATCCCGACCTTCGCCATTGGCTGTAGCGAAAGCTACAAGCCGGCTGACGAAGGCTGGGGCCCACGCGAGGTTCCGGATGTCGAGGGTCATCCCGATCTCGCCTGGCATATAGCCCAGAGCCTGATACTCGACGAGTTTGACATGACGATCATCAACGAGATGGACGTCGATCACGGCCTCACCGTGCCAATGAGCATGATGTATGGCCAGCCCGAGAAGTGGCCGGTGAAGGTGGTGCCGCTCGCGGTCAATGTGGTCACCTATCCGGTGCCGTCGGGCAATCGCTGCTGGGCGCTGGGCGAAGCGATCCAGCGCGCGGTCGAGAGCTTCCCGGAAGATCTGAACGTACAGATCTGGGGCACCGGTGGCATGAGTCATCAGTTGCAGGGGCCACGTGCCGGTCTGCTCAACCGGGAATGGGACAATAAATTTCTCGACCTTATGGTCGGCGACAGCGATGCCGCGCGTCATATTCCGCATATCGAATATTTGCGCGAAACCGGCAGCGAAGGCATCGAGATGGTAATGTGGCTGATCATGCGGGGCGCGCTCGGCAAGAAAACCAAATGCCTGCACCGCCATTATCATATCCCCTGCAGCAACACGGCGATCGGGCATATCGTGCTCGAACCCGACAATTAATTCGACGGAGAACAGGACATGAGAATTGCACTCGCCGGTGGCGGCGCTTTTGGTGAAAAACATCTCGACGGTTTGAAAAATATCGACGGCGTTGAAGTGACGGCTCTGGTCGGTCGACGTCTCGAGCCGACCCAGGCGATGGCCGATAAATATGGTGTCGGTTTTGCAACCACAGATTATGAAGCAATGCTGCAGCGGGATGATGTCGATGCGGTGATATTGGCAACGCCGACGCAGATGCACGCCGATCAGGCGATAAAGGCGATGGACGCGGGCAAGCATGTCGAGGTCGAGATCCCGCTGGCTGATAGCCTGGCCGATGCCGAAGCGGTGTTGAAAAAGCAGGAAGAAACCGGCCTTGTCTGCATGGTTGGCCACACGCGGCGCTTCAATCCTTCGCATCAATATGTGCACAACCGGATCAAAGCGGGCGAGTTCAATATCCAGCAAATGGACGTGCAGACCTATTTCTTTCGCCGTCAGAACATGAATGCCAAGGGTGAGGCACGCAGCTGGACCGATCATCTGCTCTGGCATCACGCGGCACACACCGTCGATCTGTTTGCCTATCAGGCCGGTCCGATCGTGCAGGCTAACGCCATTCAGGGTCCAATCCACCCGGAATTGGGCATCGCCATGGATATGTCTATTCAGCTGAAGGCGGAAAGCGGTGCAATCTGTACCTTGTCGCTCAGCTTCAACAATGACGGGCCGCTCGGTACCTTCTTCCGCTATATCGGCGACACCGACACCTATATCGCGCGCTATGACGATTTGGTGAATGGCAAGGAAGAAGTCATTGATGTGTCCAAGGTCGATGTGTCGATGAACGGCATTGAATTGCAGGATCGCGAATTTATCGCTGCCATCCGGGAAGGCCGCGAACCGAACAGTTCGGTCGCGCAGGTATTGCCCTGTTACAAGGTGCTTCACGATCTGGAACAGCAACTCGCGTGAAGACCCAGGTCGCCATAATCGGCGCGGGGCCGGCCGGATTGCTTTTGGGGCACTTGTTGCGCGCCGAAGGCATCGATTGTGTCATCGTCGAGCGCCAGTCTCCGGATTACGTGCTGGGCCGGATCAGGGCGGGCGTGCTCGAACGGACGACCACGGATCTTATGGACCGGCTGGGCATCAACGAGCGATTGAATGCCGAAGGCTTGAAGGAAGCGGGTTTCGCGCTGGCCGATGGCGAACGATTGATCCGGATCGATACGCTGGGCCTGACCGGGAAATATGTGACGGTTTATGGCCAGACCGAAGTGACGCGGGACCTGATGGATGCATCGCCGGGGCGCGGTCTCGAGATCATCTATGACGCGGCCGATGTCGCGCTCCATGATATTGAAAGTGACAATCCCTTTGTCACTTTTGAAAAAGACGGCATGACCCAGCGTATCGATGCGGATTTTATCGCCGGCTGCGACGGCTATCATGGCCCGTCCAGAAAGGCCATTCCGGCGACTGTCGCAAAGGAATATGAGCGAGTCTATCCGTTCGGCTGGCTTGGTATATTGGCCGATGTGCCGCCTTGCCATGACGAGCTGATCTACGCCAATCATGATCGCGGATTTGCGCTGGCCTCGATGCGGTCGAAAACGCGCAGCCGTTATTATATCGATGTGCCGCTGACCGAAAAAGTCGAGGACTGGTCCGATGACAGGCTGTGGGATGAACTCGCAATCCGGCTCGGCCCGGAAGCGGCGGCCAATATGACGCGCGGGCCATCGATCGAAAAAAGCATTGCGCCTCTGCGCTCCTATGTATTCGAACCGATGCGCCATGGCCGTCTTTTTCTCGCCGGTGACGCCGCGCATATCGTTCCGCCCACCGGTGCCAAGGGGTTGAACCTTGCCGCGTCCGATGTCGCATATCTGTCCGACGCTTTGACTGGCTTTTTCAAACAGAGTGATAATGACGGGATCGCGGGATATTCGGCCAAAGCCTTGGCGCGGGTCTGGAAATCCGAACGTTTCAGCTGGTCGCTGACCAAGCTGATGCATCGCTTCCCGGAAGACGGCTCGTTTGAACGGCGAATGCAAATGGCGGAGCTTGATTATATCGCTGGCAGTGTGGCAGCACAGACAAGCATTGCAGAAAATTATGTAGGACTGCCCTTATGAGCATATCAAAACGCACGATCAACGGCCGCAGCGTCAATCCGGTAGGACTGGGCTGCATGTCTCTATCCTGGGCCTATGGTGTGCCGCCGTCGGAAGAGGATGCCTCGAAGCTGCTGCACCGCGCGCTCGATCTCGGCTATGACCATCTTGATACGGCGAATATTTACGGCCTCGGTCACAACGAGACGCTGATCGGCAATGCTCTGAAAAGCCGCCGGAAAGAGTTTTTTCTCGCGACCAAAATGGGGCTCGTGATAGATGGCGACAAACGTGGCGTCGATTGCAGTCCGGCGGCGATCCGTAAATGTGTCGAGGAATCTTTGACCCGGCTGCAAACCGATCATATCGATCTCTATTATATGCACCGCCGGGACTTTACCGTGCCGATCGAGGAATCGGTTGGCGCGATGGCGGAGTTGATCGAGGAAGGCAAAATCGGCAGCATCGGCTTGTCCGAAATGTCGGCTAAGACGCTTAGAAAAGCAGCGGTTGAGCATCCCATTGCTGCCGTCCAGACAGAATATTCGCTGTGGACCCGCAATCCGGAAATTGCGGTGCTGGGTGCTTGCAAAGATCTGGGCACAACGCTCGTCGCTTTCTCTCCGGTTGCGCGCGGTGTTCTGGCCAATGGGGTACGCGACGTGGATGCGCTGGCAGAGAAGGATTTGCGCCGCAATATGCCGCGCTTCAACGAAGATAACTGGCCGAACAATCTGGAACTGGTCAACGCGTTCAATGCGATCGCAGAAGAAGAGGGCGTTACGCCCGCGCAGCTATCTCTGTCCTGGGTTTTGTCGCAGGGCGAACATGTGGTGGCCATCCCCGGAACCGCCTCGATTGCGCATCTGGAAGAAAATCTCGCGCGATGGGACTGGGAGCTTTCTGCGGATACGCAGGCCCGGCTTGATGCCCTGATCAATCAGCAGAGTGTCGCTGGACCCCGCTACGGCGAGATGATCCAGAAAACCATCGACACCGAGGAATTTGCCTGATGACGATCGATGCCGTGATAAATTACGCGGCACGCACAGATTTTCGCCAGCGCTATTATGCCAACGACCATAGCAAGGATACGGTGGTGGTCGAAGGGCGCTCGATGCCGTTGACCGATGCCAGGGCTTGTGCGCCGGATCTGGACAAAGAAGGCTTCAAGCTGGTGCGCCACGCGAGCGCCGTATCCGATTTTACCGATCAGGCGCAGATTGCCGCGATCCATGCCGATGAAATCATCGCATTGCTCAAGGCTGAAACAGGAGCCGATGTGGTTATTGTCTCCGGCCCCGGAATATTGCGCTTCAGCGAGAAAAGCGACGAGGCCGGCGCGCATAATAACAGCATGCCCGCCCGCTTCGCTCATATCGACACCAGCGCGGAAACGTCCAAAAGCTTCGCGCAGGGCAGCCAGCCGGAAGGGGTCAAGGTTCGCCGCTATGCCCATTATAATGTCTGGCGTTCTTTTTCCGGCGCGCCGCAGGATGTGCCGCTGGCCATTTGTGATCCCCAGTCCGTCAGCAAGGACGATCTGCTCATCGCCGATGCGCTTTTTGATGAAGACGGAAAGCCCGACTGGGGCTTCGAAAGCTATCTCATCGCGCATAATGATGCCCATCGCTGGCACTGGTTTTCGGACATGGAGATAGACGAAGCCCTGATCTTCAAGACCAGTGATTCCGAATATCAAAACCCGGTGCCGCATGTTGCATTTGATCACCCGCAGGTGCCCGAGGACTGCCATCCCCGCGCCAGTATAGAGATGCGTGCTGTCGCCTACTGGTGCGACTGACCGCGCTTGCGCGCTTGGAGTAATTGCGCTAGAAAACTAACAAATGTTATTGTTAGGAGAGTGGCATGGCAGAATTTCCGGGAACGCCTGATTATTTCGGGCTCAACAAACCGATCGGTCAGGAATATGATCATTCGGACCTTGAGGTAGAAGGCACGATACCGGCAGAAGTGGCGGGCACGTTTTTCCGCGCTGTTCCGGATCCGGCCTATCCACCCTTCATCGAAGACGGCGCTGCGGCTTTGTCCGGCGACGGCATGATTTCAGCGATACGGCTGGGTGACGGCAAGGCCAGCATATCGATGCGCTATGTCCAGACTGCGCGCCACCAGGCGGAAGACGCTGCCGGCGAAGCGATATTCGGTAAATATCGCAATCCCTATACCGACAAGCCCGAAGCGAGAGGCATCGACCGGACCGTCGCCAATACTACGCCGATCTGGCACGCCGGGCGGTTGTTGCTGGCGAAGGAAGATGGCCGGCCCTATCGGGTTGATCCGAGCACACTCGAAACCATCGGTTCGTATGACTTCGGCGGAAAGCTGAAGTCCGAAACCGTGACCGCCCATGCGCGCATCGATCCGGAAACCGGCGAGATGTTCATGTTCGGCTATGAAGCCGACGGTCTTGCTTCGACCAAGATTGCCTATTTCATCGTCAACAAGGATGGTGAACTGACCCGCGAACAATGGTTTGATGCGCCTTATTGCGCGATGATGCATGATTTCACCATCACTGAAAACTACGCGCTTTTCCCGATCTATCCCACAACCTGCGATCTCGAACGGCTGAAAGAAGGCGGCGATCACTGGGGCCATGAAATGGAACTGGAAAGCTGGGTCGGCGTGATGCCGCGCTATGGTGACGTTTCCGAAATGCGATGGTTCAAGGGGCCCAAGGGCGTATCATGCTATCATATGATGAACGCGCATGAAGATGCCGCCGGGCGCATTTTATTCGATCAATGTCTTTCCAACGTCAATGCGTTCCCGTTTGTACAGCGTGTTTCCGGGCTCAACATTCCGCCATGGGAAATGGAAGGCCGGCTGGCGCGCTGGACGCTCGACATGAACAGCGACAGTGATGAAATTGTCGAAACGGCGATCGGCCCTTCCGGCGACTTTCCGGTCATCCCGGCAGACCGGCAGGGCAGGGCTTATGACCACGGCTGGATATTGACGATGAACCCCGAGATGCAGGGGCCGCCGGTCTTTGGTGGTCCGGTCGGTGTCATGTTCAATATGCTGATGCGTATCGATTTGAACGGCGGGCCGTTGCAGGCTCTGGCATTGCCACCGGCGCATTGTATCGAGGAACCCGTGCATGTGCCGTCAGAACAGGATGGCCATGAGGGATGGCTGGTTGCAATTGTCGACGAACAGACCGGACCGGAAGATTTCAAACATCAGTGCTGGATCATTGAAGCCGGCAATGTCGGAGCCGGACCGATAGCGAAGATTGCGATTCCCGAGCGGTTGCGCTGCCAGATTCACGGCTGGTGGGTTAGCCAAGCAAAGCTGGACGCTGCCGCATGACCAGGATTGTCATCACCGGCGCTTCGGGCCAGTACGGCCGCTCGGCCACCGACAAGCTGATCGCTATGGGACGCGGCCGAGATCTGATCCTGATTTCGCGGACTCCGGGCAAGCTTGACGACCGCATCGCCCAAGGGTGCGAAGTGCGTTATGGCGATTTTGACAAGCCGGAAACGCTTGCCGAAGCGATCAGCGGTGCCGACAGGATGCTGCTGATCTCTGGCACAAGGGTCGGCGCGCGCGTCAAGCAGCATCAGGCGGCGATCGATGCCGCTGCCGCCAATGGCGTGAAGCATATTGTTTACACCAGTTTCGTCAATGTCGAGGAGGATAACCCCGCCATTGTCACCATCGATCACCGCGAGACGGAAGATCTGATCCGGAAAAGCGGCTGCAGCTGGACCTTCATGCGCGATGCCCATTATGCCGACGCGATGATCCTGAATGCCGGACCCGGTTTCATCGCCTCTGGTATCTGGCAAACAAGCACAGCCGGCGGCAAGGAGGCCATGGTCTGGCGGGAAGATTGCGTCAATTCCGCGGTCGCTGTGCTCACTCAGGATGGCCATGAAAACCAGGCCTATCCGATCACCGGGCCATCTAGCGAAAATTTCGAACAGGTCGTGGCCATGTTGAATGAGATTGTCGGCTGCTCGGTGGGCCTGGTCGAGACCGATGATGACGGCATGTATGAAATGTTCGATGGCATGGGCATTCCGCGCGAACCGGTTGATGACCAGAGCGTAGCCGGCATTCCGTGGAACAGCGATGATATGGTCAGCTTCGAACGCAGTATCCGTGAAGGCTATCTGGATATCTGCACCGATGATGTCGAGAAGCTGACCGGTAGCAAAGCCCGTTCCGTGCGCCAGATGATCGAGGAAAACCGGGAGTTTCTGCAGCAGCAGATCCCCTGAACAGAATTTCTCAGGTCAGCGCATAATAGCGCAGCAAATTGCCGTCCGGCTTGCGTTCGCCGACACCGACAAAGACGTGACGGGTCAGCCAGTCATGCTTGCCTGCGGACACTTCAAAAGTCGGCTGGCCGCGCAGATAATAGTCTCCATGAT
This sequence comes from Parasphingorhabdus sp., assembly GCA_036963725.1. Taxonomy (GTDB): domain Bacteria; phylum Pseudomonadota; class Alphaproteobacteria; order Sphingomonadales; family Sphingomonadaceae; genus Parasphingorhabdus. The sequence continues at coordinate 66,468 of JBALUX010000002.1, read as the reverse complement.
CGACCGCAGGACCATTTTCGAAGGCCCAGGCGCGAAGCCTGTTCATCGCATCCTCGGACCGTCCCCAGAGAAAGCCCCGGTTTTGCATGTAAATGATCGTGCCGTCTTCTTCTTCCAGACAATAGCGGGCATCAAAGCGGGCGGTATCATCCTCGCCGAAATGCGCATAGTCGCCGCCTGAATTCGGCACCGCCTTGCCGCGCAATCTAGGGCCTTGGAAAGTGCCTTCGTCGACCAGCACTGCGCTGCGCATGCCGCCTTGCGGCAGTCCGGGAATGCTCAGAACGCGGGTGAATTTCAATCTGCATTCAAAGGCAAATTCCAGATGCGGCTTGTCCATGGTCGAAAACATGTCGGTTCCCTTTACGGTTTGTCTGCAGTGACGAGCGAATAATATCCGCCGCCGGTTCGTTCGGCCTGAACATTGACGAAGCCGACGCTTTCCAGAATGTCGGTAAACTCCGGCAGCGAATATTGCCGGCCTTTGGTGCCCAATAGCATGAGCATGGAAAATGCCGCAGCAATCAGCGGTCCGGTACCATCATCATCCATCAATATTTCATGCAACATGATCCGGCCACCCGAGGGAAGCGCCGCAAAGGATTTGCCGGCCAGCAATTTGCATGTCTCGTCCGACCAGTCGTGGAAAATATTGGAAAAGAAATGCGCATCATATCCGGTTGGCCAGTCCTGCCGGAACATGTCGACCGCGATTGTCGACACACGGTCGCCAGCATCCGCATCGTCGATATAGCGCTGCGCGGATATGCACATGGTATCGATTTCGAGCACGGTGGCATGGAGCGCGGCGTTCGCACGGGCCATTTCTATCGAGAAAATCGCTGATCCGCCGCCAATATCGAGCAGCTTCCCGGTGCTGGAAATGGCCGAAAGTTTTGCCACCGCCTTTGCCGCTGCGATGCTGTGGCAGTTCATGAAGGACGCAATATTATCGGCCAGATCCTGCGGCAGCGCGCCACGCTCCCATTCTGCGGTGAAGGAAAGGCTGTCGGCACCTTTTTCGCCGGTCTGGAGCGTTTCGACCATCTGCCTGTGTAGCGGCATTCCGTCCTGGAAGCTGCCGAGCAGCGGGCCGTAATAGCCTTCCGCCTCCGGATGCATCCATGTGCGGGCCATGGCTGTCGCGCGCCATTTGCCAGCCCGCCGCTCGACCATGCCGAGCGCCGCCAGCAAGCCGAGATGGACGCCTAATGCCCTGGGTTCTGCGCTGACCTTTTGGGCCAGATCGTCGGTGGTCAGCGCTTCGCCGGAAATCGCGGCAAATGTGCCAATCTCGTCCGCTGCCGTGATACAGGGCAGATAATAAGGCGTCAGCCACAAGTCCCAAAATGCACCGTCATCGCTTGTTGCGGGTAGTGCGGTCATGGCTTGTTGCTCCTAGTCATTGGTGAAATAGGCAGTGCCGCGAAATTCGAAACTGCGACGTTCGACCGCGTCAGGACGGCTGGTGTCGGGAAAGGCGGTGTGCGGCGCGCGCCAGGCGCCTTCATGGTCTGAATCATAGAATTTGATGAAGATAATTTCCTCTTCCGTCATGTCCGGGAAATACCACCAGCGGTGATCGGGGGAGTGGCGGAATATGGTGGCTGCCATCATGTCCTCTTCACCCGGAATCTCGGCAAATAGATCATCGCCGGTCGGAATGACGTCGACATCGACCTTGGTATTATGCGTGCCTTCGCCGTCTTTTACCGAAGGACCTTCGCACAGGGCCAGAGGCCAGTCTTGCGGCGGTGGCGACAATACCCGCCACAAAGAAAAACAGATGAAACGATCATAGCCTTTGCCGTCGGGGCGCTGCGCCCGATAGAGCATTTCCGCCAGTCTGTTCGCCGACTTCTCCGTGAAATCGACATGGGCTTCGCCGGCCGGTGGCTGCACGTCCTTGCTGGTTTTTCCCGAGGTGCGGACCATGCCGCCCATCGGAATGACAAAATCGGCACCGGTCATGCGCTGGACGACTTGCTGAACCTGTTTGGCATATTCGCCATCGGGTCCGTAATTGGCGGCCCAGTCTTTGATGTCGGTGTGATGCCGGTCGATGGCAAAGCCGTGCTCATCGAGTGTGAACGGTCCGGCCAGCCGCGCGTTCCGGATTTTCACATCATAAGGCGCATATTCACCAGTATTATATTCCTCTCCGGGTGCCCAGAACCGGCGATTGATCAGCGAAGTCGGCAAAAGATACTGGATCTTTGCGTCAATTTCCGCAGCGGCGGGACTCAATGCGGCATCGGTATCAGCGGTCATTCTCTTGTCCTTTAAAAATCCAGACTGCCCTTTCGCTCGACAAAACGCCAGCCGTCTGCGGTCAGGGTCAATTGATCCTGATAGCTGCCGACTTTGGGCGCCTGATCGGCTCCGGTGAACAGCAATATCTGGCTGGTCGCCGTTGCTGTGCCGTCGGGCGAGACGGTCACCCGGATATTGGCGCAGATATGCCGCGACGCGCGGGCAGGGCGGGCGTTGAACGCCGCCAGTATCGCATCGCGCCCTTCCACAAATTCGTCGGGTGCAGTGGGCCTGCTCATCCGGCCGTCCGCGACATAAAGCGCGGCGACCGCAGTCCAGTCACCGGCATCATTGAGCGCGGCATAATCGATGATCAATCGCTCGCAGGCGCGTTCGGCGATCAACAGGTCCACTACATCCATATAGTTCAGTCCTTGAACCCTTCGCGGGCGCGGCGGTTATCAGCGACAATCGGTTCGCCGGTTACCGGATGGGGATAATGGAAATCGACAATGTCCGTGGCTGGCCAGAGGCGCGGTACGGGGTCAATCAATTCATCGGGCCCCAGCGGATCTTCCGGAAAACAGGTGGTTGCCATCGGGATGAAATCGATCGGCGTCTTCTGCCAGCCGTCGGCGAAACTGCCATGCCAATGCGGGAAATAGCGCAGTGCCTTGATCTTCCAGACGCCATTTTCGCGAACATATTCATTTTCGTAAATGCCGCCTTCCCACCAGGCGCGGGCATCGCCTTCCGCCGATTCATGCAGGCCGGCCTGCATCATCGAACGGCCGCGCACCTTGGCGGTCTTGCGATCGTCAGCAACATCGATAACCATTTGAAGCTGCGGATGATCGAGCAGCCAGCCATATTTGGGACCATTGTGCCCGGCGGTGAAAATATTCTGGAACCGTTCCTTGTACAGACGCTCTACGCCGGCCCTGCCTTTGTAAATGCCGCCGAGGAACCAGACGTCACCATCTTCGGAGAACAGATCGACGCATTCATTATATTGCGATTTGTCGATAAAATATCCGTAGCTATATTGGACCCGGCGAATCTGGTTGATATCCTGTTCGATCCCCAGTTCATGTTCCAGCTTGTCGATGCGTGCCGTTAAAGCTGCAATATCAAACATATTCTAACCCTCTCTTGTCATTATTTATCATTATTTTGTGGATTTGGTACGCCAGCTTTCGGCGTAAGCGGTGCGCGCAACTTCCGAATAAGGCGTTGGTGCGACAATCGCCTTGATCGTGACTTGCCGATGCGGTTCGACCGTGGGCTTGCTGGTGCCGCCATCCGGCTCGCCCCAGATGAAGTCGACCTCGGTGCCGGGCTCGGCATATTTTTCGTCGACCATCGCCAGCGTCAGCATCTTGCCTTCATTGGCGGTGTAGCCGATCCAGGTGGACAGGCCGATCAGCTCGCCGTCCACTTCGACCCGGTCAAACGGATGCATCGCATAGACCGCGCTCGGGAAATCCATGAATTTTGCGCGCAGTCCGTCTTTTTCAAATTGTGTGTAAATGGCGTCGGTTACCGATGCATTGTCGAGCGCCAGCGTTACCTTCTTGCGCTTTGGCTGTTCAGCCATTTTCTCAAGCGCCGCGCGGCCGATGAAATCATGGTCGAATTTCACGAAGAACCCGTAACCGAGGTCCCAGGGGCTGAGATAATAGCCCTCGATGCTGTCGGGAACATAGCTGCCGCCGATGGAGGCATTGGCTTCATAATCTTTGCCGGTCAGCCATTCGCGATAGGGCTTCATTGCCTCGCCGGTGTAAATGGCTGGCAGCGGAGAGGGGATCCAGCCCGATTCGAGCGTGTTGGACGAATAGGTGCGACCGCCTACCAGCTTCATATCATGGGCCTTGCCCGCTTCGACCAGGGCGCTGTGCACCGCTTCGCGCTCTTCCCACGGACCCATGAGCTCATAGCCCGGCTGGCCAGCCATGCCGTGACGCAGGGCGTGTACTTTCTGGCCGCCAATTTCCATCCAGCACATGTGGAAGAATTTCAGCTCGGGAGCCGGCTTGCCGGTGACAGCTTCGATCACCTTGGCGGAATTGGGGCCTTGCACCTGATAGCGATAGTGGCGCCGGTTTTCTGGATCGGGCCGGGCAGCGGTCCGCTCGTCATAGGTGAGCGTTACGTCATGATCACCGGTTTCCGCGTGGAAGGTAATCCAGTTCAGCGTCGGCGCACGGCCGACGAGGTTGAATTTATTCTCGGCCAGATAGAAGAGAATGACATCGCCGATCACGAAACCGTCATGGCTGACGGGCACAAATTGCTTGGCGCGGTCGGGGACAAAATTCTTGAAACTGTTGATGCCGAGGCCATTGAGAAATTCGAAGGCATCCGGTCCTTCGACCATCAGCTCGGCCATATGATAAGACTGGTTGAACAATACACAGCTGTCGTTCCACGCCCGCTGCTCAACGCGCCAGTTGGAAAATTCTGCCGGGACGCCGGGATAGACATTTGGACCTACCTGCTGGTTGCGCAAAAGCTCTACGGTGTCTCCCGCTTTACCCAGAATTTGCTCGAGTGATTGTTGATTTGCCATCGGTCCATTGCTCCTAAGAATATTTTATGTGCAACAATTTTCGTTGCAAGATTGACTTCCAATATGTTTGTATGTGTTGCATACCAGAACGTCAAATACTATTGTAAGTAACGCATACAAAAAATAGAGATCGGGAGATGGAATGAAGATCGCCACCACACATGTCGGAAGTCTGCCGAGGGGCGATGAACTGGTTCCGCTCCTGCTCGCCCGCGATCACGGTGAAGCCTATGATGAAGCGGAATTTGACAGCAAGGTTCAGGCGGCAATATCGTCGGTTGTGGACCAGCAGATTGCAGCGGGCGTGACCTATGTCAGCGATGGCGAACTCGGCAAGGTCGGCTATTCCACCTATATGACCGAGCGCCTGTCGGGCTTTGGCGGCGATGTGCCGCGCAAGCCGGCGCTTGACCTCGCGCCGCTGCCCGATTTTCGCAAGAAACTGGGCGCGATCATGGGGGATCAGGAATTTGTCCGCGCGGCCTGCATTTCCGAAGTCAAGCTGGTCAATCTCGAGCCCTGTCATGAGGACATCCGCCGGTTTAAAAAAGCCACGGAGGGCAAGGCCGTCGAGGGCTTCATGAATGCCGCGTCCCCTGGTCTGATTACCGCGTTTCAACCGAATCAATTTTATTCAACGCATGAAGCCTATCTGGCCGATCTGGTCGACGCCATGCGTCCCGAATATGAGGCGATTGCGGAAGCCGGTTTCTATCTCCAGCTCGACTGCCCCGATCTCGCGATGTCGCGCCACACTGGCTACCAAGACGCCAGCGAAGCGGATTTTCTGAAGATTGCTGCGGCCAATATCGAAGCGTTGAACGCAGCGACGGCCAATATTCCCAAGGACCGGCTGCGGATGCACATTTGCTGGGGCAATTATGAAGGGCCGCATGATCACGACATTCCGCTCGAAAATATTGTCAATCTGATCTTGAAGGCGCGTCCCGACACCGTCCTGTTCGAAGCTGCCAATCCGCGCCACGAACATGAATGGAAGGTCTGGGCGGATGCCAGGATTCCGGATAGCAAAATATTGGCGCCGGGCCTGATCGACACCTGCTCCAACTATGTCGAGCATCCCGAACTGATCGCCCAGCGCCTCGAACATTTTATCGACATCGTCGGTGCCGATCGGGTCATCGCTTCGACCGATTGCGGTTTCGGCACCTTTGCCGGCTATGGCAAGATCGATCCGCAGGTCTGCTGGAAAAAGCTGAACGCACTCCGCGAAGGCGCAGAAATAGCTGCTGCCCGCATCTAGGGCTCGGCGCTACGGGAATTGGCTCGGGTCAATAGTTTGAGAGGATAGCCAGGCTCGGCGCGTCCAGCGGCACACCAGCCTTCTTTTTGGCCAGTTCATCCTTGCGCGTCTTGCCCTGCAAATCGATCAGATAGGCATGGATCGCCCCGACATCCCCGGGCGTGAGATGGTCGTCCCATCTCGGCATACCATTGGGTAGCAGCAAGCCCTCCATTACAATCTTGTCGAACGCTTCATGGGTTGCTGGCTGCATCCGGCGCAAATCGGGCGTGATCGAGCGCGGCTGGTTGGAATGGCACAGGACGCAATTGCCGAAAAACAGGCCCTGGCCTTTCGCGATCATTGCAGCGGTGACACCGGGCTTCTGCGCCGGTGGAGCACCGGCCACTTCCAGCGCGGGCAATTCATCCGGAATTTCCACTGCTCCGCCGCCCAGCTTGAACACCAAAAGCCGGCCCATATTGCCGCGCTTATAGGCTGCGGCATAGCTGGGCACATAAGGAAATCCGCCGCCGCCCCATGCCGCCATCACTGCAACATATTGCACGCCGTCGACGCGGTACGTCATTGGCGCGGCAAGGATGGTGGTGCCGGTTTCGATGGTTTTCAAAAGCTTGCCATCTGCCTTGTCAAAGACGCGCATCTGTCCGGCGAGATTGCCCTGGAACAACAGGCCGGCTGCGGTCGTCAGCACGCCGGCGCGATCTTGCCAACCTTCCATTGGCACTGCCCATTCGGTCTTGCCGGTCAATGGATCGATGGCGCGCAGTTCCGAAGAAAATGGCTTGCGCTTTGCCTCGGCATAAGCGGGCAGGGCGTCCACTGCTGCCGCAACCGCAGGCGGCAATGTCGGCAGGGCGGCTTCGATATCGGATGTGAAAATAAGCGCCGCGTCATTGTTGAGCATCTTGGCCTTGAACGGCTTCTGCCCGGGGGTCATGAACAATAAATTGCCCATGTCCTGCACCGGTGCATAATATAGGCCGGTCTCGGGGTCATAGCTGCCGGGATGCCAGTTTCGCGCGCCGGGCGTCGCCGGGAAAATAATTTTCGGACCTTTCGAATAGTCCGCAGCTTCGGGATTCGGAATGGGTTTGCCGGTCGCCGGATCAATGCCCTTGTTCCAGTTCTGTCGGACTATGGCGTTGGCCTTCAGCAGCTTGCCGTCGCGCCGGTCGATTATATAGAGAAACCCGTTCTTGGGCGCATGGATCACAACGGGCCGCTTTTCGCCGTCGATATCCATATCGGTCAGTATCATCGGCTGGGTCGAGGTGAAGTCCCAGTCGTCGTTGGGGGTTTCCTGATAATACCATTTCACTCGACCGGTCTTGGCATCGAGCGCTACGATCGACGCGAGATAGAGTTGGTCGCCGCCTTTCGGTGACCTTTTTGTGGTATGATAAGGGCCGCCGTTGCCCGTGCCGACCAGCACATAGCCGGTTTGCGGATCATAATTGATCGCATCCCATGGCGTACCACCGCCGCCAATATCCCAGCGGCTGTCGGGATCCCAGGTCTTGACCGCCGCTTCCAGATCAGGATGGTCCTGTGGCCCCAGTTTCGGATCGCGCGGTACGGTATGAAAGCGCCAGGCAAGCTTGCCGCTATCCAGATCATAAGCGCTGACATAGCCGCGCACATCATATTCCGCGCCGCCATTGCCAATCACCACAACATCGCCGGCAACCTCCGGAGCACCAGTGGAGTTGACGCCGCGAGCGGGGTCATCAACCGTGTCAGCTTGCCAGACTATTTCGCCGGTCTTGGCATCGAGCGCATAAAGCTGGGCATCGAGCGCGGCGACATAGACTTTGCCATTGGCCACCGCGACGCCTCTATTGGCCATGTCGCAGCAAACTGTCCGGTTGATCTGCATGTCGACCTCCGGCTCGAACCGCCACAATTCCGCGCCAGTGGCCGCGTTGAAGGCATAGGCCCGGCCAGCCACGCCAGAGGTGTACATGATACCGTCAATGACGACCGGCGTCGCTTCCAAAACACGATTGGTGCCAAGGTCCACCGACCAGGCGAGGCCGAGATTATCTACATTTTCCGGAGTAATGTCAGTGAGAGATGAATGATGGGATTTCCCGATATCACCGCCGGTTGTCACCCAGTCATCGGCGCTGGTTTCGATCCCGTCCGACTGGTCCGAGCAACTCGCCAACAGCAGCAGAAAGACAGCAGCAAATTTTCTCATAAAGCATCCCAGGGACTAGGCATATGGTATGGCACGGTGATGAAATTGGCTTCGATCTGGCAAATCATGCCATGGTCGATTTTGAAAATTTCCGCCAGATAGAAGCTGTGTGGGCGACGGATGAAGCTATCAACCCACTCGCCATTGGTTAGCTGATAGCGATCCAGCGCACCGCAATGGTCGATGAAGCCATGGGCCATGACGATGCCGCGTTCCTCGTCGATCAGCGGGAAACGGCGGGCGCGTAGACGGTCATCATAACGGTAGAAGCCGAGCTGGAACTGTTCTTCACAGCCCATCCCGGTGGTCGGAATGATCCCGGCATTTTCCGGCGCATTTGTGCTCTGAAAGCCATTTTCGACCCGGTTGCAATCGGGATGAAATTTGGTGTGGATTTCGCCATCGTTCAATTCGAGCGTTTCGAAATAGCCGTTGGACAGGCGTTCCATTTCTTCCCGGGAACAGCCGGCTTCCACATTCGCCTCGAGAATCGGCTTGGTGTAAAAACGCGGGTTCGGCAGGACCAGTCCGCTGTCCGAATTGCGGACGATGACCATTTCGCTTTCCGAAACCTTGCCTTCATCATCGACCTTCAGGCGCAGGCTGAACGCCGATTCCTCCATCGGCTCGACTATCGTGCCGAAATAGCCGATTCCACCGGTCTGGGTGTCGGCAAAGCGCAATTGATATTCGCCCAGCCGGTCGATCGTTTGCCAGACACCGTCGCCGCGCTCGAGCATGACATTATTTTCCGACGTCAGCGGCTGATCCGACCAATTCACCGCCGCAGCATCACCTTTGTTCAAAGCGTCCAGATAATCATCAAGCACCTGATAGAGCGCATTCCGGTCCATATTCATCCTCTCGAATTTTCTCAATTCCACCTTGCATATTCTAACAATTGTTACAATACTCAAAGGCAGGAGGAGGGGCAAAATGGCTTATAACGAACAGGAAAAAGCAAATCTCGATCGGGTGCTGACGATGTATCAGGAGGTGCTGGTCGCGATGAATCCCGATGCGGTCGATGATCATCTGCCGCCGCATTATATCCAGCATAGCCTGCTTGCTGCCCCCGGTCTCGGACCGCTGAAGGAATTTCTGAAGATGGTGCGCGAGCAGAGTCCGGACGCCAGGCAGACAATCCACAGAAGTTTCGCCGACGATGACCATGTGATCGTCCATGTCCATGTCGAGCGTTGGCCCGGTGATCCCGGATTGGCGGTGGTGGATATATTCCGCTGCGAAAATGACGAGATTGTCGAACATTGGGATGTGATCCAGGAAATTCCGGAACACACAATCAACACAAACGGGATATTCTGACCATGCGTTTCAAGGGAAAATCGGTCGTTGTTCTGGGCGGTAATAGCGGGATCGGGTTTGCCGCCGCCAAAGCCTTTCAGGCAGAAGGCGCAACGGTCGCCATCACCGGACGGAATCAGCAAACATTGGACGCGGTCAGCGCCGATACCGGTATGCTCGCCGTGCAGTCGGACGTCGCCGATGTCGCGAATACGAAGCGTGCGCTGGCAGAAATTGCCGCACAAAATGGCGGCATCGATATCATGTTTGCCAATGCCGGGGTTGGCGGTTTTGCAAAGATCCCCGAAGTTACCGAAGAATTTTGGGACGGTATCCATATCGTCAATCTGCGCGGTATGTTTTTTGCGCTCCAGAATACATTGCCGCATATGCCGGATGGCGGCAGCATTGTCGTTACCGGATCGATTGGCTCGGTCATGGCTCTTCCCGGAAACGCGGCTTACGCCGCCGCCAAGGCCGGGCTGCGTGCCGTGGCCCGGATATTTGCAACCGAACTTCTGCCACGAAAAATACGCGTCAATATGGTTTCGCCCGGTCCGACCGAGACACCGATAGTCCATCGCGACACCAGCGCGGCGGAAGCGGAAGCCTAGCTCACCATGATGCGCGAGGCCGTACCGATGAAGCGGATGGGTGAGGCGGAAGAAATCGCCAAGGCAGCGCTGTTTCTGGCATCCGAAGACGCCAGTTTCATCAACGGTATCGATCTGTTCGTCGATGGCGGCTGCGTCGAGCTTTAGGCGAGTTCCAGTCCCTCGAATATTGCTCTGCGTTCGGCGGACTTGATCGTATTCTCCAGCAGCATGGTCACCGTCATCGGGCCGACGCCGCCCGGTACCGGGGTGATAGCCG
>JBALUX010000002.1:16736-55988 GCA_036963725.1 Parasphingorhabdus sp. | reverse complement strand
CCTTTCTGGAAACACCCTCAAAATCGACATCGCCGGCGATCGAGCCATCGGCTAGCCGGTTTATGCCGACGTCGATGACCACGGCGCCATGTTTGACCATTTGCGGCACGATCAGATTGGGCACGCCCGCAGCGACGACCAATATGTCCGCCAATATGGTGAACTGGGCCAGATCCCGGGTCTTGGCGTGGCAGATCGAAACTGTTGCATCACGCGCCATCAGCATCAGCGCCATTGGCTTGCCGACTATATTACTGGCCCCGACGATGACAACATTCTGTCCCTCGATCGGGATATTCTCGTGCTCGAGCAGCTTGACGACGCCGAAGGGAGTGCAGGGCGAGAACACCGTGCTACCCGTGACCAAGCCACCGACATTATAAAGGTGGAAGCCATCCACATCTTTCTCGACAGCAATGGTTTCCAGTACCTGGGCCATATCAATTTGCGGGGGCAGGGGGAGCTGAACCAATATCCCATGAACATCGGGATTTGCGTTCAGTTCGACGATCCGGCCGAGCAGCTCGGCATTGCTGATTGTTTCCGGCAGGTTTTGGGAGAAGGATTTTATGCCGACCGCGGCGCAAGCCTTGACCTTGCGGCCGACATAGACAGCGGATGCTGGATCGTCGCCGATGAGCAGCACCTCTAGGCCGGGCGTGACACCATGTTCGTTCAGTGCGCTGACGCGTTCGGAAAAGCCTTCGCGCATGGCAGCAGCCAGGCCGCGCCCGTCAATAATCTTGGCAGTCATGATATGTCCTTATCAGTATGTATTACATACAATATAAGGTGGGAAGATCAAACATAAACTGAGGCGAGCCGTATGCCGTGCAATGCTACTGCATTTCCCAGAAAAACAGGCCGTTCTGCAGCTTCTCGACGGTCAGTCTTTTGCCTTGTTCCTCCAGGAAACCGCGCGCGAGAATGAAGTCGCTCCATCCGGTCATGCCGGCAATTTTCTTGCTGGCAGAACCGCTACGCAAATTGCGCCAGAAATTCGCGTCTTCTTGCGCGACATCAATTTTGCGCGCGAACCTTGTGCTGGCAAATCGGGCGCTGGTGGCATTGCGGCTATCAAATATGATCAAGTCCGCCGACCGGGACGCGAGCGCGGTAGTGGAGCCAGCCGACACTGCCGCAACAGCGATCCCGCTTTTCAAAATATTGCGCCGGGAGATGGTCATTGGTCACCCTTCGCAAGATATTTGGCGATCGCATCGAGTTCGGCGTCGGTTGCTTCAACCCGTGAAATTCGCGGCATCGCCATTTTGCCATCGCGAACCACAGCCTTGATATAGTCGGCGGTGAGATCGGTGCGATTGGTCAACAGACCCGTTTCCGGTGGTTCGCCGGCTTTCATTCTTTGCACGGTTAGGAGATTGGTTCCCATGCCTCCGGCCAGATGGCAGGAGCCGCAGCGATTGGAAAACAGATCCGCTCCGCTTTTGCCCGCTTCCAGACGGTCGCCGGACGGCAATTCGGCGCGCATCTGATAGGGTGGTGGAGCCGGCGGACCGCCTTCCGGGCCCTTGGCGATCTGCTGGGAATCATTTGCGCCGGAACCGCAAGCGGTCAGCAGAACAAGAGCCGTCAAACCAAGCCGTCTCATGTCTTGTCCTCCTCGGCATAATTGCGATAGGCCGCTGGCCAGACACCCTGTTTGCCCGGCGCCAATATGCCGTTCGGATCGATCGCATCCTTGAGTTTTTCATTCAAACGGCGCTGGGCACCATCGTTGAAATCATAGGTTTTATTGACCTCGTCCATCCAGCCGACATGGGTGCGATATTCGCCATAGCCCGCTTTGGCGGTGTCGCGGATCAAGGCGTTGAACATCTTGCGGATATTCTGGACCTGTGCCGGTTTGTCGCGATCATACATCAGCATGTTGATATTGGTCGCGAACCGGCCGCCAATGGTGAAGCTAGCATAGAAATCGACATCATGATCAGCGATGATCTTGCGGCTGCGTTTCAGCTGGCCCAGCACATGTGTCGAGGTCGCCGGAACGACTGGCGAAAAGCCCATATGTGCGCCACGGCCACCAACCCAGTCGCCCATTTGCAACGCAATCGCCGATGGCATACCCATGGTCGGATCATATTGATTGATCGGATCGCCCTGTTTCCACCAGACTTCCATCGGCGGCGTATCAATATGGCGTTTGAAGGCTTTTTTGACGATGTCCGCCTTGGCCTTGTTGAGCGACTCATCGCCATAGAAGCGGATCTGGACCTGCCAGTAACCGAGCTTATGTTCCTTCAGCAGTTCCTGCACACGCCATTCCGGCATCGCGCTTTCCTTGTCCCAGAAATCGTTGCGCTGCCCCTTGAGCACGATCTTGCCAAGCCATGACGGAATGAAAACATTCTGCTCGATAACACCGGCCGTTTTCAGCGGCGTGATCGTGTCGACAACCCAGCCGATATCTTCCTCGTCGGGGATATCATAGGTCAGTTGCAGCGATGTCTCCGGGGCCGGCTGGAGCCAGACGCCCGCCTTGGTGACTACGCCCATATTGGACTGGGTGAACATATGGGTCCAGTCAGGCCCGTAGCTGAGCGGGAAAAGATGCCAGCTGTGATTTTTGTTCATCGCCCCCATGCCGGTGCGCATGACTTCGCCATCGGGAAGCACCGCTTCGATCCCGCAGAGATTGCGTGCGTGCTGGCCATAAGGCGTATAGCCCATGCCGTGGTCGAGCGCATTGCCGAGAACGGAGCCCCAGGCATTGCCGGGAACCGACATCCACAGCGGCGCCTTTTCGCGCTGGATATGTTCGTAGAGATCAAAGAAGCTGACGCCGGGTTCGATCACACAATAGCCGAGTTCGGTGTTGAGCTCCTCGATCTTGAGCATGCGGCTGAGATCGAGCACGATCGAGCCGGGCAGTCGCGGCGCTGCCGTGCCATAGCCAAGATTCTTGCCGCGAGAGACGGGCCAGAGCGGCGTTTTATATTCGTTGGCAATGCGAATGATTGCCTGTATTTCTTCGCGCGTTTGCGGTGCTACGGCTGCCGAGGCTGGCCATTCCGTTTCCGGACCGGGCGCGTAAATATCGGAATAGGCGTCACGATCCTGGTCCGTCGCCAACACCCAATCCTCGCCGACGACGGCGGCATAGGCTTTCAGCGCTTTGTCAAATTGAGCGGGCGACACCCGCGGTGGCAGTTTGAGTTCCAAGAAACCTCTCCAATCTTATCCTAACAATTGTTAGCATAAGATTTCAGCTTTGCACAATGCTGATTTCACGAATCCCGCTCCTCACCACAAAAAAGGGCGACCCGAGGGCCGCCCAATATGATCAACTATGATGTTTTGTGGATTAGAATTTCTTCTTCACCGAGACGGCCCATTCGCGCGGGCGACCCGGTAGACCTTTGCGGAAACCGCCGCCTGCTCCGATCAGATCGAACTGGCTGAGGAAATAATATTCGTTGGTGATGTTGGTCACCTCCAGCGAGATATCAAGATCTTCGTCGGCATTTTTCCAGGTCAGACGCCCGTTGAGCGTCGTGATGCTCGGCAGGAAGTTGCGGGTACGTGTCGCACCAGCTGTATTGGGCCCGGAATATTGCTTTGACTGATGGGACAGGTCGAACCGGGGCGTGATCGAACCCGATTCGCCAAGATCCACCATATATTGAGCACCGACATTGAATTTCCATTTCGGTACGCTGAGCGGGTCGTTCGGATCAACACCAGCCGGATTGACACCAAATGGCGGGACGGCTGCATCTGGATTGAGACTGTCCCCATCGATATTCTGATCGATATAGCTGACGGCGGCGTCAACGTTAAAGCCATCAGCCGGATTCAGCGTCAGCTCAATTTCAACGCCTTTAACCTGCGTATCGCCAGCATTGAGGCGAGCGGCGCACGGACTGTCGGGACAAGCCAGAACCGGGATTTGCAGATCCGTATAGTCGTTGAGGAATGCCGCAACGTTCAAACGCACACGATTGTCGAGGAAATCACTCTTGAAGCCGATTTCGTAGGCGGTGACCTTCTCGGGATTGAACGCAATAACCTGTCCGGCGTTAAACGGCCGGGGGTTGGTGCCGCCGCCCTTGAAACCCGTCGAAACCGAAGCATAGCCAAGGAAGGCGTCTGAGAAGCGGTAATCGAGGGCCACACGCCAATCGAGCCGGTTGGCACTATATTTGGCGGTCAGGCCGGTAAGCGCAGTGACATTTCCGCCACCAAAAAGATTGCCGGTGTCAGGGCCATCATAGCCGCTGCCGTAAGCAGCGCCAACGGGATCCAGGAATGCGTTGATAGTGCCGTCAAGGTTCAGACGGAAATAGGTCTGCTCCTTGGTTTCGTCGGTGTAACGCAGACCGCCGCTGAAGCTCAGCGCGTCGGTGATTTCCCAGTTTACATGGCCAAAGAGCGCCCATGCTTCCGCATGGGTTGGATCGGGCTGCCGGAACTGGAGCGGGAATACCGAGATATAGCGAATGTCCTGGAAGGAGTCATAGACCGAATCCTGCTCGAAATAATATCCGCCCAAAGTAAGGTTGATGCCGTCGGAGACATCGGCGTTTATGCGCAATTCCTGACTGAAGCTTTCATTATCGAGAAAGTTGCTGCCGTAATTGGTGTTGATTGGTGTCAGATCATCATCGGTGAAAAATTTCGTTGAAAATTCACGATAGCCGGTGATCGACGTGAGATGCACATCATCGGTGAGATGGTAGATGATCTTTCCGGAAACGCCCCAGCCGGTATAGTCGCTGCGATCGGTTCCGTTGGTTGCATCAAGCTGGGTGCCGGCGGCGCCGAGCGGATCGATGAACACGCCGGGAGCCACTTCCAGAGCGGGCTGCCAGACAGCAGCCGGCTGCCCGGTTGTGCTGTAGTTGCAGAACCGGCCGCAGATGAAGCGGTCATCCATGACAACGCCGGGAGCAGGGCTGGTGTTGGGAGCAGGGACTGCACCGGTCGCGAGCAGAACTTCGCCGGCGATGGTCCGTTCGTCCTTTACATAATCACCAATCAGGGTGACTTCCAACTTGTCGTTCGGCTCCCATTGCAAGATGCCGCGAAGCGCCTGATAGCCGACGCCGCCCAATTTGCTGATCACGCAGTCATCGGTATTTACAACCGTCGGAACACCGCTTGCAGGATTTGCGCAGCCATAATCGATTCTGTCGACATAGCCGTCCTGTTGCTTGAAGACGCCTGATACGCGCGCTGCCAATGTATCGGTAATGGCAAAGTCGGCGGCACCACGCATGCTGATACGATTGCGCGAGCCGTAGCTGGCTTCGAGGAAGCCGCTATTGTCACCAGTCGGCTTGCGCGAGATAAACTTGATCGCGCCACCGGCCGAGTTCCGGCCTGTCAGCGTTCCCTGCGGACCGCGCAGGATTTCCACACGCTCGACGTCGAGCAGATCGAAGATCGCGCCGGTCAATTGGGGGTAATAGACATCGTCAATATAGATGCCGACGCCCGGTTCGAATGCAGGGTTAAAGTCATTCTGGCCGACGCCGCGAATCGATGCGGTGACCGATGGGCCGAATGATGCGCCTTGTGGGCGAATGGAAACATTGGGAGCGCCATCTGCAACCTGCTGCAGGTTGGTCTGACTGCGCGCTTCTATCTGGTCGGCAGTGACTGCCGTGATCGCCAGGGGCGTGTCTTGCAGATTTGTTTCCCGAAATTGTGCGGTCACGATGATTATATTGTCATCCTGCTCTTCTGCGCTATCGGTATTTTGAGCCATCGCTGGTACACTCGATAGTGCGACGCCGATGATCGTTGCAAAAGACAGTGTCTTGAGCTTCGCAAGTCGTGGCTGTGTTAATTTTGACATTTGTTAATCCTCCCAATGCTGAACCCGAAGAGGCTTTGTTCGCCTTCTTGATTGTGTGTAATACATACAATTATTCAAACATCAAGACGCAAACAAATGTTACGAAGAATTTTTACGAACTTTTTGTCCGCTGTGGCTTTTAAGTCTCAAAAGGATTAAGTTCATCTGTATGGAAAAGAAGGATGATTCCCGAATTGCGCCGGATCAGGTCGAGATTCTCGTCGACTTGCTAAAGGTAGCCACACGAATCGGGCGACCGATGCGTGACGGTGTGGCTGATCCGGAAGACGTCAGTGTGACAGAGCTCCGGATATTGCTGGCGCTGGGCGGAGAGGGCGCTCTCGCCGGAATAGATCTTGCCGAATTAATGGCTATGCAACCGATGAATGTCAGCAGAGCGCTCAACAGTCTGGAAGCTCTGGGTCTGGTTGAAATGACCGACAATCAGAATAACCGGCGCCGCAAACCATATCAGCTAAGCAAGGCTGGCCATGCCAAATTCGAGAAAATGAACGAAAGAATGTCGGAAGTGGCATTATTTGTTTTCGGCAAGCTGAAACAATCGGAGCTGCGACAAGTCGACAAGATATTGCGCAAGATCGAAGGCCGTTTAACCGAATGGGAATCGCCGCCGGAATTGCAACATGTGCCGCGGGCCTGAACCCGCAATTTTGCAATCCCGGCTCCGTTCTTTTCCGAGTTCTATTGAAAATCAGTCACTCGTCGGCAGGCGAAACACATTTTCGGCGTTGGTCTGCATCAGCATCTTCTTATGCTCTGCCGATATCGCCATATTGTCATAGGCCGCCAGTTCGTCCGACGATTGCTGGTAGGGATAGTCCATTGCATAGAGCACCCGTTCCGGTCCCATGACATCCATGCAGAATTTGATCGCCGGTTCCCAGCCGACGCCGCTCGTCGTCACCCAGATATTGTTGCGGAAATAATGGCTGACGGGATGTTTGAGCGTCACCGCCGGTTGGCCACCGCGAAAGCCGGGGATGCCGTCGGCGTTGCTTTGCATCCAGTCAAACCGATAGAGCGTCAGCGGCAGGTTCTCGCCCATGTGCCCGATTACCAGTCGCAGTTTCGGATATTTGTCGAATGCACCTGAAAAAATCAGACCCATTGTATGGAGCCAGACGTCGTGCGGAAAGCCACCGAGCGCTCCGGAAAATCCGCGGTCCTTGTAATGCTGTCCATTATAGGGCGCGGTCGGATGAATATAGAGTGCAGCGTCGAGTGCTTCCAATGCTTCCAATATCGGCTCGTAGGCAGGCTCATCCAGATAGCGTCCCTGAAAATGGGAATTGAGCACGGCGCCATTGAGCCCGAGCTTGGTAGTCGCCCGTTCCAGTTCCTGTACCGATCCCTTCACATCGCGCGGATCAAAGGCGGCAAGGGCTGAAAATCTGTCGGGCCATTTGTTGCAGCTTTCCGCCGCCAGATCATTGGCTTGCCGCGCCAGTGGCGTGCCTTCGCTCTCCCGCACGACCTGAACGCCGGGCGAAGTGAGCAACAGCAATTGCCGGTCTATGCCATATTCATCCATATGGGCGATCCGGCCTTCTCCGATATTCTGCAACATGCCCTGCAGTTTCGGCAGGGATGCAAACATACCGGCAAGCGCCAGCGAATCGTCGCGGGGTGCATCACTGCTTTGCAGATATTCCAGTTGGGCTTTCACCAGATCCGGGAAAGTCCACGCCTCTTCGGTGGCGATGCGCTTGTAAGGTGCATTTCGATCTACCTCGCCGGCCGGCGGCGCCAGGCCGATGCGGGAGCGGACTCCGCGTTCTTCCGCATGGCCGCGGAGGCCTTTCTCGCTGCCATCCGGTAACAGCGTCATTGTTTCGGTTCCTGTCCCATCAGCAGCGCCCCGAATTTCGGATGGGCAAAATGCATCGGAACATCCTGCCGGTTGGGCCAGGTCTTGCGAATATCTTTTTCATCGAGCAGATAGTCCGGACCGATCGGGTTCTCGGGATAGCATTCGGTCAGCGGTTGCAGGTGGCTGACAGTCTTTGACCAGCCGGCTTCATAATCGCCCTGCCATTGCATCATATAGTCGAGACGCTTGATCTTCCAGACATCGCCTTCGCGGACATAGTCATTCTCGTAAATGCCGGCTTCCATGAACTGGAGCGGCAGACCTTCCGGTTTCCATTTGCGCGATTCGTGGCTGCCACCAAACAACATGCCGCGGAAACGGCCCTTGGCGGTCTGGCGATCGGGGGCGATGGTGATGATATCCTGCATCTGGAAATGATCGAGCAGGAAGCCATCGACCGGGCCTTCGCCGCCATTTTCGAGGAACAGATTCTGGAACCAGGTGCCATAAAGACGGAAAATGCCCTCATGTCCTTTGAACACGCCGGACAGAAAGGTGACTTCGCCATCTTCGGCAAATAATTGCGCCACATCCGCGGCCTTGTTGAAATCAATATAATAGCCATAAGCCCAGTGCAGCCGGCGGATGGCGTTGATATCCTCCATCTCGCCTATGCGGTTTTCCAGCTTCTCCAGACGCAATTCAACATCAGACATTATCGACTCTCCTTGTTTTTATTTGTATGCAACACTAACAAATGATAGCGCAAAAGCGAGAGGAAATTTCATGGCATGGCAAGGTAAGTCTGCATTCATTACCGGTGGGGTGTCGGGAATCGGCTTTGGCATTGCCCGCGCCTTCAGCAATGCCGGGATCAGGCTCGTTCTCTCTTACCGCAATGAAGATTATCGCGAGCAGGCCGAGCGCTGGTTTGTTGACCAGGGGCGCGAAGCACCCCGATTCGTGAAGCTGGATGTCACAGACCGGGAGCGCTTTGCCGAGCTTGCGGAAGAAATTGGTGACATTCATATATTGGTGAACAATGCGGGCGTCAGCGTATTCGGGCCAACCGACGAAGCCAGCTATGCCGATTATGACTGGATCATGGGCGTGAATTTTGGTGGCACGGTCAACGGGCTGGTTTCGCTGTTGCCGGGGATGAAGGCGCATGGCGAGGGCGGCCATATCGTCAACGTTGCGAGCATGGCGGCATTCTGCGCCGGCCCGCAGGCTGGCATATATACGGCCAGCAAGTTCGCGATACGCGGTCTGACCGAAAGTCTGCGGTACAATCTTGCGCCTTATAATATCGGCGTTTCCTTAATGTGTCCCGGCCTGACCAAGACCAACGCCTGGGATAGTGCGCTCAAGCGGCCGGACGGATTTGGCGAAAGCGGTTTTGCCGCGCCGGATCGTCAGGAACTCGAGAGCTTTGGCAAAGCATTTGATCTCGGAATGGACCCGCTGGAAGTCGGTGAAAAGACGCTGTGCGGGATCAACGAAAATCGCGGACTGATTTTGACTCACCCCGATCATCGGGAAGATTTCGACGAAATATATCACTGGATGATCGACGCGCTACCGGATGAACCTGTGCCGGAGGGCCGGGCGGAGATCGAGCGGCTGCGCCGGGAGGCCAATCGCGCTGCCGAGGCCGGTATGCGGATCGGGCTGGATGATTTGACATGAGCGCGCTGCATGCACCGCAGGTGGCCGAAGATGATCCATTGCCCGAGCGTTCTGTTTCTCTCTATCGATATTTCAATCCATTGACCGGCAAGCCGTGGTCAAATCAAAAGGAAAAGACAGCATGACACCCGAAGGCGTTCATATCAAAAATACCGACAAAATATGGATCGGCGGGCAATGGGTTCCCGCGCATTCAAAGCGCGAGATCGAACTGGTGTCGCCCAATAGTGAAGAGATGATCGGCTCTGTGGCGGAGGCCAATGAAGCAGATATGGATGCAGCGGTAGCCGCGGCGCGCTTTGCTTTTGACGAGGGCCCGTGGAGTAACATGCAACCGGAAGAGCGGATGGCGTTGCTCCGGAAAATGGCCGAGCATCTGCACGGGCGAACGGAAGAAATCGCCCGGGCGTGGACTTTGCAAATGGGCGGGCTCGCCAGTTTCGCCGGACCGATGACGGCCGGCTCCACCATGAATTTTGACCAGATTATCGCCATGGCGGAAAAGTTTGAATTTGTAGAGCAGCGTCCTTCCCCGGTCGTTCACACCGCACTGATTGCCCACGAGCCGGTTGGAGTGGTCGCCGCCATCGCGCCCTGGAACGGGCCTTATGGGATCATGCTCAACAAGGTCGCTTATGCGCTGGCAGCGGGCTGCACGGTGATCATGAAGCCGTCGCCGGAAACCCCGCTCGAAACCTATATCATCGCCGAGGCCGCCGAAGCGGCGGGCCTTCCCGCTGGCGTCGTCAATCTCGTTTGCGGCCACCGTGACGCGAGCGATCATCTGGTTTGCAATCCGGGCGTCGACAAGGTCAGCTTCACCGGATCAACCGTGGCCGGCAAGCGTATCGCCAGCGTCTGCGGCGAACGCATCGCGCGCTGCACGCTCGAACTGGGCGGCAAATCTGCGGCGATCATTGCCGACGATTTTGATATCACTGTTGCAGCGCAGATGCTGACCGGCACGATCACGATGATGAGCGGCCAGGTCTGCGCGATGCTCAGCCGCGTGCTTGTACCAAAGGCGCGGCATGACGAGCTGGCCAGGGCGATTGCTGACGAAATGAAAAAGGTCGTAATCGGTCATTCCGATGATCCGGCGACCCAGCTCGGACCGCTTGCCATGAAACGCCAGCTGGATCGCGTCGAAATGTATATCGAGGAAGGCAGGAAGACCGCCGATCTGGTCACCGGGGGCGAACGGCCAAGCCATCTCGATCGCGGCTATTTCATCGAACCGACGCTTTTCGCCAATGTCGACAACGCATCGCGGATCGCGCAGGAAGAGATTTTTGGTCCAGTCTTGTGCCTCATTCCTTTTGACGATGAAGAAGATGCACTTCGGTTAGCCAATGATTCCAATTTTGGACTGAACGGGTCCGTGCTGACCAACAACCCGGATACCGCCTATCGGATAGCGCGCCGAATCCGGACCGGTGCGGTCGGACAAAATGGCATGCGGATGGACTTTGGCCTTCCCTTTGGCGGCTTCAAACAGTCGGGCATTGGCCGCGAAGGCGGCATCGAAGGCTTGCTCGGCTATCTCGAAACCAAGACAATCTTACTTGATGGAGCGCCATCCGGCTTTTCGGCTTGACCGCGGGCTCGAGTATAGTAAGTAACGCATACAAATAACCAGCCTTGGGAGAGGCCCCTATATGAACGATGTTACCCTTTACCATTGGGAACCCAATGCCAATTCGGGAAAACCGATGCTTGCGTTGATGGAAAAAGACGTGGCCTTTGACAGCCATTATCTCGACCTTCTGAATTTTGACCAGCATGATCCGGAATATCTGGCAATCAATCCGCAGGGCACAATCCCGGCGATGACCCATGGCAATCTGGTGCTCACCGAGTCGACCGCGATCATGGAATATGTCGACGAGGCTTTTGATGGTCCCCGCTTGATGCCCGAAGACGCGAAAGAGCAGTGGCGTATCCGCTGGTGGATGAAATTCATGGACCAGTGGCTGGCGCCCAGCTTCTCGATGTTCGGCTGGAAATTCTTTGTCGGACCCAATGCGCGGGAACAGCGCGGCGAGGAAGAGCTGGAAGCCGCGATTAACCGCATTCCGCTACCGGAGCGCCAGGTGGCATGGCGCAAGGCGGTCTACGGGCTGTTCAGCGACGAAGAAATGGCTGAATCGGGACGCCGCATCGGCTTGGGTATCCGGATGCTCGAGGATGAACTCGGCAAAAGAGAATGGCTGGCGAGCGACAATTACAGCCTCGCCGATGTGAACGGCTTCAATCTGGCTTATGCTTTGCCCTTGTCGCAGCCCGAGCTGTCCAATGATGAACTGACGCCCAATATCATGCGCTGGCTGCGGGCAATTTATGCGCGCCCAGCGACGAAGGCCTGCTGGGCGATGGGTAAGACTGACATGGTGAAGCGTGTCGACATATTAGAGCAGGATTATATCGCATGAGCATGACCCTATATCACGGCCAGCCCAATGGTCCCTCGCTTACCGTATTGGCGGCATTGTTCGAAAAAGACGTGGACGCCGACCTGCAATTTATCGATCTCACAGCCGGTGAGCGTCACGCCCAGTCCTGGGCCGGACAGACAGAAGTGGCGATGAGCATCGAGGGCGAAGGCCCGGTGCTGCTGGTTGACGGCGAAGCCATGGCCGACAGCGTGTTTGTCGGCTGCTATCTCGATGACATCGGCAGCGGACCAATGCTGCGTCCGGCAGATCCCTATGCCCGCTGGCAGGTGATGATGTGGTGCCGCCAGATGATCGAGCGGCTGGCACCGGCTGCCGGCTATCTTGGTATTCATAGCGCTACCGCGCCGGACATAGATGACGGCGTGATCGCCGCGATTAAGAGCGAAGATTTACGCGCACGCTGGACGGATTGGCGCAGCGGCAAATATGAAGATGAAAAGCTGGAAGATTCGCGGGTCAAAGTGACTCAGGCGGTCGAGAAATGCGAAGCGCAACTGAATGGCCGCGATTGGCTGTTCGACGATTTTTCGCTGGCCGATTTGGAAACCTATGCCTGGCTTGCCGCCATGGTCGATATTGTGCCGGATGCCTTTGTTGACGCGCCTCGGACGACGGATTGGCTGGCAAGAATGAAAGCACGGCCCTCGGTCGCGCGAGCGCTGGCTCTGTCAAAGAATGATCTGGCGGGAAAAACCTGGGCCCCCGGCCCCGAAATCAATCGCTGGGGATAAAGCCGCGATCTTGGGAGAGACACATGCGAACGCCATTATTGTTGATATCAGCCACGCTGGCACTGGCCGGTTGCGAGAAGGGCATGGATCTGGACGCGCCGGGTGCCATCAATGCGGAAACGCTTGAGCAGGCTGCAAGCAATGACCAGGACTGGCTGAGTTACGGCCGGACCTATGATGAGCAGCGCCACTCGCCATTGGCCAAAATCAATAGCGCCAACGTAAAGGATCTGGGGCTCGCATGGTTTGCCGATATGGACACCGCGCGCGGACAGGAAGCAACGCCGATCGTCATCGACGGCAAGATTTACATCACCACCGCATGGTCGAAAGTGAAGGCTTATGATGCCACCACCGGCGAGCCCCTGTGGGAATATGATCCCGAAGTGCCCGGCGAAACGGCTGCAGACGCCTGTTGCGATGTCGTCAACCGGGGGCTGGCAGCCTGGGGTGACCGGCTCTATTTCGGCACATTGGACGGCCGGCTTATTGCGCTTGACCGGGCGACCGGCAAGCCGGTCTGGTCGAAGCTGACGGTTCCGGCCGGTGAGCCCTATACGATCACCGGTGCGCCGCGGATCATCGACGGCAAGGTGATTATCGGCAATGGCGGCGCGGAAATGGGCGTACGCGGCTATATCACCGCTTATGATGCGGAAGACGGTGAGGAGCTCTGGCGCTTCTATACCGTCCCCGACCAGCCGGGTAAAAATAGCGCGGAACATCTCAAGGTCGCCGAGAAAACCTGGAGCGGCAAGTGGTGGGAGCTTGGCGGCGGCGGCACCGTCTGGGACGCCATGGCTTATGATGCCGAGCTGGACCTGCTCTATATCGGCGTCGGGAATGGCTCTCCCTGGAACCAGTCTTACCGCTCTCCGGGCGGTGGTGACAATCTCTACATCAGTTCAATCGTGGCCCTGCGTCCATCGACCGGCTTATATGTATGGCATTATCAGACCACGCCTGGTGAAACCTGGGACTTTACCGCTACGCAGCATATCATGCTGGCCGATCTCGAGATCAACGGCAGGACCCGCAAGATATTGATGCAGGCGCCGAAAAACGGCTTCTTCTATGTACTCGACCGGGCAACCGGCGAACTGCTGTCGGCAGATAATTACGTCGCGACCAACTGGGCGACCGGCATTGATATGAAGACTGGTCGGCCGATCGAGAATCCCGAGGCGCGGATTGATCAGACGGGCAAGCCTTTCGTGGTGACGCCCGGACCGGGCGGCGGCCATAACTGGCAGCCAATGGCCTATAATCCCGAAGCCGGTCTGGTCTATATCCCGATTCAGGAAGCCGCCTTTCCCTATATTCCAGAAGCGGACTGGAAGAGTGCGACCATCGGGTTCAACACCGGCATCGACTTTGCGGCCGGTGCCATGCCGGCTGACGCGAATATTCGCGCAGCCTCTCTGGCGGCCACCAAGGGGGCCTTGATCGCCTGGGATCCGGTTGCACAGAAAGAACGCTGGCGGGTGAAATTTGAGGGGCCATGGAATGGTGGCTTGCTGTCGACGGCTGGCGGTCTGGTTTTTCAGGGCAATTCCGCTTCAAGATTTGCCGCTTATGACGCGGTGAGCGGCGACATGCTGTGGGACACGCCGGTCCAGACCGGCATCATGGCAGCGCCCGTCACCTATAGCGTGAATGGCGAGCAATATGTTGCGGTGCTCGCAGGCTGGGGTGGTTCCTGGGCTCTGTCGCCGGGCATATTCTCCGAAGTTGGTGGGCCGGTCCGTAACATCTCGCGGCTGCTGGTCTATAAATTGGGTGGTACAGCGGAGCTGCCAGCCGAGACTCCATTGTCGCGACTGCCGATTGATCCACCAGCTGAAAAAGGCACTGCCCCACAGGTCGCCGAGGGTGGACGCCTGTTCGGTCGCTTCTGCGGTGTCTGCCACGGCGATGCCGCTTTCGGCAGTACGCTGGTACCCGATCTGCGCCGCAGCGGATTATTGCACGATCCGGACAGCTGGAAAGCGGTTGTTATCGACGGCATGCTCAAGGACAATGGCATGGTCAGTTTCAAGGAAGTGATTTCTGCAGATCAGGCCGACGCCATCAGACATTATGTCATAAAACGCGCCCACGAAGACAAGGCTCTGGGCAATAAATAGGACAGGACAAGATTATGGGAATTACACTTTATACCGCTGCAACGCCCAATGGCTGGAAAGCCTCGATCACGCTGGAAGAACTGGGGCTGCCCTATGAGCTCAAGACTATTTCCTTCGACGAGAATGAGCAGAAATCCGACTGGTATGTGAAAATCAATCCCAACGGCCGGATCCCGGCTCTGGTGGATGACGGCTTCCCGATTTTTGAATCGGGCGCAATCATGACCTATCTGGCGGAAAAGACCGGCAAGCTGATGCCGTCCGACCCGCAGGGAAAGAGCAAGGTTATGCAATGGCTGATGTTCCAGATGGGTGGCGTCGGTCCGATGATGGGGCAGGCCAATGTCTTCTTCCGCTATTTCCCGGAAAAAATCCAGCCGGCGATTGATCGCTACCAGCGGGAGACCCGGCGATTGCTCGAGGTGCTGGACAGCCATCTCGCCAATAATGAATATCTCGCCGATGACTATTCGATAGCCGATATCGCCAACTGGTCCTGGGTACATTCTTACCAGTGGTCCGGTGTGAATATCGAGGGACTCGATCATCTGGCGCGCTGGATCGATCTGGTCGGTGCCCGTCCGGCAGTCCAGCGTGGCCGGGATATTCCGACTCCGCGCGACCGGGCGGCCGAAGAAGCCGCTGCGGCTAAAACCGGTCCGCAAATGTTGTCATAACCCCGTCGCTGCGCGATTTTATTGTATGCATTGCAAACAATATTTGATAGCTATGCAGCATAATAATATTGGACATGATCCCAGGAAAGGATGCTCTTATGAATGAGATGTCGACCATATCGCTAGCGCAACATGATTATTCGGCTGCTGCAAAAAAATCATTGTCCCGCAAACCCTCGCTGTTCATCAACAATGAATGGGTGAGTTCGTCGGCGGACAAGAATCTGGCGGTTATTGACCCGTCATCCGGCAAGGAAATCAGTCGCATTGTGGATGCCACCGACGCCGATGTCGACAAGGCCGTCGCGGCGGCGCGCTCCGCTTTCGATGACGGTCGCTGGACCGGACTGCCTCCGATTGCCCGCGAGCAGATGATCCATGCCCTTGCGGATCTGGTCGACAAACATGCTGCGGAACTGGCAGAGCTGGAATCGAACGATAATGGCAAGCCGGTCGGCATGTCGTCCACGGTCGATATTCCTGCTGCGGTTGGCATGCTGCATTATATGGCTGGCTGGGCGACCAAGCTCGGCGCCGATTCCATTTCGCCGATGTCGACACCAAATGGCGCTTTCCACAGCTATGTGCGCCGCGAACCGGTTGGCGTCGCCGGCCTGATTGTTCCGTGGAACTTCCCGCTGCTGATGGCTGTGCTGAAGGTCGCTCCGGCGATGGCGGCAGGTTGCACGGTTGTATTGAAACCGGCAGAGCAGACGTCCTTGACCGCTCTTCGTCTGGCCGACCTGATCGCCGAAGCCGGCTTTCCGGCGGGTGTCATCAATGTCATCACCGGCAATGGTCACACGGCCGGCGATCGTCTGGTGCGTCATCCGGATGTCGACAAGATCGCGTTCACCGGCTCGACCGAAGTCGGCAAGATCATCAATCGCACAGCAACCGACACGCTCAAACGCGTCACGCTGGAACTGGGCGGAAAATCTCCTGTGATCGTTCTGCCGGACGTGGATGTCGCGCAAGTTGCTCCCGGTGCCGCCGGAGCGATCTTCTTCAACGCCGGTCAGGTCTGTATCGCGGGCTCGCGTCTATATGCTCACAGCTCGATCTTCGACAAGGTCGTGGAAGGCATTGCCGAGACCGCAGCATTCTGGGCACCGCGGCCTTCGCTCGACCCGGCAGCCCATATGGGCCCGCTGGTATCGGAAGAGCAATATACGCGAGTCATGGACTATATCGATCAGGGCAAAAAGGCTGGAGCATCGGTTGCCATGGGCGGCGATTGCCCGACGGCGGATGGCTATTATGTCAACCCGACCGTGCTTGTTGATGTGAAGCCGGACATGAGCGTGGTACGCGAGGAAATTTTTGGGCCGGTTGTCTGCGCGCAGCGTTTTGACGATCTCGACGAAGTAGCCAAACAAGCCAATGACAGCTGTTTCGGACTGGCCGCCAGCGTCTGGACCAAGGATGTTTCCGCCATGCATCAAATGTGCGCAAAGCTGAAAGCAGGCACGGTCTGGGGCAATTGCCACGGTGTGATTGATCCCGCCCTGCCATTCGGCGGCTACAAACAATCAGGGCTCGGACGGGAGCAGGGACGTGAGGGTGTCGAAGCCTATACCGAACTCAAATCCGTCATCATCCAGCTCTGATCACAGATATCGGGGGGAGGGGGAGCAGAGCTGATTCCCTGTCAGTCTGCTTCCCCGATTGTCCGGAAAAAGAGAGGTTTTAGATGCCCATTGATTTAAGCAAGATCAAAGCGATTGACGTTCACGTTCATGCCGAAATATCCTGCCACGATCCTGAAGATCCGGTCATGGGCAAGTTTTTCGACGCCGCCAGCGCCTATTTCAAGGCGCCGCGTGAGCGTCCGAAAATCCCGGAAATCATCGAGATATATCGCGAGCAGCAAATCGCATTCTGCCTGTTCACCGTTGATTGCGAAAGCGGAATCGGCGCCAAGCGGGTCTCCAATTACGAGATAGCCGAATATGCAGCCAAGAATGACGACATCTGCATGGCCTTTGCTTCGATCGACCCGCACAAGGGCAAATTGGGCGCACGCGAAGCCCGTGACCTGATCGAAAATTACGGCGTGAAGGGCTTCAAGTTTCACGGGATCATGCAGGATGCCCATCCCGCTGACCGCGTTGCCTATCCGATTTACGAAGTGATTGCCGAATATAAATTGCCGGCGATTTTCCACACAGGCCATTCCGGCATGGGTACCGGCATGCCCGGTGGCGGCGGTGTTCGGCTGAAATGGGGTCAGCCGATGCTGATCGATGATGTCGCGGTGGACTTTCCGGACATGAACATCATTCTCGCCCACCCGAGCTGGCCATGGGTTGACGAAAGCCTTTCGATGGCTTTGCACAAGGATAATGTCTTCATCGATCTGTCGGGCTGGAGTCCGAAATATTTCCAGCCGCAGATCATTCAATATGCCAACGGGCAATTGCGCAAGAAGATGATGTTCGGATCCGATTTTCCGCTCATCCATCCGCAGAAGTGGATTGATGCTGCCAAAAATGTCGGTTTCAAGGATGAAGTCATGCCCGGCATCATGAAAGACAATGCAGCCAAATTGCTGGGGCTGATGTGACAGGTCTGTCCGGTCGCCATTTCATCATAACCGGCGCATCGACGGGCATCGGTTTCGCGACTGCCCAGATGTTGAGCCGCCGTGGTGCATCTGTGTCGATGCTGGCGCGCACCGAAAGCAAGCTTGTCGATGCTGCGGCCAGGATCAACCGAGATGGCGGCAGCACTTACTGCGTTCCGGTTGATGTGTCCGACAAGGACGCATTGATTGCCGCAATCACCAAGGCCGAAAGCGAGTTCGGACCGGCAGACGGTCTCTTCGCCAATGCCGGTTCCGGCGGCAAATTCGCCGGACTTGCTGACTATGCTGATGATGATTTTGATGATGTCATCCGGACCAATCTGACCAGCGTCTATTGGGCGATCAAGCGGGTTTTGCCTGCCATGATCAAACGTGGCCGCGGTTCGATCGTGGTCACCGGCAGTCTGGCCAGCGAGCGCGGCATGGCAGGGAATATCGCCTATGTTGCATCCAAACACGGCGTTCTCGGCATAGCGCGCGCGGCAGCGGTGGAAGCCGCGCCGCATAATGTTCGCGTCAATTGCGTCATTCCCGGCCTGATCGAAACGCCGATGCTGATGGGCCTCGATCCCGCAGCACCGCCAGAGGCTATTCGCGACAAGCTGGGCAAATCGGTGCCGCAAGGGCGGGTCGGTTCCGCCGCCGAAGTGGCCGAAATGGTCTGCTTTCTGCTGTCCGACGCCGCGAGCCATATCACCGCTCAATCAATCGCCGTCGACGGCGGCATGCTTGGAACCCAAACTCCTATCTGAGGTATATTATGACGCTGAAATATTATCATGCGGAACCCGCAGCCAATTCCCTGAAATCGATGATCCCGCTCAAGGAAAAGGGACTGGATTTTGAAAGCATATATGTCGACCTGCACAAGTTCGAACAGCATAGCGAATGGTTCATTGCCATCAATCCGGAAGGGCAGGTGCCAGTGCTCGATCATGATGGCGCGATCATCACCCACACGACGGTGATCAACGAATATCTGGAAGATGTGTTTCCGGACGTTCCGCTTCGCCCGCGCGATCCGGTCGGCGCGGCGCGGATGCGTTACTGGAATAAATTTGTCGACGAGCATGTCACCAATCAGGTTTCGATGCACGGCTGGCACCGGATGGTCGGTGTGATCGCCCGCAATATCGAAAGCGGCGAGTTCGAGAAACTGCTCGCGAAAATTCCGCTCCCGCACCAGCGCGAAAAGTGGAAGACCGCACGGTCTGGTTTTAGCGAAGCGGATCTGGCCGAGTCGACGCGGAAGATTATCTTCGCCTGCGACAAGGTTGAAGCGCAACTGGCCGATGGTCCCTGGCTGGTCGGTGATATGTACACTACCGCCGATATCAATTTTTACAGCCACTGCGGCATGATGGTCAATCGCATGTTTCCGGAAATGGAAATTGACCGGAAGTGCCCGCGTCTCGCCGATTGGCGCGACCGGATGGAAGCGCGCCCCGCAGTCAAAGCCTCTCTGGAGATGCCGGACCATACCAATCCGGAATTGAGAACCTTCACTGGCCATGCGAAATAGCGACAATAAAATCGGCCTTGGCGTGGTTTTCCTGATGGGTAATATCTGATGGCTAGCTTCATCCTGATCCATGGTTCATGGCATGGCGGCTGGTGTTTCGATGGCATCAAGACCATCCTGGAAGAACAGGGGCATGAAGTGATCGCCCCGGATCTTCCCGGGATGGGCGGGGACGAGCAGCAATTGCGCGCGGTCACGCTGCAGGGTTGGGCGGATTTTGCTGCGGAACTATGTCGAAATGCGAAGCAAAAGCCGGTGATATTGGCCGGCCATAGTCGCGGTGGACTGGTCGTCAGCCAGACGGCCGAAACCGCGCCGGATGCGATTGACGGACTCGTCTATATTTGCGCGATGATGTTGCCCGACGGCATGTCGCGGGCGCAGTTCAAGCAGCTGGAAGGTCCGAACCCGGCTTTTGACGCGATTATCACAGCGATTGCCAATGGGGGCGGCACGGTGGTTGACGGGGAAGCGGGGCGAGACATATTTGCGCAGCTTTCGCCCGAAAGTCTGGTCGATAATGCAATGGAGCGATTGGTTGCCGAACCGCACGGCCCGAGATCCGAGCCGCTGCAACTGACCGCAGGCGGCTTCGGCTCGCTTCCCAGAACCTACATAGAATGCACCGCCGACAGGACCATCCCGATCAACAGTCAGCGCAAGATGCAGAAACTGGTGCCGGGCGCGGATATTGTCACACTGGATGCGGACCATTCGCCCTTTCTGTCCCGGACGAAAGAGCTGGCGACAGCATTGATAGCTGCCGCCAAGAAAATCAGTTCTTGAAGACAATCGTCTTGTGTCCGTTCAGGAACACACGATCCGACAGATGATAATGTACCGCTTGCGCTAATACCCGGCGTTCAATGTCGCGCCCCTTGCTGACCAAGGCTTCCGGCGTGTCGGCATGGCTGATCGCTTCCACATCCTGATGAATGATCGGACCTTCATCGAGATCAGCGGTGACATAATGCGCGGTCGCCCCAATCATCTTGACCCCGCGTGCGTGCGCCTGATGATATGGCTTGGCGCCCTTGAAGCCAGGCAGAAAGCTGTGATGGATATTGATGCAGCGGCCGGACAGGAAGCTGGCGAGATCATCCGACAGGATCTGCATGTAGCGGGCGAGCACGACGAGGTCGGCTCCGCTCTCGGTCACCAGCGCCTTGATCTGCGCTTCCTGCTGCGGCTTGGTCTCCTTGGTGATCGGAAGGTGGTGGAACGGAACGTCTCCCACCAGCGATATTTTCAGGGCTTCACGCGGATGGTTGCAGATAATGCCGACCACATCCATTGGCAGCTCGCCGATTCGGTGGCGATAAAGAAGGTCGCCCAGACAATGGTCGAATTTCGAGACCATCAGCATGACTTTGGGTCTTTCATCCACGCCGCGCAACTTCCAGTCGATCTCCTGTTCAGTAGCGAAAGCGCGAAGAGCATCGGAAATGGCGGCTGTATCGGCACCTTCCGCCATCTCGAACACGACACGCATGAAGAAATGTTTCGTCTCGCTGTCGTTGAACTGCTGCGAATCGACGATGTTGCCACCATTGTCGGCCAGAATTTTTGCTACGCGTGCGACCAGCCCCGGCTGATCCGCGCAGGATAATGTTAGAATTTGTCGTGTTGCCGACATGTTTTGCTCTCCGTCCAATTTTATTGTTTGTGTTGCATACAAATATCGATATAGTCTGGCTAGTAATTAATAAACGTAGGAGGGCGATTTGGCTCGTAATAATCTCGAAGGCATTCTGGCAGCAGCGGGAAACACCGTGGACATGCTGCGCAACTCGAAAATCGGTGCATATGTATATCCGGTTGTGGGTTATGAATTTTCAAACTGGCGCACCGAGCAACGAGCCTGGCGGGAAACCGCAGTGCTGTTTGATCAGTCTCATCATATGGTCAATATCTATGCCAAGGGTCCGGATGCTGTAAAGCTGATGAGCGATTTGTCGATCAATAGCTTTGCCAATTTTCCGATCAATCGCGCCAAGCAGATGGTTCCGGTCAGTCATGACGGTCATGTCATCGGCGACGGCATCCTGTTCCATCTCGAAGAAAACCACGTCGTTTTCGTTGGCCGCAATCCTACAGCGAACTGGATCCAGTTCCAGGCAGAGACCGGCGGCTATGATGTCGAGATCACCTATGACAACCGCTCCCCATCCATTCCAGATGGCAAGCTGGTAACGCGGCAGGAATATCGTTTCCAGATTCAGGGCCCCAATGCCTGGGCCGTCATCGAAAAATTGCATGGCGGACCGCTGGAGAAGCTGAAGTTTTTCCATATGTCGCATATGAATATTGCAGGCCGCCAGGTGGCTACGCTGCGCCACGGCATGGCCGGTGCTCCGGGTCTCGAAATCTGGGGCCCTTATGCCGAGAAGGACGAAGTGCGCGACGCAATCTTGCAGGCCGGCGCCGAATTCGGCCTGATTCCGGTCGGCTCCCGCACCTATGCCACTAACACTCTGGAATCCGGATGGATTCCTTCGCCCTTGCCAGCCATTTATACCGGCGAGAAAATGAAGCCCTATCGGGAATGGCTCGGCGCAGACAGCTATGAAGCCATGGGTTCGATCGGCGGCAGTTTCGTGTCGGACAATATCGAAGATTATTATCTCAGCCCATGGGATCTGGGTTATGGGAATTTCATCAATTTCGACCATGATTTCATCGGCAAGGAAGCCTTGCAGGCGATGCAGGACAAGCCGCATCGGAAGAAAGTGACGCTGGCCTGGAACGGCGAAGATGTCGCCAAAATCTTCAACAGCTTTGTCGATGGCAGCGCCGAAAATTACAAATATTTCGATATGCCGCTCGCCAACTATGCCTCGTCAAATTACGATGCGGTTTCGGTTGATGGCCAGCATATCGGCTTCTCCATGTTCACCGGTTACACGATCAACGAACGGACTGTGCTCAGTCTGGCCACGGTCGATGCCGACATCGAGATCGGCAACGAAGTCACCGTCACCTGGGGCGAACCTAACGGAGGCACGGAGAAAGCAACCGTCGAGCCGCACAAGCAGCTCGAGGTTCGCGCTATCGTCAGTCCGACGCCTTATTCGGAATCCGCGCG
This sequence comes from Parasphingorhabdus sp., assembly GCA_036963725.1. Lineage (GTDB taxonomy): Bacteria > Pseudomonadota > Alphaproteobacteria > Sphingomonadales > Sphingomonadaceae > Parasphingorhabdus. Next base: position 33,460 of record JBALUX010000002.1, on the reverse strand, counting down.
CAAGGAATATGCGGACAGCTGGCGCACCAAAGCCAGCTGAGCGCCGCCGACAGAACAAGCCCCAGGAGAATCAATGTCCGAGCATCCCATCCATCCCAATTGGGAACGCGCCCCTGTAGGTGTTACCGAAGGCTATTCGCTGGAGATTACCGCCAAGGATATTGACTCGTTGCGCGACGCGGCCCCGCTGATTGCTGATGAAACCCCGGTGGCGGTTACATTCCTGCCGGGGGAAGAGCAGGCCGCGCGCGTGGCCGCGGCGGTGGCGGTGCGCAAGCTGGGCTTTGAACCGATGCCGCATTTTTCCGCGCGGCGGATAGCCTCGAGTGACGAGTTCGAGGACTATTTGCAGGCGGTCGTGCGCGATGCGGGAGTGCGGCGGTGTTTTCTTGTCGCCGGCGATCCGCCGGAGCCGGAGGGGCCCTATTTCGACAGTTCGGCGCTGATCGAAAGTGGCGCGTTTGAACGGGCAGGGATCACGGCCATTGGCATTGGCGGCCATCCCGAAGGCCATCCGGTGATGACCAAAGAGCAATGCTGGGATGTGATCGACAAGAAAATTGCCGCAATCGAGAGCAGGGGCATGGCGCCGCTGATCGTCACCCAGTTCGGTTTTGATCCGGATGCGGTTCTTTCCTGGCTGGAAGAGCTGCGTTCGCGCGGTGTCGAAGTGCCGGTGCGCATCGGAATTCCCGGACCAGCCGGCATCAAGCGCCTATTGCGTTACGCCAAATATTGCGGCGTCGGTGCCTCCGCCAGCGTGCTGAAAAAATACGGAATATCGCTGACCAAGTTGATGGGCAGTGCCGGACCAGACAGGCTGGTCGACCGTTTTGCCAACGAGCTGGGCAGCGAACACGGACGCGTCCGGCTGCATTTCTATCCCTTTGGCGGGATCGACAAGAGCGTCGAATGGATCAACGATTATAACAAACGGCACAACATTCGCGCGGACGGATGATCATCCGGGCAGGCCCTTTCAGTTGCCGAAAAAATTCAACTCCAGCAAGATGCCATTGGGATCCTGCGTGAATATCTGTTTCAGGCCGACGGCTTCAATCACGTTGAGCTGATATTCCGCTTGCCGGTCATCGAGCCGCGCGATCATTTCATCAAAGCCTTCGCATTTCAGCGCAACATGATGAATGGCCCCGGTCGGGCCTTCCGTTACTTCGCGGTCAAAGGCGCGCGGACAGTCGAGACTGTTGATATGGAATATCGCCCGGTCGCAGCTGTCGAACATCCATTGGGCATTGTCCGGCGTCAGCGGCGGCGGCGCATTCCGCCGTTCGAGTTCGAACATATCCGCATAAAATTCCGCCGAGCGATCCAGGTCGCCAGTGATGATGTTGACATGATCTAGCGCCTGAACCTGCATTGCCGACTTCTCCTGATAAAGGACCCGCTTGCCCTATATGGCGTGCTTGGCAGCTTCCCTCGCATCATCATAGCTTTTGCGGCGGAATTTCTCAAACTCGACCCGTTTTTCATAGCCGGGATCATTCGGATAATCTTTGAAGTCACTCATATAAGTATCGAATAAGGCAGCCAGTTCTTCCTTATGTTCCGGGTGCGAGAAAATATACATGCGGTTGTCGCGCATGCCGTCGAGCACGCGTTCGCCAATCACATCGGGTTCCATCCCGAATTCGTGGAATTCGGCCAATCGTTTGACATTCTCATGGTCCACCGGCTTGGCGCCTTCCATCAATTCTGTCGGGCGAATATCATCGCTGGCATAGATATAGGATTTGACCAGTGCCGGGCAGAGAACCGAAACACCGATGCGGTGTTTGGCCAGGCTGCAGCGCAGGGATTCGCTCATGCCACGGACCGCAAATTTGCTGGTATTGTAAATACCGGGCGATCCGCTGGCCTGCCATCCCGCCATTGAAGAGGTGTTGACGATATAGCCGCCATTGCCCGCTTCGATCATCCGCGGGACAAAGGTCATGACGCCGTTGATCGGGCCGTTCAGATTGACGCCCATGACCCAGTCCCAATCGGAAAAACTAGACTCCTCAATGGATTGGAAAAGATTTATGCCAGCATTGTTGAAGAGCAGGGAGACCGGGCCGAATTGTGCTTCCACCTTGTCGGCTGCCTCGGCCATGGCTTCGCGGCTGGCGACGTCGACCTGCACGCCCATGACTTCATTATTGTCGAGGGTCGCGAGTGCCTTGTCGATTGCGTCCTGCCGGATGTCGGCGATGGCAACCTTGCAGCCCTCGGCAAGCAGCGCGCGAACTATGCCGATCCCGACGCCATTGGCGCCGCCGGTGACAAAGGCGGTTCTTCCTGCAAAATCGATCATGCTTTCAACTCCTTCTGGCGGGCAATTTCATCGGCCCAGATCGGGCTGTTGAACAGCATCGCGAATGTCTTCTTATATTCTTCATTTTCCGGCAGATTGGCCGGAACGGAAGCGATCATGGCATTGGCGCGGTCGGTGACGCCGCCGAGAAATTCGCTATGTGTCAGGATATAAAGTTCGTCATCCAATATACCGCGCAACACGCGTTCGCCGACTTCCTCCTTGGTTTGATAAAGGTGGAAGAGATTGCCGCCGTTCTGACGTTTTTTGTCGGCCTCGGCATAGCCGGTTTCCGACAGCTCTTCCGGTCGCGTCTCGCCAGCATCGGCGATCTTGGACTGCACAGCTCCCGGACAGAAAGCGGAACAGATCACGCCGCGGCTTTCCAGTTCGGGGCGCATGCACTCCATCATCGTGACCAGCGCTGCTTTGCCGGTCGAATAGATCGTGGTGCCAGCAACCGGGACAATCCCAGACATTGAGCAGGTGTTTATGATATGGCCGCCTTCGCCATGCGAGAGGATACGCGGCAACAGGGTGGTGACACCATTGATCGCGCCGCCGACATTGACGTTCATCACCCAGTCCCAATCGGCAAATGTCGCCAGTTCGGTCGGGCCAACCACTGCCACACCGGCATTATTGCAAAGAATATGGATTTTTCCGAATCTGGCTTCGGCATCGTCCGCCGCCTTGGCGAAAGCATCGCGGTTGGTCACATCAAGCTTGATCGCCAAAATCCTGTCGGGCGACCCGAGTTCCTCTTGTGCTTCTGCCAGGTGATCATCGCGAATATCGGCTACGACGACATTCATACCTTCGCCAAGCAACGCCTTGGCAATACCAAGTCCGATGCCGCTCGCGCCGCCGGTTACAAAGGCAGTTTTGCCTTGCAGATTCTGCATTATGGAAATTCCCTCTCTTAATTTTGACTGGTTGTTTTGTTCCAACGTTCACAAAAGACTGGACAACCATGCCTAAACAATATTGTATCTAACACATACAAAAAAGGCTAGGCAAAAAAGCATGGTCGTTAATTAATCGGGATGAGGGAACGACACATGGCAGACGCATCGACGGCAGTCGGTATGGAACAGCGGTCAGCTGGGCCGGTAACCAAGCAATGGCCGTCACAGCCAGCCGCCTATTGGGCCCTGTTTGTCATCGTCCTCGCCACCTTCCTGACATTTTTCGACGCAGTGGTCTTCGGGATGCTGGCCGAGCGAATCAAGGCTGATTTTGGTTTGTCCGATTCGCAGCTGGGTTTTCTGGCCGGACCGGCGAGTATTATCTGCTATCTGTTTGTCGGTATTCCGCTGGCCAGACTGGCCGACATATTTCCGCGCAAATATGTGCTGGCTGGCGGCGTGACGGTGATCGGGATTGTGACCGTTCTGGGTGGGCTGGCGCAGTCCTTTACCCAGTTCGTCGGCACTCGTGTTTTCCTGGCCGCCGGTGGATCTGCCCACGCGCCGTCGGCTTATTCGCTGCTCGCCGATGCCTTCCCGCCAAAGATACTCACCCGGGCCTTTGCTTTGCTCCAGTTCGGTTTCATTGGCGGTTCCACCCTGGGGCCATTTGTCGGCGGTCTGTTGATCGGCATGACCGCTGATTGGGGCCCATCGCATTTCGGCGGTCTGACCATCTTCGGCTGGCAGTGGATATTGATCTGGACCGGCTTGCCAGCCTTTCTGGTCGCACTGCTGTTCTTCACGATTAAGGAGCCACAGCGCATGCCTCCGGTCGAGGGCGCGCCGCTTCCGCCGGAAAATGCGTCGACGGGCCGCAACATCATCACCTTCATGGGCTGGGATGCTGCCAAGGCCATTCATGCCAATCGCCGGGTCTATTATCCGATGTTCGGCGCCCTGGCGCTCAGCGCGATCGAGACTTTCGGGCTGGCGTTCTGGCGCGTGCCCTTCATGATCCGGACCTTTGGATGGAATGAAGTCGAGATAGGCGCGGCGCTGGGCATGACGATCCTGGTCGCCTCGCTTCTGGGCCTGTTTCTTGGTGGCATCTTCGTCGAATGGCTGGCCAAGCGACATAAGGACGCCAATGTCCGAGCGGCGTTCATATTGTTCTGCGGTACGACCATAAGCTCGATCACCGCCGTCCTTATGCCAAGCGGTTGGGGAGCGATGATCGCCTTCGGTTTTGCTGGCATGTTCGGCATAGCCGGTGCGGTGCCGCAAAATGCCGCCATCCAGCGGGTCGCGCCCAATGCGATGCGCGGTCAGGTCACTGCATTCTACCTGTTCATGTTCACCTTTTTCGGCGCGATGGGCAGCTTCATCATCGGATTGGTTGCACAATATGTCATCGGTGATCCGGCGAAGCTCTGGCAAGCGCTGTTGATCACGGCGGGAACACTCCTGCCGCTAGCCACATTCCTGATGTTCCGGGCGATAAAGCCATATGGCGAAGAGGTCGTAAGGCTGGAAGCGCTTGAACGGGTTGCAGCGGCATCCTGAAATCTGTCACATCAATTATTTTAATGGAGAGAGTAAATGTCCGAACGAGAAATTGCCGCGCTGCAGGAGCAGATTGCCGAGCTGACCAAGCGTGTGACGGTTTGCGAGGATGAACAATCAGTGCGCAAGCTGCACCATCTCTATGGCTATATGATCGACAAATGCCTGTATAATGAAGTCGTCGATCTGTTCACCGACAATTGCGAGGTACATTTCTTCGGCGGCATTTATCGCGGCAAGGCAGGCGCAGCGCGGCTTTATGTCGAGCGGTTCCAGACCAATTTCACCCATGGCAACAATGGCCCGATCGACGGCTTTCTGCTCGATCATCCCCAGCATCAGGATGTTATCGATATCCTGGATGACGGCGTAACCGCGCTCGGCCGCTTCCGCTGCACCATGCAGGCCGGACGGCATAAGGATTTCGCCGGCGAAGGACCGATGGAGCAGGCGCGCCAATGGTGGGAAGGTGGACTCTACGAGAATACATATAAAAAGATCGATGGCGTCTGGCGCATCCATATCCTGAACTATGTGCCGCAATGGCATGCCGACTATGAAACCGGCTGGGCCAACACGCGCGAGCAATATGTACCGTTTCTCGATACCGCCTATCCGGAAGACCCGACCGGTCCCGATGAAATCAAGCCGCGTGAAGATTTGTGGCTCTGGCCGACGCACAAGGTCGTGCCGTTCCACAATGTCCATCCGGTGACCGGTAAACCCATTCAGCCCGAACGCTGGCAAGGCGATATCGACCGGGAGAAAGCCGCGAAATGACCGATTATCCAGAATTGCACATGATTATCGACGGGGAAAAAATCCCGGTCGGCGACCGGCGGGTGCACCAGGTTGTCAACCCGGCGACCGAAGAGGTGATCGGCGAACTGCCTCTGGCCAATGCTGCCGATCTCGATCGCGCGCTCGAAGTTGCGGCTCGCGGCTTCAAGATCTGGCGCAACAGTTCGGCACAGGACCGCGCTGCTGTATTGCAGGGGGCTGCGCGGCTGATGCTGGAGCGACAGGAAACCATCGCCCGTATCGCGACTATGGAGCAAGGCAAGACACTGGCCGAAACACGCATTGAAGTGCTGATGAATGTCGGCCTGTTCAATTTCTACGCGGGAGAAACCCAACGCATATATGGCCGGCAACTGGTGCGTCCCGCCGGTATGCGCTCGACGGTCACTTATGAACCGGTCGGACCTGTGGCGGCCTTTGCCCCGTGGAATTTCCCGATCGGCAATCCCGGTCGCAAGCTCGGCGCGCCGGTGGCCGCCGGTTGCTCGGTGATCATGAAAGCGGCGGAGGAGGCGCCTGCGTCGGCGCTCGCAATTTTGCAATGTCTGCTCGATGCAGGCTTGCCCAAGGAAGCGGGGCAGGCGGTATTCGGCGTGCCCGACGAAGTGTCACGGCATCTGCTGGCTTCACCGATCATCCGCAAGCTCAGCTTCACCGGGTCGACGGTGGTCGGCAAGCATCTGGCGAAGCTGGCGGCAGAGGATATGAAACGCACCACCATGGAGCTGGGCGGGCACGGACCGGTTCTGGTTTTTGACGACGTCGATGTCGATGGCGTGCTTGATGTCATGGTGCCGGGCAAATATCGCAACGCGGGGCAAGTCTGCGTTTCGCCAACTCGGTTCATTGTCCAGGATGGCATTTTCGATCGCTTCCGCGACGGCTTCGTCGAACGGGCAAAGGCGATCAAGGTCGGCAATGGTCTGGAAGAGGGCGTGCAAATGGGCCCCATGGCCAATCCGCGCCGTCCCGATGCGATGCAGCGGATGATCGGCGATGCCGTGACGCGCGGCGCCAAGCTGGGGACCGGCGGCGAACGGATCGGTAATCAGGGGTATTTCTTTGCGCCCACCGTCCTGTCCGAAGTGCCGCTCGATGCCGAAATCATGAATGAAGAGCCATTTGGCCCGGTCGCGCTAATCAATCGATATTCGAGTGAAGATGACATGATCGCGGAAGCGAACCGGCTGCCATATGGTTTGGCGGCCTATAGCTGGACCAATGATGCCAAGCGGCAGAAGCGGCTGGCGCGTGAGATCGAGACGGGCATGTTCTGCGTCAATACGACGATGCTCGGTGGACCGGACACGCCCTTTGGCGGCGTGAAATGGTCTGGACACGGGCATGAGGACGGCCCCGAGGGGCTGATGGCCTGCATGGTCCTGAAAACCGTACATGAAGGATAGATGATGACGCATGAATTGAAAACTGGCGGCGACAGGGGCTATTTGCGCATTGCCACCGAAGAAGCTTTTGCCACGCGCGAGCTGATCGACGTGTTTCTGCGGATGGTCGCCGACGGAACCGCTGACAAGGGGATGGTCTCTCTATGGGGTTTTTACGCGCAAAGTCCGTCCGAGCGAGCAACGCAGATCATCGATCGCTTGCTCGATCTGGGCGAACAGCGCATCAAGCATATGGACGAGACCGGTATCGACAAGGCCATTCTGGCTTTGACATCACCGGGCGTGCAACCCTTGCTCGATGTTGCCGAAGCGAAGGGCATTGCGACGCGGGCCAATGATTATCTCGCCGATGCGGTGCAGAAATATCCGGATCGCTACATCGGGATGACGGCGGTTGCCCCGCAGGACCCCGAATGGTCGGCACATGAAATCCGGCGCGGCGCTAGTGAACTCGGCTTCAAGGGCGTGCAGATCAACAGCCATACCCAGGGCCATTATCTGGATGAGCCGCAATTTGATCCGATCTTTCGCGCGCTGGTCGAAACCGGCCAGCCGCTTTACGTCCATCCGGCGACGCTGCCCGACGATATGATGGGCGGGATGATCGACGCCGGGCTGGACGGTGCAATTTTCGGTTTCGCGGTGGAGACAAGCTATCACTTGCTGCGATTGATGACCTCCGGGCTGTTTGATCGCTATCCCGATCTGCAGGTCATGGCCGGCCATGGCTGCGAAGCTTTGCCTTATTGGCTGTTCCGGACCAATTACATGCATCAGGCAGGGGTCCGTTCAAACCGTTATGAATCGATCAAGCCGCTGAAGCATGATCTGTTCTATTATATGCAGAATAATTTCCTTGGCACTTGCAGCGGGCTGCCCTTTGAGCCAGCGATAAAATTGATGATCGAGGTTATGGGGGAAGACAGAGTGATGTATGCCATGGATTACCCCTATGAATATGTCGCTGACGAGGTTCGGTCGATGGACAATTTGGCGATCAGCGACACGCAGAAGAAGAAATTCTTCCAGAGCAACGCGGAACGCTGGTTCAAATTGTGAGCAATGCTACGCCGACGGGAGAGACGAGCGCTCCTAGCTTCCCGACCAAGATACCGAAAGGCGCCAGATATGCGCTGATTCTGGTGGCGCTGACTCAGGCAACCAGCTTGCTGGACCGGCAGATATTGGCGATCCTGGCTCCGGCGATCAAAGCCGATCTGGATATTGGTGATGCCGAAATGGGCCTGCTTTACGGCACCGTCTTCGCGCTGTTCTACGCGCTGTTTTCCTTGCCCCTCGGGCGTCTGGCCGATGGCTGGGTTCGCACAAAGCTTCTGACCATATGTCTCGTTTTCTGGTCCGGCGCGACGGCATTTGGCGGGCTTGCCTCCAGTTTCGGTATGTTGGCGGTATCGCGCCTCGGTGTCGGTATTGGCGAGGCCGCCGCTGCGCCGGCGGGCACTTCGCTGGTCTATGACTATTGGCCAAAGCACCGTCGCGGTTTCGTCATGGCTGTCATCGCTTCTTCGATCGCACTGGGCCTTGGCGGTTCCTTGATCCTTGGCGGGCTTGCTGCGGAATGGTGGCAGGAAAATTTTGTGGGCGGAACGGCACCGCTTGGCCTGAGAGGCTGGCAATTTGCGTTTCTGGTGGCTTCGCTTCCCGGGTTCATACTGGCGGTGCTGATGTGGCGTCTGCGCGAGCCGGAACGCGGTGTGATGGACGGTATTGCGACGCCACCCGACCCGCATCCGTTCAAGGCCAGCTTCTCGGTACTGGCAGCCGTGACTCCCGGATTCAACTGGCTCAACCTCTACCGCAGAGGCGCCGATCGCCGGATTTGGACGTTCAATCTGGTCACATTATTCTCGATCATCATCGTCATGACCGGTCTGGTCTTGCTGACGACTGCCATCTCGCCGCGTCCCTTTCTAACCGTCGGATCGCTGTCGATAAATCCGCATCTTCTGCAATGGACGATCATCGGTTTCGGCATTTTCGTCATTGTCAGCCTGATGCAGAATATGCGGCTTTCCGATCCGGAAGCCTTTCGCGTGATTAGCCGCTCGCCGACCTTGATCATGGTGATCGCCGTGGGCACTTTGCAGTCAGTGATCAATTACGGGATGATGAGCTTCAACCCGATGTTCCTGATGAACAGCTACAAGCTGTCGATGGCCGAAACCGCGCTCCAGTTCGGTCTGTTATCTGCAGTGATGGGCATATTGGGACCGTTGTTCTGGGGCCCGTTCTCGGACTGGTTACAGAAACGCTATCCGGGGGCAGGCCGCGCCTATCTTGCGCTGTTCACCATGGGCCTGTCGCCGGTCATTTCCTTCTGGGTCTATACGGCGCCGAGCGCACCGGATTTCTATTTCCGCTTCGTCATATATAGCGTTGTCCTGACAGGCTGGTTGCCGCCTCTATATGCAATCATGTATGATCAGGTTCTGCCCCGCATGCGCGGTATTACCGCCAGCGTATATCTGCTGGTGATGACGATCCTGGGCCTGGGTATCGGTCCCTATATTGTCGGCCTGATTTCCGATGCGACCGGCAATCTGAAAATATCGATGCTGAGCGTGAATGCCGTCGGCATCCCGATTGTCATATTGCTGCTGATCATCGCGCGCAGAGCGCAGCGGGATGAAAATGATTTGCTGAAACGCGCAAACGGGACGTCAGAAACGGCTTAGCAGACGCGCCAGACCCAGAGTTTGATACCGGCGGCCGACCGCGCGCCGCTGCAGATGAATATGCTCTTGTTCATCCAGTCATATTTGCCGTTTGGCGCGGTAAATTGCGGAACCGTGCGGAAATAATATTCTGCCGGATCCACGTCCTCGCCCGCCGCCAGTCGCTGCATGACTTCGGCAGGGCCGTGGCGAAGGCCGGTGTTGCGGATCTGGATGATCACATCGTCGTCGGTCTTCAGCGCATATATGGCATCGGCGACGGTCACACCGTCGTTGCGGGTCAGTTGCCAATCGGCAGCATTGCCGAGCAATGCACCCTTGATTTTCGGTCCCTCGACGCGACCACCGTCGAATATCGGAATGATCCGGCGGCTGCCTTCGGCGGTCTCGCCGATCGGGATTGGCGCGCCCAGCTTGCCTTCGGCTTCATAGACAAATTCAAGTTCCGGTTTGATCATGCTGCAAGTCCTATATCTTCGGCATTGGCCCAGTTGCCATGCAGCCCGAAACGCATGCGGATCGGCAGCTTGATCGTCGCGACCGGACCCTCGTCCACCTGCATCGCATCAAAGATCAGCAGATCGCTGCGCTGTTCTTCCAGCCGGTTGCAGACCATGACGATCCAGCCATCGCCCTCGGGTGCATTTTTGCCGCGCGGAATGAAGCAGGGTTCCTGTAACGACGATACCGGTCCGCACCACCAATGTTGTTCCGCGCCGGTTTCCAGGTCCTTGTGGAAAAGGCAATTCATCAATAATCCGCCAGCGCTGCCGCCTTTGAGTTCCACCGGACGTTTCATGTCCATTTCCAGCATCCAGCCGTGGCGATGTTTCAATCCGGCGACGCGATCGTCGATGCGCGGAAATTCGCCGGCGGTTTCGGTCAGCCTGATGACGCTTTCAAATTCATCGCCGTTGGATGCCATGTCTACGGTCCAGCGGGTGAGATAGCTCATCGCTTCCATGCCGTTGAACGGCTTGCCATGCACGTCCGGGAAGAACGGGAACATGTTATTCTTCGCCTCGGGGGTGTCGAAGTGGATCTTCGTCCCTTCCTGATAGGCATTGAGCACATGGCTGGCGAAGCAATTGTCGCGCTTGAACCAGCGGATATCTTCTGCCGTTGCGCCGACGCGGCGGGGCAATACACCGAGATAGACCGGCATTGTCGTATCGAAACCGAAATGCGGCAGGCCTATTTCGAGCCTGTCCCAGCTACCGATCGACGGCACAATATGGAACAGCGCATAATCTTCGGTGATCGCGAAGTCGTGCATCATGCAATAATAAGGCGCCTTGAACCAGATTTCGTTGATCAGCTCGCCTTCCGGCGTCACTTCGTAAAAGGTGCAGTCGTCCGTGCACAGCCCGGAAGCGGCATAGCCAAAGGCAATCATATTGCCGGTGGCGGGGTCGGTTTTCGGGTGCGCGGTAAAGGTCTGGCCGGTCATCTTGTCGTTGAACCAGGTATAGCCATCGGTCTCCATCGTGGCCGGGTCCATGACCAGGGCAGGGGAATCTTCCTTAAGCGCATAAAGCTTCCCGCCGTGGATCCACGCATTGGTGTTGGCGGTGCCGCGAATTTTGCCCTTCACCTCTTCATCGTCGGTCAGTGGGTTGCGATAGGCCCCGAACATCGCCTTGCCGGCATCATTCTCGATCTTCCATTTGTCGGTTTTTGCCCAGCGCTGGCGGAAATCGCATTGGCCATCATGAATATGAAAACGGGTGATCATTCCGTCGCCGTTGAAGGAGATATCATCTTCCAGACGCGGCGGAAACTGGGGGTCTGGCTGAACCCGGAAAAAAGCACCATTGAGCTCTGGCGGGATCACGCCTTCATGAACCAGATCGACTATGTCCGCCTCAATTCTTGACGGACTGTTGAATCCTGTGAAGTTTAGCGTGTCCGGAAAATTGGCCATCGGTGATTCTCTCGACAAAGATTGTATGTTAGACTAACTATCTACAAAAGGGGCAAACATGACAAGACCAAAAGAAATATTGGTGCCAACCACCCCGCATGTCGCGGGCGACGAAGATATTGGCGAAATCAACAATATCGTCGGTTTCCACATTCGCCTGGCGCACGGTGCCGTCTATCGTCATTTTACCGAGACATTTTCCGATCTCGACCTGACCCAGAAACAGGTGTCCGTGCTCTGGCTGGTCGACGATCATCCCGACATTGCCCAGACCGGTCTCGCGAAACGCATGCGGATGGACCGGGCCACGACAATGGCGATCATCAACCGGCTGCAAAAGCGCGGATATCTGGTTCGTGGCAAGTCGAAAACCGATGGCCGCAAGCAGACATTGAATTTGACCGATCACGGCAGAGAGGCGCTGGCCTCGGCAAAAGTGGCGATTCAGGAGCATGAAAAATGGCTGAAATCGAGATTTAAGCCGAAGGAAGTAGAACTGCTGATCGAATTGCTCAGCAAAATTCACGAATAACAAAAAGACATTTAGGGGGGAGAATTTAGTGACGGGCACAGATCCGATTAAAACCATGGACGAAGGTCGCATGCAAACCTGGCAGTGGCTTGCTGTCGGAATGACCATTGCGCTCAACGCTCTCGACGGTTTCGACGTCCTGTCGATCAGTTTCGCCTCGCCGGGTATCGCGCGGGAGTGGGGCGTCGATCAGGGCACATTGGGCTGGGTGCTCTCGATGGAACTGCTCGGCATGGCTATCGGATCGATCCTGCTCGGCGGGGTCGCCGACAAATATGGCCGTCGCCCGACCATATTGGGTTGTCTGGTCGCAATGACCATCGGCATGTGGTTCGCCGGTCATTCGGGAAGTGTCACCGAATTGCTGGTCTGGCGCCTTCTCACCGGGCTCGGCATTGGCGGGATGCTGGCTGCGATTAATGCCACGGCCGCAGAATTTTCCAGCGCCCGCTGGCGCAGCGTCGCGATGTCGCTGATGGTCATCGGCTATCCGATCGGCGGCGTGACCGGCGGTCTGGTGGTGCAGCAGTTGCTCGCCGATGGCGGCTGGCGGGACATATTTTCCTTCGGTGCCTATGCCACCGCAGCCTGTATTCCGCTGACCTGGTTTCTGATCCCTGAAACGCCGGCTTTTCTCGACCGCAAACGGCCACCGGGCGCGCTCGAAAAGATCAACAAGATATTTCGCCGCTTTGGCCATGCCACTGTCAGCAGTTTCTCCGAGGAAACCGAAGAAACCGCGAAACGGTCGGTCGCGGATATATTCAAGCCGGCGATGCTCGCGACTACGATCCTGATAACCTTTGCTTATTTCGCGCATATCACCAGCTTCTATTTCATCATCAAATGGATACCGCAAATCGTCGTCGATATGGGATATGAACCGCGGGCCGCTGCCGGTATCCTGACCTGGGCCAATGTCGGTGGCGCCGTTGGCGGTGCCGCATTCGGATTTATCGCGATGCGGGTTGGACTGAAGCTGCTGACCATGATCACGCTGATCGGGACCACTGTGCTTATCGTCTGGTTCGGGCAGGGTTCGGACGACCTGACGAAATTGGCTATCACCGTTGCCGTCGTCGGCTTCTTCACCAATTCCGCCATTGTCGGACTGTACACGCTTTTTGCAAAAGTATTTCCGACCCATGTCCGGGCCACCGGTACCGGCTTTGCCATCGGTGTCGGTCGCGGAGGCGCGGCGCTGGCACCGGTACTGGCGGGATATCTGTTCCTGGCCGGCTACGGGTTGCAGACGGTCGCGATCTTCATGGGAGCCGGTTCAATGCTGGCGGCACTAGCGCTGTTCTTCCTCAAGGTGAGGGAGACAGACTAGGGCCGGCGGCGCTAGCCTGCTTTTAATTCCTCGATTGCCTGCGCCTTGAGCAGATGCTTCTGCACCTTGCCCGAGGCCGTGCGCGGAATGCCGTCGGTGACCACGGCGGTTTTAGGAACCTTGAATTTGGCGAGCCTGGTCAGGCAGTGTTCGATCACTTGCTCGCCGGTGACAGATTGTCCCGGGACCGGGATGATATAGACTCGCCCGACTTCGCCCCAGCGTTCGTCGGGAACGCCAACCACGGCGCATTCACCGACTTCGGTCATTTCGGCAATCGCCGCTTCGACTTCCGCCGGATAGACATTTTCGCCGCCGGAAATATACATGTCCTTCTTGCGATCGACGATATAGTAAAATCCGTCCGCGTCGCAGGTAGCGGCATCACCGGTCACGAACCAGCCGTCGGGGAAGGCTTTCGCCGTCAGTTCCGGTTGGTGCCAATAGCCGCTGGCGATGCTGGGGCCGCGCAGCCATAATTCTCCGCGTTCGCCAGTCGGCACTTCATTGCCGTCCTCATCAACTATCTTCGCCTCAATCATCATCAGGGGCAGGCCGCAGCTGCCCGCCTTGCTCAGCAACATATCCAGATCATGCGGTGGCATGGCAAAGTTGGAGCCGGTTTCGGACATGCCAAAGCCTTCGGAAATCCGGACACCGGCACTCACGAAACGCTCGCTTTGCGCTTTCGGATTGGGCGCGCCGCCAATCGCCCAAGCGACAATATTGTGAAGCTTCGTGGCATCAAATTCCGGTTGGTTCCACAAGGTTGCCGCCATTTGCGGAACCGAGAAATAATGCGAGACTTTCCATTCGGGGTCGGAAAGCCGTTCGAGAGTCTTTTGCGGATCAAAGCCGTGCGAGATGAGCACCGTGCCACCGGCCTGAATTGGTGTTCTGGCCGCTGCAAAAAGTCCGGCGGTATGAAACAGCGGCATGTCGCAAAGGAAAACGCTGCGGCTGGAAACGTCATTTCCGTAGATCAGATTGGAACAGCCCCAGAAGCTGTTGCACTCCGACAGCATTACGCCTTTCGGGCGGCCGCTGGTGCCGGATGTGTAGAGCAGCGTAGAGACAGCTTCGAACGGACGCCGTGCACTGGCTGCCGGTTTTGCGCCTTGCTCGCCCAGCTCCAGCATCTCCTCGATCAGAAGAGGTTTTGCGCCAGACGGCGGCTGCATATCCGGATCATGAAAAACGATTTTCGGTTCGGCATCGGCAGACAAAGCTTCGATTTCCGCATGGGCCAGCCGCCAATTGAACGGCACGAAAATCGTGCCGGCCCGCGCACAGGCCAGTTGCAGCACCAGCATTTCCGCGCAGTTTTTCGAAAGGGTCGCAACCCGCGTTTCGCTCTGCTCACCAAATTGATCGACGATCCAGCCGGCCAGCCGGTCTATCGCCACATCAAGTTTGGCATAGGTCCATTGCCGCCCGCTCTCGATATCGACGATGGCACGTGAATCTGCCCGTGAGCGGGCATAGGTGCGAACCGGATCAAATAGTGTCATATTAGGTCTCCAAAACGTGAAATTGATGATGCGCCGCGAAGCGCTGAATTTGATTGATAGGTCAGGCTAATGTCCATTTCCTGCAAGGCTGATTGTCCCGCTACCGCGAGATGGCTGGCAATCGGGTCGGTAGGTTTCTCCGCCTCAAGCCGCGCACCGATCCAGCCGCAGGCGACAGCCGATGCCAGCGAGAGAAATGCTGTGGCACCCGCTTCCTGATCGCGCCGTGTCACGTCCGGTGCACCCAGTGCCAATGCTACTTCTTCCAATCTGTCCAAAGCGGTTTCCAGCTGGCCGCAGCCGGCGGCGTCTTTTCGCGCCGTTGTGATAAAGGCCTTGAAGGCAGCACCATTTCCGCCGAGCAGGCGGCGGAACAGAAGGTCTTGCGCCTGCATCCCGGTAGTGCCTTCGAAGAGGGTCAGCACTCTGGCATCGCGGAGACATTGTTCGACCGGCCATTCTTTGGTGTAACCGGCGCCGCCGAGAATCTGGATGGCGTCGCTGGCGCAGCCGAAGGCTATTTCACCGCCCAATGTCTTGACGATCGGCAGCAACCAGGATGCCAGCGCAGCATGGTGATCGCGGACATGCTGATCAGCGGATATTTCCGCCAGATCGAGCGCATTGGCAGTCGCGTGGACCAGACCCCGCAAAGTTTCGATGCGGCCAGCCATTTGCAGCAATATCCGCTGGATATCGGCATGGTCTTCGATGGCGACAGCAACCGCGCCGGTGCCACCCTGTCGCCGGTCGGCGGCATATTGGCGTGCAACGCCATAAGCATTCGCGGCGATACCGGCGCCTTGTGTGGCCGTCGCCAGTCGCATCTGGGCGATCATCACGAACAGCTGCTGCAATCCCCGGCCCGGTTCGCCGAGCAGAAAGCCGGTCGATTCCTCGAAGCCGAGCGCGCAGGTCGGTGACAGGTGCAGCCCAAGCTTTTCCTCAACCCGGCGGACAATGATATTGTTTCTGCTGTCGCCAAAGCGATCCGGAACCAGAAACAGGCTGATCGCATCGGGGTCGCCGTCGACTTCGGTTTTTGCCAGTAGGCAATGGCCGATCCGGTCGGTGATGTCCTGGTCACCAAAGCTGATCCAGCATTTTTCGCCGGTCACGCGCCAGCTTCCGTCTTCATGCCGGGTAGCGCGCGTGCGGATACGACGAACATCGGATCCGGCATCCGGCTCGGAAATGCAGATTGTTGTGGACCATAGACCTCGGGTCAGCGGGGCGATCCATTCCTTCTGGATCGCCTCGCCACCAATGGCCTTGATCAGTCGCAGCGCCGCCCGGATAGGCACCGGCATCATGCCGAAGGCGGGGCAGGCGCTGTCGAACATCTCCTGCGTCGCGCTGGCCAGCGAAGACGGGAGACCCATTCCGCCATCTTCCGGACGTGCGTCGAGCAGCAGCCAGCCGCCGTCGCGAAAAGCGGCCCAGGCCTGCTGATGCCCGGCCGGCGTCTTGACGCGGCCATTGTCCAGCAGGCTGCCGACCCGATCACCGACATGATTGAGCGCGACCAGATGATCGTCGGCAAAGCGGCTGGCCGAATGCAATATATCCGCGACCGTTGCTTCGTCGTGCGCAACATCAATCGCCGCCCCAAGCTCTGGCGCGCCATATGCAATAGCGATATGCCTTGCCAATATCTCCGGGTTGCTCACGACCTGTCTGGCAAAGCTCAGCCCGCTTCGGTCTTGGTCTTGTCATATTCGCCAAGGCCCGGC
>JBALUX010000002.1:0-16726 GCA_036963725.1 Parasphingorhabdus sp. | reverse complement strand
GAAGCTCTTGTCGTCGAGAAACTGCTTCATGCCCTCGTGCCGGCCGTCGGTCTTGTCATGAAAGTTCAACGCTTCCTGCGCGCGGATCAGATAATCTTCGGCATTGTCGAAGGTCATTTCGATGACGCGTTTGACCGCATCCTTGGACGCCTTCAGCGTATCCAGGTTTTTCTTGAGCAGCTTGTTCGCGACTTCGGTAACCCGCGCTTCCAGCTGGTCGAGCGGCATCGATTCGTTAACCAGCCCGGCTTCCGCGGCTTCCTGTCCGCTCAGATTTTCGCCCATCAACGTGTGATACATGGCCTTTCGCAGAGGCATAAGATTGGTCGCAACCTTGGTCGCGCCGCCGCCCGGCAAGATGCCCCAGTTGATTTCCGACAGACCGAATTGCGCTTCATCTGCACAAAAGGCGAGGTCGCACGCATATAGCGGGCCGTATCCGCCGCCGAAGCACCAGCCGTTGACCATGGCGATTGTGGTCTTCTGATACCAGCGCAGCCGTTCCCACCAGGTATAGGCTTCGCGCTGGCTTTGCCGGATGCCAGGAATGCCTTTTTCCTCGGTCTCACGGAAATATTCTTTCAGGTCCATACCGGCCGACCAGCTGCTGCCTTCGCCGGTCAGCACCAGGACGCCGACATCATCGTTGAATTCCAGCTCATCCAGCACCCGCAGCATTTGCCGGTTGAGCTTGGGGCTCATGCAATTGCGCTTTTCGGGGCGGTTGAATTTTACCCAGGCGATGCCGTTTTTGATTTCATAAGCTACGGTATCTTCTTCTTTGCGGTCGGACATAATGATTCCCTATCACTGGTTAATTGCTATGACCCATAGCGTTCCACATTGCTATTGCCAATAGCATTTCTTATAGGGGTCTAATGCTGGACCCACTTTCATCATTGCCCGGATATGTTTTGAGCCGGGCTGCTGCCGCTTCTCTGGCCGAATTGAACCGGGAGCTGTCAAAGATCGGCTTGCGGCACAGCGATGTCTCGCTTCTGATATTGGTGAGGGCCAATCCCCGATTGACGCAAAGCGATGCCGGCAAGCTGCTGGACATCCAGCGCGCCAATATGGTGCCGCTTGTCTCCAGATTGCTCGACCTTTCCTTGATCACAAAAAAACCGGTAGACGGACGTTCGCAAGGTTTGTTGCTCACCGACAAAGGAAAAAAGCTACTGAAGGAGGCTCAGGCGATCGTCGATCATCACGAGGTTCAATTGCAGCTATCGATTCCCGAACGTTTACGGCCCCATCTATTGCCGATATTACATGCACTCTGGGATTCCAGCAGATCCAAAAGCGGCTAGGCATGTTTTTGGTGGTTGCCTGCAACTAAGCTGTTTATCTTACAGAATATCGTATGTATAGCATACAAATATGATCGACTGGTCAAAAGAAGGAAATTAGTCATATGAAGACCCGCGCAGCCGTAGCATTTGAAGCCAAAAAGCCGCTCGAGATTGTCGAGCTTGATCTGGAAGGCCCGAAAGCGGGCGAAGTGCTGGTCGAAATCATGGCGACCGGTATTTGTCACACCGATGCCTACACGCTCGACGGTCTTGATAGCGAAGGCAAATTTCCGAGCGTGCTCGGCCATGAAGGCGCTGGCATCGTACGCGAAGTGGGCGCTGGTGTTACCTCTGTGGCACCCGACGATCATGTGATCCCGCTCTACACACCGGAATGTCGCCAGTGTAAAAGCTGCCTGTCCGGCAAGACCAATCTGTGCACCGCGATCCGCGCGACCCAGGGGCAGGGGCTTATGCCCGACGGCACCAGCCGCATGTCTTACAAGGGCGAGGCCATCTATCATTATATGGGCTGCTCGACCTTTTCCAACTTCATCGTCGTACCGGAAATCGCGGTTGCCAAGATTCGCACCGACGCGCCGTTCAACACCAGCTGCTATATCGGCTGCGGCGTCACGACCGGTGTGGGCGCGGTGGTTAACACGGCGAAAGTGGAACCCGGCGCCAATGTCATCGTCTTCGGCCTAGGCGGCATCGGGCTGAACGTGCTGCAAGGCGCGCGGATGGTCGGGGCGGACAAGATCATCGGAGTCGATATCAATGATGATCGCGAGGAATGGGGCAAGAAATTCGGCATGACCCATTTCGTCAATCCGAAAAAGATCAAGGGCGATATCGTCGAGCATCTCGTGGCGCTGACCGACGGCGGCGCGGATTATACGTTCGACTGCACCGGCAATACAGACGTCATGCGTCAGGCGCTGGAAGCCTGCCATCGCGGCTGGGGTGAAAGCATCATCATCGGCGTCGCCGAAGCCGGCAAGGAAATCTCCACCCGGCCGTTTCAGCTGGTGACCGGACGGGTCTGGAAAGGCACGGCCTTCGGTGGCGCACGCGGCCGGACCGATGTTCCGAAAATCGTCGACTGGTATGTCAACGGCAAGATCGAGATCGACCCGATGATCACCCATACGCTAACGCTGGACGAGATCAACAAGGGCTTCGACCTGATGCATGCCGGTGAAAGCATCCGCAGCGTGGTGGTCTTTTGATGGAGACCGTCTCCACCAACAGAAGTTTCGCCGGAACGCAGGGCGTCTATTCCCACGCGTCCGCCGAAACGGGCACGGAGATGACCTTTGCGGTCTATGTGCCCGATCATGAAGAAGGCGCGAAACTGCCGGTCGTCTGGTATCTGTCCGGCCTGACCTGCACCCATGCCAATGTCATGGAAAAGGGCGAATATCGCAAGGCAGCCAGCGAACTGGGCCTGATCATCGTCGCGCCCGATACCTCTCCGCGCGGTGAAGGCGTGGCCGATGATGACGCCTATGACATGGGGCAGGGTGCCGGTTTTTACGTCGATGCCACCGAAGAGCCATGGGCGAAGCATTTCCGCATGCGCAGTTATATCGAGAAAGAATTGCCCGCCTTGATTGCGAAAGAATTTCCGGTCGATATGGAGCGCCAGGCGATATTCGGGCACAGCATGGGCGGCCATGGCGCGCTGACCATCGCGCTACGCAATCCGGATCGTTACAAAAGCGTGTCCGCTTTCTCGCCGATTGTTTCGCCGATTAACTGCCCCTGGGGCGAAAAGGCGCTGGGTGGCTATATCGGCAGCGATCAGGCGGCATGGCGCGAATATGACGCCTGCGCGCTGATTGAGGATGGCGCGCGCGTTACTGACATATTGGTTGATCAGGGAACTGCCGACAATTTCCTCGAGGAGCAATTGAAGCCGCAACTATTGGCGGAAGCCTGCGAGAAGGCTGGCATAAAGCTCAGCCTGAATATGCGCGAAGGCTATGACCACAGCTATTATTTCATCTCCACCTATATGGCAGACCATTTGCGCTGGCACGCCGAACGTCTGTGATGGACAAGACTGCACGTCTCGAGGAAATTGTCGCGGCCCATGCCGGGCGCGACGGGCCGTTGCTGCCGATCCTGCACGATATCCAGGCGGAATTGGGTTGCGTCGATGAAGAGACAAAGCGCTTTCTGGCCGGTGCGCTCAATCTGAGCCGGGCAGAAGTTCACGGCGTCGTGAGCTTCTACCATGACTTCAAGTCAGAACCTGCGAAACTGCCGGTGCTGAAACTGTGCCGCGCCGAAGCCTGTCAGGCGCGCGGCTGTGATGCTTTGGCAGCGGATATATCTGCGATGGCAAAAGACAGATGCGAGATTGAATCGGTCTACTGCCTCGGCCTGTGCAGTGTCGGTCCCAATGCGATGATCGGTCAGGATGTGCACGCAAGACTTGATATTCAAAATCTCGCGCAACTGATTGAAACTCTATGACTTTGCGGGTCGCTATATCCGATGATGCGCTCGCTCTTGCTTGCGGTGCGGATCAGGTCGCCGAGGCGATTGCCAAGGCCGCGCCCGATGCCGACATCATCCGCGTTTCAAGCTGGGGCATGTCCTGGCTGGAGCCGCTTATCGAGGTCAATGGCATTGGCTATGGACCGGCGACGGTGGCCGATGTTGCGGCGATATTGGACGGCTCCTCCGGTCTGAACATCGGTAAAATCGCGGACCACCCCTTCATCGCCAGACAACAGCGTCTGACTTTCGCGCGGGCCGGTATCACGCAGCCGCTTGATCTGGAAGATTATCAGGCGACGGACGGCTGGCTCGGTCTGGCGAAGGCGCGCGAAATGGGCGCCGATGCGATCATCGAGACCGTCACCCAGTCCGGCCTTCGCGGTCGCGGCGGTGCGGGCTTCCCGGCGGGGATCAAGTGGAAGACGGTCGCCGGCGCCGATGGTCCTCAAAAATATATCGTCTGCAACGCCGACGAAGGCGATAGCGGGACTTTTGCCGACCGGATGCTGATGGAGGGCGATCCCTATTGCCTGATCGAGGGCATGGCGATTGCCGGTCTCGCTGTCGGGGCAGACAAGGGCTATATCTATGTCCGCAGCGAATATCCGCACGCGATTGCCAAGTTGAACGCCGCGATTCTGGCGAGCGCGCATATCGTCGCGCCTTTTGATATCGAGGTCCGGGTTGGCGCGGGCGCCTATGTCTGCGGCGAGGAAACATCGCTGCTCGAAAGTCTCGAGGGCAAGCGCGGCGAGGTGAGGGCGAAGCCGCCACTCCCCGCTCTCGAAGGGCTATTTGGGAAGCCGACCGTTGTGAACAATGTTCTGACCCTCGCTGCTGTGCCGTATATCCTTACGAATGGTGCCAAGGCTTATGCCGATTACGGCATGGGCCGTTCGCGCGGCACCATGCCGATTCAGCTGGCCGGAAATCTGAAACATGGCGGCCTGTTTGAAACCGCATTCGGCATCACGCTCGGCGAACTGGTCAACGACATTGGCGGCGGCACAGAAAGCGGCAAGTCGGTCAAGGCTGTGCAGGTCGGTGGCCCGCTCGGCGCCTATCACCCGGCCAGCGATTTTTATCTACCCTTTGACTATGAAGCTTTCACCGCAGCCGACGGATTGATTGGCCATGGTGGTGTCGTGGTATTCGACGAGAGTGCCGACATGCTGTCCCAGGCCCGTTTCGCGATGGAATTTTGCGCTGTCGAGAGTTGCGGAAAATGTACGCCCTGCCGGCTGGGGTCGGTGCGCGGTATGGAAGTGCTGGACCGGATCAAGGCGGGCGGGCGCGCATCAGCGGACCCGGTCGAGAGCCTGCCGCAGATGCACAATGCCCCGAAACAGGGCCGCAGCGTCGACGAGGAACTGTCGCTCATTTCCGATCTCTGCGAGACGATGAAATTCGGGTCGCTATGCGCACTCGGCGGTTTCACGCCTTACCCGGTGATGAGCGCGATCAAACATTGGCCCGAGGATTTCGGAGCGAGCGCCGATATGGTAAAGGACAAGTCATGACCTATCAGCCGCAAAAGGATTTTGGCACACCGGCCTCCAAGGCCAGCGACATCGTGACGCTATCCATTGATGGTCGTGACGTCAGCGTTCCGGCCGGCACCAGCGTGATGCGCGCGGCGGCGGAAATCGACAATAATATTCCCAAGCTCTGCGCCACCGACAATGTCAAAAGTTTCGGCTCCTGCCGGCTCTGCCTGATCGATATCGAAGGCCGAAGGGGCACGCCGGCCAGCTGCACCACGCCGGTGGAAGACGGTATGGTGGTCAAGACCCAGACGCCGCATCTGCAGAAATTGCGCAAGGGCGTGATGGAGCTTTATATTTCCGACCATCCGCTCGATTGCCTGACCTGCAGCGCCAACAATGATTGCGAGTTGCAGGATCAGGCGGCCAATGTCGGGCTGCGCGATGTCCGCTATGGTTATGAAGGCGCCAACCATCTCGGCGAGGCCAAGGATACATCCAATCCCTATTTCGACTTTGATCCGTCCAAATGTATCGCCTGCTCGCGCTGCGTTCGGGCCTGCGATGAAGTGCAGGGGACATTCGCTCTGACCATGGACGGCCGCGGCTTTGCGTCGAAAATTTCCGCTGGCCTGCCGACAGATGATTTCCTGTCGAGCGAATGCGTATCCTGCGGCGCCTGTGTCGAGGCCTGCCCGACGGCAACACTACAGGAAAAGGCGGTCACCGAAATCGGCAAGCCCGACCGCACCGAAATCACCACCTGCGCCTATTGCGGCGTTGGCTGCACCTTTCGCGCCGAAATGCGCGGCGAGCAGCTGGTCCGCATGGTACCGTGGAAAGACGGCAAAGCCAATCGCGGCCATAGCTGCGTCAAGGGCCGCTTCGCCTGGGGCTATGCCAATCATCAGGACCGGATCACCAAGCCGATGATCCGCGAGAGCGTCGACCAGCCGTGGCGGGAAGTCAGCTGGGACGAAGCGCTCGGCTATGCGGCGAGCGAGATCAAACGCATTCAGGAAAAATATGGTCGTCTCAGCGTCGGCGGGATTACCTCGTCGCGCTGCACCAACGAAGAGACATTTCTGGTGCAGAAGCTGATCCGTGCCGGTTTCGGCAATAATAATGTCGATACCTGTGCGCGGGTCTGTCACTCGCCGACCGGATATGGATTGAACGCTACCTTCGGCACCAGCGCCGGTACCCAGGATTTCGACAGTATCGAGGATAGTGATGTCATATTGGTGATCGGCGCCAATCCGACCGATGCTCATCCCGTTTTCGCCAGCCGGATGAAGAAACGTCTGCGCGGCATCGACGGCAAGCCTGCCGCAAAGCTCATCGTCATCGACCCGCGGCAGATCGCACTGGTCAAATCCCCGCATATCGAGGCGTCGCATCATCTGCCGCTGCAGCCCGGCACCAATGTCGCGGTCCTCACCGCCATGGCCCACGTCATTGTCACCGAAGGCCTGGCCGACGAAGACTTCATTCGCGAGCGTTGCGACTGGGACGAATATGCCGAATGGGCCGCTTTCGTATCGCATGCACGCCATGCGCCGGAGACCTTGGAGCCGGTAACCCGGGTTCCTTCCGAAGAGCTCCGCGCTGCCGCCCGGCTGTTCGCTACCGGCGGCAATGGCGCAATCTATTACGGGCTCGGCGTGACCGAACATAGTCAGGGCAGCTCGACGGTGATGGCAATTGCCAATCTGGCGATGGCGACCGGCAATATCGGGCGTCGCGGTGTCGGTGTGAATCCTCTGCGCGGCCAGAATAATGTGCAGGGCGCTTGCGACATGGGCAGCTTCCCGCACGAACTGTCCGGCTATCGCCATGTTTCCGATGCCGATACCCGCGCCTTGTTCGAGGCCGACTGGGGCGTCCCGATCGACTCAGAACCCGGTCTGCGGATTCCCAATATGCTCGATGCCGCCGTCGATGGCGAATTCAAGGCGCTCTATGTCCAGGGCGAGGATATTCTGCAATCCGACCCGAATACCAAACACGTCTCGGCAGGGCTCGCCGCGATGGAATGCGTGATCGTCCACGACCTGTTCCTTAACGAAACCGCGCATTACGCGCATATCTTCCTGCCCGGATCGACCTTCCTCGAGAAAAACGGCACCTTCACCAATGCCGAGCGGCGGATTCAGCTGGTGAACAAGGTGATGGCGCCGGTAAATGGCATGGAGGACTGGGAAGTCACCCAGGCCCTGGCCAATGCCATGGGGCTCGACTGGCACTACACCCATCCGTCCGAGATCATGGACGAGATCGCCCGCCTGACGCCGACGTTCGCCGGTGTGAATTTTGCGCGGTTGAAAGAAGAAGGCTCGCTGCAATGGCCGGTCAACGAGGCTGCGCCCGATGGCTCGCCGATCATGCATGTCGATGGTTTCGTTCGCGGCAAAGGTCAATTTGTCGTCACCGATTATGTGCCGACCGACGAGAAAACCGGTCCGCGCTTTCCGCTGTTGCTGACCACGGGGCGGATATTGTCTCACTATAATGTCGGCGCGCAAACCCGCCGCACCGAGAATACCGCCTGGCATCCGGAGGATCTGCTGGAAATGCACCCGACCGACGCAGAGAATCGGGGACTCAAGGATGGCGACTGGACCAAATTGGCGAGCCGTTCGGGTGAGACGACTTTACGCCTGACCGTGACCGAACGGGTCGCGCCGGGCGTCGTCTATACCACCTTCCACCATCCCGCGACCCAGGCCAATGTCGTGACCACCGAATATAGCGACTGGGCAACCAACTGCCCGGAATATAAAGTCACCGCCGTGCAGGTCGCCGCTTCCAACGGTCCGACCGACTGGCAGGCCGATTACGAACAGCTTTCGGATCAGGCGCGGCGCATCGAGATAGTTGAACCGGCGGAATGAACACGCTCGATCATCTCGTCCATATGGTCAACCAGATCGCGCGCAATTTCGGCACACTGGACCGCGACGCCGCTGCCGAAGCCGTGGCCGGGCATATTCTGCTCTACTGGGACCCGCGCATGAAGCGCCGGATCATCGCTGCCGTTGCGGACGGGGCAGGGAATGACCTTTCGGATGTCGCCGCTCTCGCTATCGGGATAATGGCGCAGAAGGCGCAGACACCCGCCGCCGATCCTGCCGCCACCGGCGCATAGATGGACAAATACACCGCCAAGGTCATTCGCCCCGGTGCTGCCGAAGCGGATAAAGAGGATCGACAGGTCGCGATCGAAGCGCCGGTTTCGGTCGAGTTTAACGGTATCGGTTACGCGGTGATGATGGCGACGCCGTCAGACCTCGAGGATTTTGTCACCGGCTTTGCTATATCCGAAAAGCTGGCCGAGCGGGCCGATCAACTTGGCGCAATCGACGTCCATCGCCACGAGAAAGGCTGGATCATCCGCGCCAATGTCGCGTCGGAAAAAGCCGACGCGGTTTTCGAACGCGCCCGCACCCGCATCGCCGAAAGCAGCTGTGGACTCTGCGGGCTGGAGAATCTCGAACTGGTGGCGCAGCCATTGCCAGAGGTCAGCGCGCACCAGCCAGTCGACAAAGAGCATATCTTCAACGCACTCGCCGCCTTGCATGACCACCAGCCGCTCAACAAGGCCACCGGCGGCGTCCACGCTGCGGCCTGGGTCGACGAGACCGGCGCCATTGTCTGCGTCCGTGAAGATGTCGGTCGTCATAATGCGCTCGATAAGCTGATCGGCGCGATGGCCCGCGACAACCGCTCGCTATCGACCGGCTTCGTCCTGACAACATCCCGCTGCAGCTACGAGATTGTCGAGAAATCGGTGATCGCCGGAGCCACCACCCTGGTGACGATCTCCGTCCCGACCAGCATCGCCATAGAACGCGCCCGATCCTGCGGTCTGACGCTGATCTCGCTGGCCCGTGACGACAGTTATCTCGACTATAGTGGGGGCTGAGGTCTAAAGGTCACATTATATCAGAGGCGAGCCGCCCCTTTTGGAGATTTGACCATGACCATAATATCGCGACCGCCATCGATCGGCAATGCCGAACGCGAACAGCGGCTGGACAAGATGCGGCGCGCCATGGCAGCGAGCGGCCTCGACGCCGCCATCATCACGCCAGGCAGCAATATGCGCTATTTTTTCGCCGAGGCTTTCTACGAAAGCGAACGCTTCGTCGGCGTGCTGATCACGGCAGACCGCAATATCTTCATCTGCCCGAAATTCGAGGAATCCGCGATCCGGGCCAAATTCCCGATGGCCAAGGAAATGGCCTTCTGGGAAGAGCATGAAAGTCCCTTCGCGCTGATCGCGTCGTTGCTGGCGGACCACGGAAGCCATAAATGCGCGCTTGATCCCGAATGTTCCTATGGCCATGCCGCGCGCCTGTTCGATGCTCTGGCACAGCTCGAGAAGCCCGTGCTCTGTGACTCTGCCGCCGCTGTCATAGCCCCGTTGCGCGCGATAAAATCACAGGTCGAAATCGATCTGATGATCGCGGCCATGCAACTTACGCTCTCCGTTCATCAAACGATTTTCGAGTGGATCGAGCCGGGCATGAAAGCCAGTGCCGTGATCGCCGAAATCGACCGCCTTCACCGCGCCGGCGGCGCCGATAGTGGCAACAGCTTTTGCGCCGTCCAGTTTGGCGAAGCGACCTCCCATCCGCACGGCGTACCGGGCGACCCGGCGCTGCAGGAGGGCGAGTTGATCCTGATCGACACCGGCTGCACGATCGACGGCTATAATAGCGACATCACCCGCACCTATGCCCTGTCGAAACTGGACAGCGGGATCGAGAGGCTGTGGAACGTGGAAAAACAGGCCCAGCAAGCCGCCTTTGACCGCGCCGCCCTCGGCACACCCTGCGAAGATGTCGACCAGGCCGCCCGCGATGTGCTTATCAGCCATGGCCTCGGCCCGGACTACGACCTGCCGGGCCTCCCCCACCGCACCGGCCACGGTATCGGACTGGATATCCACGAAGGCCCCTATCTGGTCAAAGGCGACACGACGCCGCTGGCGGAGGGCATGTGCTTCTCCAACGAACCGATGATCGTTGTGCCCGGCCAATATGGTATCCGGCTAGAAGACCATTTCTATATGACGGAAACAGGACCGGAGTGGTTTACTCAGCCGCAAGCGGACCTGTATCGCCCGTTCGGGTAAGTCGGCGTGCTCCTTGGCGGCATTTCTCAAAATACGGATGTTGCCATGACATTGCATGAATATACGGGGGTTCTCAACGATGCGTTATTTTCTTGATACCGAGTTTAACGGCTTTGGCGGTGAACTGATTTCGATCGCTCTGGTACCCGAAGGTGAGGGGCTTGCTCCTTTCTACGCAGCGGTCGAATGCCAGGACCCTACGCCATGGGTCGTCGAACATATCATACCTGTGCTGGATGTGGAGCCGGTAGAGCGCAGCCGTCTCGCCGACCAGTTTGCGGATTATCTAAGCGACGATCCCGAGCCTGAGCTTGTGGCAGACTGGCCGGAAGATATCGCCCATGCGGCGCGATTGCTGGTCATTGCTCCGGGTCTTATGAAACCGGTGCGCAATATCCGGTTTGATCTGGTCGATGCCGAACTCGTCGGTTCGGGCGAGGGCAGCGCCGTTCCGCATAATGCCTATCATGATGCGCGTCGGCTGCGCGCAGACGTACTGGCCTATGAAAAACGAATGGCGATGTAGGTGGCACAATAAGCCATTAGCGGAACTGCATCTTGGGCGCTTCGGCGGCGCGATTTCGCATCGTTATCCCCTAGGGGAGCGGGCAAACTATTGCTGTCCTACACCCGACCCGGTCGCTTATTATAGCCGCTGTTCTCGTGACAGCCATGGGACAGGCTCTTTGACAATATGAAAGGTCACACTCGGTGGCGTGATGAAAGTCCATAAATGCTGAAAATCTGCGACTTCCATGCAAAGGACACCGAAAATAAAACCGCGCTTTTCTGTCCAGTTCGGGCGCTCACCGAGACGCCTGTCCACAGAGGCTGAAACAGCGCGCCCAATATTTCTGCGAGTCATGATGAACTTTCCGCCCCCGTCATCTTAATTTACCCGCCCTGCAGCCGTAAATATCTCTGTAAAGATCCGCTTCGGCAATATTTCATCTTCTGTTTACTCCGATACGGTAAATTTGATGAAATGAGTTCCGAGTAAAAAGGGTAATATTGATTGCTGCTGTTCCAAAACAAAATTCTAGAGATGATAGCTACCGGCGTCTCGCTGGATGTTACTGTGGAACGACTGTGTCACGAGATCGAACTTTTGTTGCCCGGAATCGCCTGTTCTGTCTTGCGGGTAAAGGATAACGGAACAATCTATCCGCTAGCCGCGCCCAGCCTGCCTGAAAAATTTTCGGAACTGATCAAGGGTCTTATGATCGGTCCCAATGTCGGTTCCTGCGGTAGTGCAGCCTATCTCGGCGAAGCGGTGGTAGTGACCGATATCGAGGAGGATCCGCGCTGGACCGCGTTCAAGGAACATGTCCTGCCATCCGGGTTCAAAGCCTGCTGGTCGGTGCCAATCTACAATGCCGAAGGCGTGGTTTTCGGTACTTTTGCGCTATATTTCAAGCAAAAGCGGATGCCGTGTGCCCGCGAAAAACAACTGGTCAGCGCCAGCATCCATCTCTGCGCGATTGCGCTGGAGCGGCATGACCGGGTGCTCGAGCAGGAGCGGCGGGCTTCTGTCGATGCGCTGACCGATCTGCCGAACAGATCGGGTTTTGACGCGGCATTGAGTCGCCTGTCCTGCGAGGAGCCGGGTACCTGGGCGTTGCTGGTGGTCGATCTCGACAATCTCAAGATGATCAACGACACGTTCGGTCATCAGGCCGGTGACGAGCTGCTGCAGAGCGTTGCACAGCGGATCAGGACCAGTGTTCTGCCCGATCATGTGTTTCGGCTTGGCGGCGACGAATTTGCCATCATCCTGCAGGAAACCGGGGCGGTCGCCGATCTTAGCGGGACGGCATCGCGGATTCTGGAAGCGGTGGGTATTGTCACCCGGTGCAGCGGGCATATGATCCAGCCGCGCGCAACGATCGGCGGCGCGGCGCTTTCACCCGGCGACCATGATGCCGAAACCGTGCACCGGCATGCCGATTTCGCGCTCTACCATGCCAAGGAAACCGGTCGCGGCGGTTTCGTCCGCTACTGGCCCGGTATCGGCACGGCCATCAAACGCAGGATTGAGGTCATCCAGGACGTTGATGTTGCGCTGGATGAAGGCCGGATCGAGGCTTATTACCAGCCGGTCGTCTGGCTCGACACGGGCGCGATCGTCGGCATGGAAGCGCTGTGTCGGCTGCGCAAGCCGGAAGGTAATATCGTATCGGCGGGGTCCTTTCATCAGGCCACCACCGATGTGGATGTCGCCGCCAAGCTGACCGAGGGCATGTTGGCCCTGGTCGCTGCCGATGTCCGCTCCTGGCTGGAATCCGGAATCCCGTTCCAGCATGTCGGGATCAACATTTCTTCGGCCGATTTTCATAGCGGCACGCTCTACGACCGTATCAAGACGGCCTTTGGCCGGGAAAATGTGCCTTTGAAACATGTCGTGCTCGAGGTGACGGAATCGGTCTATCTCGGACAGAATGACCCGGTTGTCGCGCAGGAGATCAAGGCGCTGCGCGCCCATGGTCTGCGTGTGGCACTGGATGATTTCGGGACCGGCTTCGCCTCGCTCACCCATTTGCTGACGGTTCCGGTGGATATCATAAAGATCGACAGGTCCTTCGTCAGCCAGTTGCGACACGGCGACCGCGGCATGGCGATTATCGAAGGCCTGCTCAGCATCGCGCGCAAGCTCGACATCAGGGTGATCGCAGAAGGCATCGAAACCGAGGAGCAGGGCTATTTGCTTGAGGAAATCGGCTGCAAACTGGGGCAGGGCTATCTATACTCGGCTGCTGTCCCGCGCGAAAGTGCGACCGAATTGCTGCTGAAACACGCCCAAAAGAGCGGAACGGACAAGCTGGAGCCGATTTACGGCCTGCCAACGCGCATGACCGATGGCCGGACCACGGAGGAAGACTCTGCTTTGGTCAAGAAGGGCCTGAGGGCCATGTCCTGAGATAGCAGCCGCGCTGTTGTCCATGGTCTCTGTCAGGTTGGAGCAGGTCCGAATGCGCGACTAGCCGCCGATATCGGCGCCGATTCCTTTGCCCAATCACCGCCACCTTCGCCGCAGCGCCGGAAAAGCACTGTCCTACACTCGACCGGATAGCTTATGGTCACCGCCGGTCGAGGGACAGGCTCTTTGACAATTTGGACAAGGATCACGCCGCTCGCTCCGATGAGCCTGTTTCTGCCGAGCGGGTTCGAGACAAGGCGATTTGGAAGGTTACACTCGATCCTCGGGTAACCGCCCAAAAATAGTTGAATTTCGCGGTTTTGGGGCAAAGGTTACAGAAAACAAAACAAGACTTCCATGTCTAGTTTGGGCCGAAATGTCGCAATGGTCGAAGTCACCATATGCTTGAAGAGCGCAGGATTATTTTATGTCTCGGTGTCTTTGTGGAATTGAAATGGACCCGCACCTTACAAGCAGACGCCCGTAGAACGCTTCCTTGGCCCTAATTTTCGCGAACTTTGGGATCCATCGGATAGGCTATATAGGGAATTTTTGCGATACCGCCGATCTAGCGTGGGCACCTTGGCGCCTTTCGGCCGCTCGTTTTTCAGGCGCGCTTGGGGCCTGAAAAACTGGTCGGGACGAGAGGATTCGAACCTCCGACCCCCACACCCCCAGTTGATAAATGCGTGATATTTACTGGGACGGTTTGGTATGATTTGGGACTATAATTGCAATAAAATCAAAAAGATAGCTTGATTTTGACGTTCCCGTTTTGTACTCATTGATCCCGGTAGATTTCATCATTTTGCACTTACATTGCACTTACAGAAAAAGTGCGTGTGTTGAGATAGAAAGGAAATGGCCGTGCAAACTGCACTTACACAGGCTGTCATAGACCGTGCCAAATTGGCTAAAAGACCTTATGAAATTAGAGATAGCCGTTTGAATGGTTTTCTGGTTCGGGTGCAACCTTCGGGCGTAAAATCATTCTACTGCGAATATGATCGCGGCAAGCGCTGGCGGCTAGGACGCGCAGACTCCATGGCCGTTGGACAAGCAAGAAATCAGGCTAAACGAATCATTTCTCAGTATCATTCCGGTATTGATCCGATGGATGAGAAAAAATCAAACGCCAGAGCAATCACGCTCGGTGAGTTTATCGATCTATTTTTCCAACCTTGGGCTCAATCTCATCAAAAGGCACATGAGCAAAATATCAAGCGGATCCGAACCGTGTTCAAAGATTTTCTGAAAAGTAAAATGGATGATATCAATGTTATTGATCTGGAGCGGTGGAGAGCTAGCCGAATTGCTGTGGGAAACAAAACAACAACCACCAATCGCGACATCGCATCCATAAAAGCAGTCTTTAACCGAGCTGTCGATTTTGAGATCATTGAACAAAATCCAATCGCCAAAGTGAAGAAGGCAAGAGAGGATACCAGGCCGCGTGTTCGCTATCTCAATGATGAAGAACTGAAGTTGCTGCTCGAATCGTTAGATCGCCGCGAGGAACGCAGGTGCGGTGAACGGGACAGTGCAAACCGGTGGCGAAGTGAACGCGGCTATCGCCGACTTCCTGACTTTAAGAAGTGCGCGTTCACAGATCACCTCAAGCCAATGATCATACTTTCGCTGCACACCGGTATGCGGCGAGGGGAGGTATTCGATCTTAAGTGGCAGCATGTCGATTTTACCGTGAGATCAATTGCTGTTGTTGGTGAAACGGCGAAGTCAGGAAAAACGAGACATATTCCCATGAACCGCACTTGCTTGGAAGTTCTTGGCCGTTGGCAGAAACAATGCGCAAAATCATCGGGCAGGGTATTTCAAAATGCTGATGGAATGCGTTTTAACAATGTGAAAAAATCGTGGACAGCAATCTTAGAACAAGCGGGAATTGTCAATTTTCGTTGGCATGACATGCGGCATCATTTTGCGTCCCGCTTGGCTATGGCGGGAGTGGATTTGAACGCTATCAGAGAGCTGTTGGGTCATAGCGATTACGAAATGACTTTGCGCTATGCGCATCTTGCTCCCGAGCATAAGAGAAAAGCTGTTGAACTGCTTGATTAGCAAATTCAATTATTCAATTTTTGACACCAATCCAGTCCACTTCAATCCCGTCAACACCGGATTGAACGCCTTCAATGATCACTTGGGTGCCGTCCTTTGGGGTTTTCACGTCCAAAAAGTTTAACCGCCAAACATTTTCATCTGCGCATTGAAGCAAATAGTGGCGTTCGCCTTTGATGAGTTTACCGGTTAGCCGAAGGCGGTTTGAGTTTGAATGGTTCATGATCAAGTGTTCTCTGTCCTACAGCCCCGATTCTGTCCAGCGCGCAAGGACCTTCTTTACGTAATTCCGTGTTTCCTGGTATCGGGGAATGCCATTGGCTTTCAGCACGGCGTTAGGTCCGGCATTATATGCCGCCAGCGCTAGGTGAATCCCCCCAAACTTATCCAGCATTTGCTTGAGATACCGTGCTCCCCCGTCAATATTGGCGGAAGGATCGAACCGGTTCTCAACCCCAAGGTCTAATGCGGTTCCAGGCATCAACTGCGTAAGACCGCCAGCACCAGCAGAACTAACAGCCATAGGATTGTACCGCGATTCCTGCCAAATTAGAGCGTCGAGCAACCCAAAGGGTAGGGCGTGTTTTTTTTCGGCTGCCCGGATGGAGGTTAGGTAAATAAACCGCCTTGACGAGGCTGATCGGCTTAGTCCTGTAAGCTTTCTTGGTTGTAGATTGGTTTTAGTACCTTCATGATTTGTCGGTGCTCCAGTCACGGGCTTTAGCTGATTTTCCGGTTGCCAAATTCCATGCTGGAACAACCGAAACGTGGGTTTTTCACTTGCGTGTTGATCCAGAGCTTCCCGTTCAGTGGGGGCATTGCTTTCTTGTAAACTCACATCCTGCGCCCATGTCACGCTTGAACACATCGCTATTGTAAGCAGTCCCATTGATAGCTTCTTTGCCAAAATTCATCTCCATCTTGTATCGAATCGGATGAGAACATAAATAGAACATATAGCTGTAGGAAAGTGTTTTCTTACGTGTTGAAGAGGGGAGGCTGCCGGGAAGGGGAGAACTGGCGCAGATGCAAGGAACTCCTCGATGTCCCGTAACGTCCTGACTAATCCCACATCATCCCTCGAGAATACTGCCAGACAGATTTGTGAAAAATTTTCAGGCTATTGGAAAAATGACAAAGGAATGTGCTGCTGCCCGGCACATGATGATAATACGCCGTCGCTTGGTGTCAGTATCGGCCGAAACGCGATTCTCTTTCACTGTTTTGCGGGGTGTCCGCAGAAAGAGGTGCTTGCGGGTTTTGAGCGCCAAGGTGTGCCCGCGCGCAGTCTGTTCAGCGGAAG
>JBALUX010000001.1:0-92320 GCA_036963725.1 Parasphingorhabdus sp. | reverse complement strand
GTTGGCGAGGCGGATGACTTCCCAGACGTCGAGGTCCATATGGTCGGCGATGATCGAAAGTTCGTTCGCAAAAGCGATATTGACGTCACGATAGCTGTTCTCGACCAATTTGGTCATTTCGGCGGCGCGCGCAGAAGTTGTCACCAGTTCGCCACGGACGAAACGCCGGTAAAAGCCAAGCGCCTTGCGCGCGCAACGCGGCGTGACTCCGCCGATGCTGCGGTCATTCTGGATCAGTTCTTCGAGGATTTTGCCCGGCAACACCCGTTCCGGGCAATAAGCGATGGCAATATCGGGAATATCACTGGTCAGGCCAGGAACCTTCAGATCCGGACGCAATTTCGCGATCAGGTCCCGCATCTTCTCGGTGGTGCCGACAGGGCAGGTCGATTCCAGGATGACGGTGTCGCCCGCTTTCAGCGCTGCAGCGATGTTGGTGGCTGCTTCCATGACATAGCTGGTATCGGGAATATGATTGTCGCCAAAGGGCGTCGGCACCGCGATGACAAAGACATCGGACGGTTCAACCAGCAGGGAGGCGCGAAGCGTCCCGCGGGAAACAACGCCCTGGACCAGCCCGTCGAGATCGACTTCCTCGATATGGATATGACCCGAATTGATCGTGTCGACAACCTGCTGATTGACGTCGATGCCAAGCACCGGGCATCCGGAACGGGCGATAACGGCTGCTGTCGGCAGCCCGATATAGCCGAGACCCATGACGCAGACGCTTGGTTTTTCTTCTGATAACATGTGAGAAGCCACTCCGCAGTGCGCCTATCCGGCGCGATTTACCTGCCGGTTAACTAGCCGGTCATTGTAAATATTTAGGTAATATAGCCGCATGTCCGGAAATATTCAGGCGGTGAGGCTCTTTTCGATGATGTCGGCGATTTTCCGGCTGGCCGTGCCATCGCCGAAGGGATTGTGGGCGCGTGCCATGGCAAGATAATGGGCCTCGTCGTCCAGAAGCCTGATGGCTTCGGCTATAATCACATCTTTGTCCGTTCCGACCAGCTTCGCGGTGCCGGCTTCAACTCCTTCGGGGCGTTCCGTCGTATCGCGCATTACCAGCACCGGCTTGCCCAGCGCCGGCGCCTCTTCCTGAACGCCGCCGCTGTCGGTCATCATGAAGTGGCAATGGTTGAGCAGGCTGACGAAATTGGGATAATCGAGCGGTTCGATCATTGCGACATTATCAAGGTCACCCAAGGCGTCCTGCATGATTTCCCGCACTTTGGGGTTGAGATGAACGGGGAAAATCAGGGCCACGTCATCGCGCTCGGCGATTGTCCGGAGCGCGCTGGCTATATTGGTTAGCCCGTCACCCAGATTTTCCCGCCTGTGGCTGGTGACGCCGATTATTTTGCGATCAGAAAACTTCTCGTATAATCCGGCAAGATTGGCATTCAAGCATCTTGGATCATTGAATTTATCTACAGTGGTCAGCAGAGCATCGATCACCGTATTACCGGTGATATATATTTGCTCGGCCGGAATGTTTTCCTTTTTGAGCGCGTCCGCCGACGTCTGCGTCGGGGCAAAATGCTGGTCGGCAATCGTACCTATGATCTTGCGGTTCACCTCTTCCGGCCACGGGTGATAGATATTGTAACTGCGCAGACCGGCTTCGACATGGCTGACAGGAATCTGACGGTAATAGGCTGCCAGCGCCCCGCACATGGCGGTCGCCGTATCGCCCTGGACCACGACCCGCTGCGGCTTTGTTTCATCCAGTATCTTGCCGATCCCGGTCAGGAGCCGGGCTGTCAGATCGTCGAGATTCTGGTTGGCTTTCATCAGGTCAAGGTCGAAATCGGGCCGGATATTGGCAATGTCCAGAACCTGGTCGAGCATTTCCCTGTGCTGCGCGGTGACGCAGGTCAGGGTTTCCAGATTGTTCCGTTCGGACAGCGCCTGAACGACCGGGAACAGCTTGATAGCCTCCGGTCTGGTGCCAAAAATAGTCAGGATTTTGGGTTTGCTCATGGTCTTTTCTGTCATTCCGGCTGCTTAATCACTTTTGGCTAAAATTTTCATAATGATATCATTCGCAAAAAGCGTTGACCCTTTCGTTCGGCTAGCCCAATCGCACTTTTATGGATTGGTTTGAAATCAAAAACTGGCTGGAACTGTCAACCGGACTGGCACGCGACTCTTTGCACGTCTACGCAGGCGTAGGAGTTCAGCTGTTTGTCGCGCTCATTCTTCGCCGTTCATTGGCCAGCCCGGTGCCGTGGTTGTTCGTAGTCTTCGCAGCCTTCGCCAATGAATTTTATGACTATAGCGTGGTGGAAGCGCCGCAAAATCGCGAGCCGGTATATTTTGACGAAGCCGTCAGTGATATCTGGAACACCCTGTTGCTGCCGACATTGTTTCTGGTGATTGCCAGATTCTGGCCGAATTGGCTCACTGGCAATGTTGCAAGGAATGAAAAGCCGGATGATCCGGACGGCGACCGTCAGTCCAGCTAGTCTTCACCCTCGAGCTTCTGTGCGATTTCTTTGACATTTTGCGATTGTCCGCGGGGCAGGATCATCACTTTATTTTCATGAGTGACAATGATGAGATTTTCCACGCCGTGAACCGCGACTTCCAGTTCGTCGCTGTGGATCAGATTGTTGCTGGAATCGATCGTCACGGCTTTGCCGATTATCGCGTTTGACTGTTCGTCCTTGCTGGAAATGTCGAACAGCGCATCCCAGCTGCCGACATCCGACCAGCCCGGGTTGACTGGAGTTACCGCGACCTTGTCCGATCTTTCCATGATCGCATAGTCGATTGAATCAGATGGTGCCGATGCGAATGCGTCCGGGTCCGGATGACAATTTCCGTTATCCGTTTGCTTGCTATCCATGGCCGCGCGGCACGCGGCGAGAATCTCGGGTGAATATTTTTCCATCGCCGCCAGATAGCTATCGGCCCGGAACAGAAATATTCCGGCATTCCAGTGATAGCCGCCTTCGGCGAGCATTTTTTCGGCATTTTCCAGATTGGGTTTCTCGACAAACCGCTTTGCCGACAAACTTCTGGTGCTTCCGACGATGGCTTCACCTTCCTGAATATATCCATATCCAGTGGCGGGGCTGGTGGGCTCGATCCCGAATGTCACTAGCCAGCGGGATTGTGCAACCGGTATCGAAGCCAGCACGGATTTCTGAAAGGCCGTGAGATTCTTGATCGTATGGTCGCTGGGCATCACCAGCAGCAAATCCGTGGGGTTGTCAGCGGCAAGCGCGGCCAGCGCGATTGCGGGAGCGGTATTGCGAGGGCAGGGCTCCAGGATGATCTCCGCGGCTGTTGCGCCGACTTCCTGCATCTGCTCCTGCATGATCCCGATATGTCTGGCAGAGCCGACAATCACCGGTCTGCGATAGAGGCTCTGGTCCGCACAGCGCTGGAGCGTCAGCTGGAACATACTCAGCGGGCCAGACAGGTTGAGGAACTGTTTGGGTTTCTCCGGTGTCGAAAGCGGCCATAACCGCGTTCCGGAACCGCCGGACAGGATGACGGGCGTAATCAGCGGATTTTGCTGCATGGTCAATTTCTCACGTCATCGTACAAGCGATGAGCGACCTTCCGTTTTTGGCAAGATCGATATCGGCAAATCGCGGACAGATTCCGCATTCCCCGGCCTTGATCAATTTGCCACGTACAGTGACCGACCCTTCCAGAGGTATGACTTGCCATTCCTTGCTCGGGATTTTCGAAATGACCTCGTCGTCTGTGCCGACAATCTGGAACAGACCAAAAGGCGAGGTACCAGAGAGGCTGGCTGTCTCTTCCGGCGGGATCTCGTGTGCGTATTTCATGTCATAAGGCACCAGCTTTGCCACCCCGATCGCTTCCTCCAGGTGGAGTTCGCGCGGACGACCGTAGTCGTACATGCGATAGGTAATATCCACGTTTCGCTGGACCTCGATAAGCGAGATGCCGGGGCCAATGGCATGGATGGTTCCGGCGGGTACATAAAAATAGTCACCCTTTTTGACCGGTTTCCAGTCGATCAGTTGTTCGATCTCGCCCAATATCGCTGCGGTTCTCAGTTTCGTGGCGCTAACGGTTTTCTTCAGGCCAAGACCCAACACGGCATCCGGTTCGGCGTCGAGAATATACCAGGCTTCCTCTTTGCCATGGGGAAGTCCAATTCTGCGCGCCTGCCGGTCGTTGGGATGGACCTGTATGGAAAGCTTTTCACTGGTGAAAAGATATTTGACCATGAGCTGGGGGATGATGCCCTTCGGCGCTTCAAACCAGATTTCGCCGATTTTTTTTCCGCTTCCGCCATCAAAGATGTCAGGTAGAACCTCCTGACCCCAGGGTTTCTCTACGAATTTTCTCTTTAACTTCATGGTCTGAAATTAGGACTCACTGGTTTCTCCCGGCACTCTCATATGACAACCCTGTTTGCGCAACTTCTGACAGATTGTAAATGTTCTGCAAATTGAGGGGGCCGGCATCGCGGGAATCTATTCGTTGCAAATCTCATTCAGAGCCCCCGAATATCTGATGCCATCACATGCAGAATCTCGCGGCTTGTGGCCGGTTGGCTGGCACAGGTCAAGTTCGCATCCCTTGCGCCATATCCAACTCCCCCATGTAATCGATATCGCATATGCGTCCTTTGGCAAGGATCGCATATCTCCGATTGTCTGGGATAAACATTGCCGGTTCCGGGATGATGCAAATTATTAAATGATTTTAAAGTAGTTGGCTAAACAGCTTCTGTTCGGTAAATGTCCGATCCGGCGTCGCAGCTTAGAAAATCTAAAGCCAGCTTTGAGAGCCCAATGATTAAGAATATCACTGCCGTCATCACATCGTTGCTGGAAAGAATCGCCCAGCTCTCGCGCTGGAAAAAAAGAGCAATCGTATTGCTACTGGATGTTCTGCTGTGCGTGCAGTCGATCTGGATAGCTTATTCCCTGCGCATCGGCGTTTGGGTCTTGTGGGATATTGCCATCCAGAAAATCGTGCTGGTTTGCCTGCTGCTGATGGTTCCCATCTTTATCCTGAGCGGGGTATATAACGCCATTTTCCGCTATGCCGGCACCGGCATGATGAAGACTTTGGTGCGGGCTTTCGCAATCTATTCCGTAGTGACCGGATTTGCTTTCGCTGTCGCCGGTATCGACGGCGTGCCCCGCACCATCGGACTTCTTCAACCGGTGGTATTCTTCATTCTGGTCGGATTTTCCAGAGTGTCCGGCCGATATCTGATGGTCGATATTCTCGGCAGGAACCGTTTCGCTGGCGAGGTGAAAAATGTTTTGATCTATGGCGCTGGCAGCGCAGGTCAACAGCTCGCGGCGTCGATGCGGTCAGAACCCGCGATGCGACTATGCGGCTATATCGATGATGATCAACGGCTCGACGGCCAGCGGCTGGACGGAGACAAGGTCTTCTGGAGCGGGCATCTGCCGGATCTGATCAGAGAGCAGAAAATCACCGATATCCTGTTGGCTCTGCCGCGGATCAACCGCCGGAAACGCCGCGCGATCGTCGAGCAGGTCCGCGAATTCACGGTGCATGTTCAGACATTGCCGAATATGCAGGAGATAATTTCCGGCAAAATCGCGTTCAGCGACATTCGCGAGCTGGAGATTGAAGATTTGCTCGGGCGGGAACCGGTCCAGCCGAATGAACTGCTGTTTGGCAGGACCATCGTCGGCAAGACCGTTTTGGTGACCGGTGCCGGAGGATCGATCGGCGGGGAGCTGTGCCGGCAGATCGCCAAATCGGGTGCCCATCGCCTGGTGATGCTGGATATTTCCGAATATGCGCTTTACGAAATTGAGAAAGAACTGAAAAAACCGGTCGCCAATCAAGCTTCAACGAAGCTGGAATTGATACCGGTTCTGGGCTCGGTTGTTGATGCGGAAAGGCTCGACGAGATATTCGCAACGTGGAATCCCGACACGGTTTTCCACGCCGCTGCCTATAAGCATGTGCCGCTTGTCGAGGCCAACCCGATAGAGGGCATTCGCAACAATATATTGGGAACGCAGACGCTGGCTGCCGCGGCTCAGGCGGCAGACGTTAAGGATTTCATCCTTATCAGCACCGATAAGGCGGTTCGTCCGACCAATGTCATGGGGGCAACCAAGCGGGCTGCAGAACAGATAATCCAGAATTTCGCAAATGCTGCCGGCGACACCAGATTTTCCATGGTGCGATTTGGCAATGTCCTCGGGTCCAGCGGATCTGTGGTGCCGCTATTCCGCAAGCAAATAGAGCAGGGTGGTCCGATCACCCTGACGGACCGGAAGGTCACGCGCTATTTCATGACTATTCCCGAGGCGGCCCAGCTGGTGATCCAGGCAGCCGGAATGGCCAAGGGCGGAGAAGTATTCGTTCTCGATATGGGCAAGTCGGTGAAAATCCAGGACCTGGCTGAAACACTGGTCCGGCTGTCCGGACTGACCGTGCGCAATGATGCCAACCCGGATGGCGATATCGAAATCGTCGAAGTCGGGCTGCGCGCAGGCGAGAAGCTCTATGAAGAACTGATTATCGGCAATGATCCGCAAAAGACCCTGCACCCCCGGATCATGAAGGCTCATGAATCCTATCTTGCGGCAGATATATTGAACGACCTGGTCGCGAATCTGCTCGATTGCCGCGATCCGAAGCGTGCTGTGACGACGCTCAAGTCGCTGGTGCCGGAATTTGATCACGGCCGGGACAATGATGATAGTCTGGAAGAAGCTTCCTGAAAGCAGGCTCTGTGATGGCCGGGAGCCGGCTCACTCCGATTTGCGGATCAGGTCTTTGACATCCCGAAGGGCACAATCCGGTTCTGGGCATCATGGCCGATTTCCGCGCGACCTAGATAGGCGATAGCATTGCTCCCGGCCCATCGCTTGATAATCGCCTCGGGGTCCTCGCCGAATGGCCGGTCGTTTTCGGGAATATCGTCGACTCTGCCCAATTGTATGCCAGTCAGTCCGCTATCAGCCAGATTGCTACACAGGTGAAACATCGCGCGGTCAAAGGCGTAGAGATATTCCGAAATCTCCTCGACGATGAGAATATGATTACGCAAATCCGGTATCAGCTTTGTGCCGGTCATCATGGCGAGCGTCATTAAGTTGAAAGCGGCGTATTTCTGGCCGCTAATCAGGCTGGGATCGAGCGCATCCGTCTTCCTGTGTACGATCCAGTCCAGCGCTCTGGCCACGGCCTTCTCGCCTTCAGGCCTGCCGATATCCGACGGCATGGGGCCATGTGCGACGTCGCCGATACCGGCGCGATAGAGCGCGCCAAGCAGATTGCCTGCATCGCTATATCCCAGATAGATCTTGTTTTTTGCGGCGCTGTCCAATCGATCGATGGCGGCTTCCGCGATACGGGCGGCACCATAGCCGCCGCGGGCAAACCATATTGCGTCGATGTCCGGATCATTGGCCAGAGCGACGAAACTGTCGGTGCGTTGCTTGTCGCTGCCGGCAAAATGGCCGTCTTCAAAAAAACATTGCTCGTCAAAGACCAGTTCGGCCTTCGGATGGGTCCGGGCCGCGAGCGCGAGGACGCGACTGGCAGCGTCCTTGGTGAATGGGGTCGACGGCGCACAAATGCCGATGAGGACTGGTGGGGAGATCGATTTTGTTCCTTGCGCCATTGCCAAATAGAGAGAGAAGCAATAGCGCGAAAAAATGACCGAAGACAAATCCTATTATTTTTGCGGTATCGGCGGCTCCGGAATGCTGCCTCTGGCAATGATCGTCAAGGCGGCTGGCGCGCAGGTCGCAGGATCGGACCGAGCGCTGGACCAGGGCCGGCTCGCGGACAAGTTTCAATGGTTGCAGGACAGGGGGATCAAGCTGTTCCAGCAGGATGGCAGCGGCCTTGTTGATGGCAGCCAGATATTGATCGCTTCCGCCGCGATCGAAGAGACCGTGCCCGATGTCGCGCGTGCCATCGCCCTGGGTTGCAAGCGAATGACCCGCGCGCAATTGCTGGCCGAGCATTTCAATGCCGTGTCACGCAGCATTGCCGTTGGCGGTACCAGCGGGAAATCGACGGTCACCGGCATGATTGGCTGGATATTGACCAAAGCCGGCCGTGATCCGACGATCATGAACGGCGCGGTGATGAAGAATTTCGTCAATGCCGACGCGCCATTTGCCAGCTCCCGTGTCGGGGCCGGCGGGCTGATGGTCAGCGAGGTCGACGAAAGCGATGGTTCCATTGCTCTGTTTGACCCCGAAATTGCGGTGCTCAACAATGTCAGTCTTGATCACAAGAGCCTAGAAGAACTCAGAATATTGTTCGGAGACTTTGTCGCGAAATCGCGCCATGCGATCTGGAATCATGATGATGCAGAATCACGCGCGCTGATTGACGCGTGCCAACTGGCGAAAGCCAGCAGCTTTGGATTTCTCGAAGGTGCGGATTATCAGGCTGTGCAGGTCGAGGAAAAATCGCTGGGCAGCGCTTTTGTGATGCGCTGCGGCGGCAAGGAATATCCGGTTTCGCTGCAAGTGCCCGGCAGGCATAATATTGCCAACGCTCTGGCGGCGATCACGGCCTGTTCTGCAATCGGAGTGCCGATCGACGCTGCGGTATCGGCAATGGGGACCTTTCAGGGGCTGGCCCGACGTTTTGATATCGTGGGGAGCACGGGCGATATTACCGTGGTCGACGATTTTGGTCACAATCCCGATAAAATTGCTGCCACTCTCCGCACGCTGAAAGCTTTCCCCGGTCGGGTCATAGCCTTCTTTCAGCCGCATGGTTTCGGACCGATACAGAAAATGGGTGCAGAGCTATCCGCGGTTTTCGCCGAGCATCTCGATGGTGATGACCGCGTCCTTCTTTGTGATCCGGTCTATTTTGGCGGCACGGTCGATCGGTCGCTGGGCAGCGAATCGATTGTCGATGCGATAAATGCTGCCGGTGGCAGGGCAGAATATATCCCCGCCCGGCCGGATTGTGGCGATAAAATAGTGAAACTCGCCCAATCGGGTGACCGAATCGTCATCATGGGCGCCCGTGACGACACATTACACGGCTTTGCGGAGTCGATATTGGCCGCGATCGCCCGGGATTAATCTGTCTGGCAGAGAGATGGATGTCCCATATATGGAATTGATCCAGTCTGTTTCGGAATGATCGAAAATATTATCCAGGTGGCATATCGCCAATTCCCGCGGCTGGATGTTCAATCATTGCCGAATGTACCGCCTGTCATGGCATGGCAATAGCTATTCGACTTTGCCCGAGGCCGCTGATGTTGTATATTCAACCATATCGCGAGTCACAGGGTCGCAATTCTGTGAAACCCGCCCGTTGAGGTCCTCAATTGCCGTGTCACGTCACGAAAATTGGCAAGGATTTTGTTAACTATTATGTAGAAAGAGTTAAACTTTCCGCCCCGCCATCGCGAGCGCTTAGGAAAAACGCTGTAATTACAGTGACTTGAAAATCTGCAACCGTAACATACTGTAACATTAGCCGTGTCTAACTGCCTTTTGCCGCCATGCTCCGCCACAAAGGATAGGCAAGTGGGGCAATACGGCTTTTGCCTGTGGTAACCCAATTAAGCGCCACAGTTGCCCTGGCATCGGTGCGATATTCTGGTCAATATCGTACCGATTGTTCCCGATGGAGCGGGTAGACATTCTACCCGCTCCATTATCGGACAAACGCTTCACGGTCTCCCTCTTGCACATTAGTAGTTGGGATGCGTCATGCAGTTAGTGGGTACGATATTGTGGAAAGTGAAAACCGATTATTCTCGGTTGCTCCGCTGTTCCAGCATAGTGCTACTATCCATCCTGGCCGTCATGACAATCATCATATTACCTGCGCTGGCTTCCGAAGCATTCGCGACCGATCCGACAGCATCCCCACAACATGGTCGCGCCACGGCAGTTGCCAGTGCGCGGGTGATCAAGCCATTCGCTATGACACCCAGGGTGCAGAACGAAACGAAAGCGCAGGTTTCCGCGATCACCGTGACACGCCGTACGACGTTCCGCAATTGCGAAATTCTACTGGGCGCCGACGCCAATAGCGGCTCCGGTGAAGCTTGCGAATTACGC
The DNA here is from genome assembly GCA_036963725.1 of Parasphingorhabdus sp. Lineage (GTDB taxonomy): Bacteria > Pseudomonadota > Alphaproteobacteria > Sphingomonadales > Sphingomonadaceae > Parasphingorhabdus. The sequence continues at coordinate 82,274 of JBALUX010000001.1, read as the reverse complement.
CTGATAGAATTGCATTGAGTAGACAAATGACACGAATGGTTATGCCGGTAGATAATATGACAAATGACGCCCTTAATTTTGAAGTCGAATTGCAGTAAACAGGTTATAACGGGAAAAGACGATGCAGACATCCAATGCGACATATGAGGCTTTTGCGGTCCGAAGCGACTGCAGGGGCCATCGCGCTACCGCAAGGCCAAGTGCCATGTCGTACGCCGTTGCATTGGCGCTTGTCGCAATTCCGCTGCCGGCATTTGCCGAAGCTGATCCCGGCGAAAATATCGCCATTGCGCTTTCGAGCAACATTGTTGGAAGTCCTGCCGGAAATGGCGGGACGCTCGCCACGGTTCCTGGAGCCGTTGTCGACTTCTTCGTATCCGTTACCGGACCCGGCAAGAGCGGATCTCCTGCCGCATCCTTTGCTGTTACCGATAAAGTTCCCGAACATCTTTCCCTGTTTGTCGGTGATCTGGATCACAGTGGTACTGGCCCTGCAGTGTTTAAGGACAATGACAGTGGTCTGGAGTTCAGCTTTGACGGCCTTTCCAGCGCGAAGGATTCTATCGAATTTTCCTGCGATGGCGGCAAAACGTTCGATTATAGTCCCGTCGCCGATACCTATGGATTTGATGCGAATGTCACGCATATCAAGCTCCGGCCGAGTGGCGCTCTACTGCCAACGGCCGGCAAAGAAGAACGGTTTTCCCTACGTTACCGAATGAAGGTCAAGTAAATGACAAATATGATCGAATCTGGTACTTCCTCCGCTCCCCCATCGGACAATATCGTCGTGGACGAGGACCGCAGAAAACAAGACCGGCATATTGCCATGTTGAGGCTTGCCAAAATCAAGGCAGAATCGGGCGAAGGCTGGGGCTTCATTAAAAACCTTTCGGCCACCGGCATGATGGTCGAAATCCATCCCAATTTTGAACTCGGTGACACGGTCTCCGCCCTTTTGACCGAGGAGCAGGAATTGACCGGCACGGTACGGTGGCGGAAAAAGGCCTTGGCCGGCATCGAATTTTCGACGCCGATCGATATGGCCACGGTGCTTTCCAAGCCCAATGATGCAAAGCAAGGCCGGGTTTCGCGCCTGCCGCGGATCGAGATGAAACATCCGATCAACATCTATCTCGGGTCGCGTCTGATCCATGCGGATATTTGTGACATTTCCCCCGCCGGCATTTGCGTCAGAACAGAACATGTTTTTGAAATTGGGAAAAACATCCGGCTTTCGGTGCCCGAACTGCTGGACATAAGCGGTACTGTGCGCTGGCAATCAGGCGCGCGTGTCGGAATCGTGTTTTCCCAGCGGCTTCCGCTTGATGACCTGATGGTCTGGTTGTCCACCTTCTATCGGGCGGCCCGTATCGATACCGGGGAACTTGCGGTGCTCAACAAGGGTTCCGATGCAGCCGGTTCGGTGAATTCCGGCGTAGATTGTCTTCCCTTCCAGGTCATTGGCCACGATGATCTCGGTAAAGAGATATTGATCGATACACTATATTCCGCGACCGAAGCCCTGACCCAGTTCAAGGCGACATCGAAATTTTTCTACCGGGTGAGCATCAGAAATGCTGACCATGAAGAGCTGTCAATCGGCACTATTGTCCTGCGCGCATTTGACGAAGAGCGGGCGGCTGCCAAGGCTTGACCCAATCAGGTAAGTTTCAGCCCGGAAGGCGCCATGGCTTTTTAGTCGACAGGACTGCAGCCTAGCTGAAATAATGCGTCACAGCCCGCGTGATCTGGTCGGAAATTTCCGCTGCGCTTTGGGGGAATGTGTTGAGCATATTGATTCTCGGCTGCATGCCCGTCGATAATATGCGGGATTGCACCAGCCTTGCTTCATCTTCGCAACCCAGATGATGGAACACGGTCATTGCGGCAAGCAAAGCCAATGGACTGTGTTGCGAAAATTCGGTGAGCTTGCGCGAAAGCGCGAGCGCCTCCTCGTCCTGGCCCAGGTTGAATGCCGCGTAGGTTTGGGTGGTTTCGGCTTCGAAACGCATCGGACAACTCGGACTGAGCTTTGTGGCAAGCTTCGCAGCTTCGTGTGCGGCGGAAAAATCACCTTTCAGCAACAGAACGACGGCCTGTGAATTATAGGCTTCGGCGTAGTTCGGGCAGAACGCGATCGCTTTGGCATAATGGTCCAGCGCGCTATCGATATTGCCGGTGAACCGTTCCGCCCGGCCGCTCACAAGATGGGCGAAGGGGTCGAGGGGATCACATCGCAATGCCTGTTCTCCGAGCATCAGCATGCTGTGGATAGCGGCGTTTTCGTTGCCGCCTTGCGCGAGATGGTAGAGGCCCAGGCCGTGAATGTAGGCGGTGCCGGCATGAGCGCGCGCGAATGTGGGGGCTTTCGCCCGGGCAAATTCAAAATGGTCCAGCGCCATTTTCAGGTCCATTCTGGCCCCGTTTACGGTCGACATCCCCAGATGATAGGCTTCCCATCCAGTCAGTTGGTCGGGAGCTGTCAATTTCGCATAGGCCGCTTCGGTATCGCTGATCGACAGATCGATCGCGGCAATGATGTCACGCACCATTTGCGCGCGCAGATCATGGATATTTGTGAGCCGCGCGTCGTAACGCTCGGCCCAGACGACGCGATGCTGTCTGGTTTCGGTAAGCTCCACACCGACCAGCATCTGGCCGCCGACCAGTTCGACCCACCCGGTCAGGACATAGTCGACTCCAAGCTCTTCGCGCATTTTTGCAAGGTCGGGAAGATTGGCGTCGAAGCGAAAGCTGGATGCGCGCGCGATCACGAACAGCCATCGTAACTGGGATAACGCGGTCGTGATGTCTGCGGGCAGGGCCTCGGGCAAGCAGCTATGTTCTGCCATGTCACCGATCTTGTAAAACGGCAGCACGGCGATGACAGGCGGCTTGCCGGCTTGATCGATCAGTGCATCCATTACCTTCGGGCGAGCCGGTGCTATATGCGAATCGATTGAAGACGAGATCGTCTCGACGCGTGCAGCAAAGCGAAATCCCCGCCCATAGACAGTCTGGATTATCCGCTGCTCCTGGCCGTCATCTCCCAGAATTCGACGCAGGACCTTGACCTGGCTGGAGAGGGCGCTGTCCGAAATGTTTCGGCCGTTCCATAATTGCTGGACCAATTCTTCCTTGAGCATCAATTTGTCATGATTGCCCACAAGCATCGACAATATGGCCAGCGTTTGTGGTTGAATAACGACTTTCTCGCCTCTACGGAGCAGGTCAAAACGCTCGGTGTCCAGTTCGAAATGTAGGAAACGATATTTCATGTCATTGCTTCAAACTTCATTTCCCGTGCCAGAATCCAGACTCTATCCAGATTTGATGGTTTGAATAATTTCCCATCTCAAGCTATGTTACAATAAGTTACACCCATTTCATGGGCGCAGTTCTGCATCCGTCTAAGACCGTCGCGCTTAGACTGATCCAGGTAAGGACAATAATCAACCTATGGATGATGCCGCCGCATTGCAATTATGTCTGGAACGCGACCGGTTGTTGAGCGATGCCGAATTTGCACGCTCGCCGAGCATGTGCAAATTGTTGCGGTTTCTGGTGGACTATAAATTGTCCGGGAACAGCGTCCCGCTGAAAAGCTATACAATCGCTACAGATGCGCTCGGGCGTGATGCGGATTTTGACACGCAGACCGATAGCTATCCGCGTGTCCAGATGGGCCGTCTGCGCCGGATGCTCGACAATTTTTATTTGCGGAAGGGAGGCGAAAACAGGCTTTCTATCGCTCCCAATAAATATGAGATCATTCTGGAACCCAACGTAGCGCCTTCGGGCGATGCGGGAAATCTGATCGGACAGGGAACGGATTCGTCTGCTCCGGATGGCAAGAAATCAAAACGTCCTGAAGCCGAGGCGCGTCCTCCGGTGGAAAAGCGGACCGAAAGTCAGCGTGGTTGGTATAAGGGGCTTTTTACCATTCTCGGCGTCTTGATCCTGTTGGTGGCGATCGGTATTTTGGGCTATCTTCTTTGGCCCGCTCAGGTTGAAGACGAGATCGTCTATCCGAGAATTGCGCTGGATTTGCCCGATGGCGCTCCCGGCGTACGCGCATCGGAACTCTCCGAATCTGTCGGCAACCAACTGGTGCGTGGCTTGAACGGGTTTAGCGGATTACGGATATTTGATGCCAGATCCGGACAGCCGGAAAAATCCGACTATGTGCTGCGGCTGCGCTTTCTGGAGGCCACCGCAGATAAAATAGAATTGCGTCTGCTGGATGGCCAAAGCGGCGAGATATTGTGGTCGAGAGAATTGAACACAGCGAATGAAAGAGCCTTCAGGCTGGAACTGGATCAGGCCATCATCGCATTGGCAGGCCCATACGGGGAAATCGCCCAGACAGAGATTTCCAAACTGGAAAATGACTATTCCGCTGGATATCCCTGTCTGCTCCAGTTCGACCTTTATATCCGCTATCGCGAACCGGGAAAACTAAAGCCTTTGAAAAAATGTCTGGAGAAATCGGTCGAGCGCTTCCCCAACGACGCCCATCTCTTGAGTGTGTCGGCCTTCGCGCGAAACATGTCGGAACGTACCGAGACCGGCGTGGCGGGCAAAGGAGTGGGAATGTTGCTTGCCCGACAGGCCGAGGCGCTGGATCAGAATAGTGCTGCGGCGAATTTTGCTGTGGCGCAGTCGGCCTTTTTCGCCGGAGATTGCGCGACTGGTGTGGCCTGGGGCAAGAAGGCCGTTGCATTAAACCCCCTGAATTCCCGGATAAGCGGATATCTGGGGCTCTATATGATCGGCTGCGATTATCCGGAAGGTGAAAAATATGCAGCGCAAGCGCTGGAACTGGACCCCAATGCCGATCTAGCGATTGCTGCAGCTGTAGCCCTGCAAATGCTGAAACGAGGCGAAGCAGTAGCCGCACGTGAATTGGCCACGAAATATCTGGCGTCATCGCCGAGAAAAGAGCCGGCACTTGAGCTAACTTATATGCTGTCTTCGGCGATGCTGAATGACAAGGATGAAGCGCGGCGTGTCTGGAAAACGATGGCAACAGACTATGGGTTGTCCGAAAATAGCCCGCCGCGGGAAGTGCTGGACAGATGGATCGATAGCCCGACCCTGATCAATGAAATCATGACAATCATCAATCGCTCGGGCATGTTTGCAAAATAGCAACGGTCGGCCAGCTTCCGAAATCCCGGTGACGGATTGCTTCGCGGGTGTCTCCTTCCCGGCCTTTCACGGCTTTCCGCGGGACACCATTCCATCAATATATTTTATCATTATTGATCATTCTTGGTTGTTCATCAGCTTCCTGCAAAAATGAATCGAAATTATGTGATCGATTTGTTACTAGTTTTGCCACGTCAAATTCGGAATATTTGGCAGGCGTTTAGGGAAGCAGTTCCCAACGACAGGAGGGGACGTAATGCCGGGGGTGTTATTGGCGTATTTATCTTATATTTTGGCATTTTTCCTAATATTGGTGATTGCCTATCTGGTTTCTAGACTGCGAAAACTGCGCACGGACTTGCAGGCCGTCCAGACAGAACTTGAGGGTTGTCAGCTGACGCTTGAAATTTCGGAAGATGTCGGACGCTTTGGATCCTGGCATGTGGATGCGAGATCCAATACCGTCAAATGGTCTGACTATATTTTCGACATGCATGAACGTCGCCATTCGCTCGGCCACCCTCTTTTGGAAAATGCGATCCATTATTATCATCCGGATGACCGGCCGATGGTTCAGGAAGCGGTTTCGCGTGCACTGGATGAAGGCGCAGATTTTGAATTTCGCGCTCGGATTCTCACCGAGAATGGCAACGACCTTCCGGTGCTAGCAAGAGGCACATGCCAGATTGGCGGAGACGGGGAGGTTTTGGGCATTTTCGGCTGCTTTGTCGATCTAAGCACCCCCGAGGAACGAAAACTCAAATGATTTCCGCCATTTAATTGCGAACTACTCGCAACTATCTTATAGGATACGGGTCTATATAAAAGAAGCGTCCCGCTTGCCCCGGAAAATTTTCCTGGAGCAGGGCGCCGTATCAGATGGAGGAATCTTGCCAATTTTGACCGAAGCGGAAAAGCTTCAACTTTGTTTGGAGCGCGATCGGCTGCTGTGCAGCTCCGAATTTGCCCGGTCCCCGACCATGAGCAAGCTGCTTCGTTTTCTCGTCGATCACAAGTTGCTGGAAGAAGGGAAGCCTTTGACGGCTTATGCCGTTGCCGTCGATGCGCTTGGTCGCGATGACAGTTTTGATACCCAGATTGATAGCTATCCGCGGGTGCAGATCGGGCGGCTGCGCCGTATGCTCGACCATTTTTACCTGCGTGAGAAAAGCGCAAACCGGCTCTATATTCCCTATCACCATTATGAAATCATTCTCGGATCGAATGAGGCCGGCAAAGCGGCCGACCTTCCACCGACCGAAGACCTGCCGGTCGGGAAGGTGTCAGTCGATCCGGAGCAGACTGACGAGAAGCCCGCCGATCTGTCCACAGAAGCCGATAATACCGCTGTAAGTTTTGCCGGGCGATTGGCTGCGATCAATCGCGGTTATATTCTGGCGATTTTTGCAGCCCTGTTGTTGCTGGCCGCCGGGGCAATTTTCTATCTGCAAAAGAGCGATGACGAGCCGGAAGTTGCCATTGTCTATCCAGCGGTTATCGTGAAAGCGACGGAAGGGATCACCAATTCTGCATCCCGGGCTACGTTGGAAATCATTCACAGCCATCTGGTCGGAGCGCTGGAAAAGTTCGATCAAGTGCGCGTTTTTGATGAAAATTCCGATACCGTCGAATCTTCGCAATATCTGCTCGAATCTTCGAATCTGGATGACACGGGCGATCGCGTCCAGCTGCGCCTTGTCGACAGCGCCACCAGAGAAGTGATCTGGTCGAACCGAATCGAGGCTACCAATAATGCGGGACGCGAAGCAGGCCTGAACCAGGCCGTGATCAATATCGCCGGCCCCTACGGAAAGATCGCTCAGCACGAGTTGTCGAAATATCGTGTCGATTTTACGCCGGGTTATCCGTGTCTGCTGCAGTTTCATCAATATATGCGTTACCGCGACGAAGTGCTGCTGGAGCGCGTATTGAAATGTATGAACGCATCAGCGCAAAAATTCCCCAATGATTCCTATTTGATGAGCGTGTTGGCGACGGCCAAAAATGTAGCGGAAAAATTCGACCTTGCTGACGCGATTGAGGGATCGCGGGAGGATTTCGCCACGAGAGCCGCAAAAATCGACAATAATAGTGCATCCGCCACTTTCGCTGTGGCGCAGAGCGCTTTTTATGATGATGATTGTCGCAGAGGTGCATTGTGGGGAGAGCGGGCAGTCGGTCTCAACCCGCTAAATTCCCGCATCATGGGTTATCTGGGCATGTATATGCTGGCCTGTGATATGCCGGAAGGGGAAGCCTATGCAGTCAAGGCTTTGGAAATGGATCCGAACGCGGAACTGGCGATCGCAGCCACGGTGGCGATGCGAAAACTGCGGCTTGGCGATGCCAAGGCAGCGCAGCAATTGTCTTCACGATATCTGGATTCGATGCCGGGCGCCGCATTCGGACTGGAAATAAGCTATATATTGTCGTCGGCGATGTTGGGTGAAAAAGAGGAAGCGCGACGGGTATGGCGGCAATTGGCGGAGCGTTCCGGTTTTCCCGAAACTGCAGACCCGGCTGACGTCTTGGGCAAATGGATTACCGATCCGGGCCTTCTCCGCAAGCTTGAAGATGATTTCAAAATTGCTGATCTTTACTAGCGGGTTATAAGTTAAACATTCGACATACTATGAAGCAGTCGATCGGCAAGTTGTCTCGGATCTCTAGACGCTCTCCAGGGCCCGCTTGAGCGCCGCCAGCATTTTTTCGCGGTCCTGGTTGGTCCTTTGCTCGGATAGTTTTTCTTCGACCTCCTCGCGCAATGCTGCAAGTTTGGAAATCCAGTCGCGCGAAGCGGTAAGGTCTTCCGCATCGGGTCGACCAGCTGCCAACCGGGTTGCCGCTTTGCCGGGCTTCAATTCCCAGGTCTCGCCCAGTTTCGGGATAATCGTTTCTGGCAGATCCGGAATGGTTCCGAGGGCTTCGGCAAAACCCGCAAGAGCGCTCTGCTCTCCATGGACCAGAAAGAGCGATCCTCTGATCGGTGTGCGATCCTTGACCCATTCCACCAGACCGCCACGATCGGCATGGTTGGAATAGCCGTCAAGCATGGCGACCTGCGCCTTCACCATCACATCGTTGCCGGAGATACGGACGCGTTTTGCTCCATCCCGGAGCACCGCGCCCAAGGTTCCGGCAACCTGAAAACCGGAGAGCAACAGCCGGGACTGTCTTCGCGGCAGGTTGCGGATCAGGTGATGCCTGATCCGGCCGCCGGTACACATGCCTGATCCGGCGATGATGACCACCCCGGTCATCCGGTTGAGCTTCTTGGATTCCGCCGTATTCTCGATGAACCGGATGTTGGTCCGTTTCAGCATGTCGGTGCCACTGTCGCGATAGCGCATCACCGCCATCGTGACTTTCTGGGCCAGAGGAGAATCCAGAAACACATTTATCGGGGGCAGGCGTCCAGATTCGAACAGAGCATCGAAATCCTCGAGTATCGCCTGCGTCCGTTCCAGTGCGAAAGCCGGGATCAGCACATTGCCGCCCGCCGCCATCACTTCCTCGACATGGCGCGCCAATGTTTCGCGTCGCTCGCTGACCAATATGAGTTCGCGGTCCCGGTCACCATAAGTCGATTCACAGATTACATGATCATAACCACCGATTTCCGAGCTTGTACAATTGATCGATCGACCGGGCCCCACATCGCCGGAGAAGAGCAGGCGCTGTCCGGCGATATTGATCTCTATCGAAGCCGATCCGACGATATGCCGCGCATCCCAGAAACGAAAGGACACACCGTTGCCAAGGTCATTTTCTGCGCAATAGGTGACCGCACGGACATTTTTGTGCAGTTTCGCGATGTCCTTGCCATCATAGAGGGGGATGAACGGTGGCAGGCCGGCGCGGTCCGCGCGGCGGTTGCGACGCTCGACATCGGCGGCCTGCAACTTGGCTGCGTCCTGCAATAGCGGTTTGATGATATCGGCGCTCGGTGGAGTGCAATAGGTTTTCGCCTTGCAGCCACTGGCATAGAGATAGGCCAGCCGGCCGCTATGATCGAGATGCGCGTGAGTCAGCAGCACCGCGTCGATTTTTTTCGGATCAAAGGGAAGCTGTTCATGGTTCAGTGCTTCGAGCGAACGGGTGCCCTGAAACATGCCGCAATCAACCAATATGGTCTTGCCGGCACCCGTGACTTCGAAACAGGAGCCAGTGACGGTTCCCGCCGCTCCATGAAATTTTACCGTTACACCACTCATCTTGATATTCCTCTGGGAAAGCGGTTTCCAAGATTAGTGCGCGACGAATAGCGGGATCGGGCAGTCGCGGAACAGATTGCGCGTGACGCCGCCAAACAGAAACTCGCGCGCCCGGCTATGACCATAGGCTCCCATCACCATGTAACCGGCGTTTAGCGTATCGACGGTGGACAGCAGGACGGCCTGTACCGAAGATTTGTCGGCCGCGAGTTCGTGAATCTTCGACTTGATGCCATGTCGTGACAGATATTCCGAAGCTTCCAGAGGCGGCAAATCGTGATCCTTTTCTTCCTCGACGACGACAATGTGCACATCACTGGCCAGTTTGAGCAGCGGTACGGCTGCGCGCAGGGCGTTGCCAGCCTCGAAACTGCCGTTCCAGGCAACCACCACCGGCCCTGCGGCTTCGAATTTCTTCACACTGTCCGGCTGGACGACGACCGGAATATTGGTGCTGAAAATAACGTCACCCAATATGCCGAGTGGCTCGGTATTGTCTTTCACGCCGCTACAGGAACTGAGCACGATCAGATCAGTCAAGGCCGAGTGTCGTGACAGCCCTCTGGCAGGTTCTGCATTGGCGGTCTGATAGTCCCACGGAACGTCTTCGCCTGCCAGCCGCTTTTCGATTTCCGCCTGGAGCAGCGCATCGGCTTCCTCTGCATATCTGCTGATGTCGTACATGACCGACATGCCGGTAACGCCGTCAAAAGCCATTTGGGGTTTGTAGGGATTGGCACGCAGGCAATGGAGATGCCCGTCCAGAGCGCGGGTCAGATCCAGCGATGCCTGATACCGTGCATCAAGTCCGGAATCATCATTTACAAAAAGCAGAACGGATTTCATGTTGTCTCTCCTAATTCGAAAATCTTTGCTGCGAAGGCCATCTGGAAAAATGATCTCTCCTCTGAAAGCTATCGCCAAATCACTCTTGTGGTGAATGCAGGAAAGGCGGTCTGCCAGCCATCCGTAGTGTTACCTAGCGGCGGCATGAAATTCCTCTCCGAGATATAAATGGCGGACCAGCTTGTCCTCCAGCATTGCCTCCGGTGTACCGTCAAACACGATCTGTCCTTCGTGCAGAACATAGACCCGATCCAGAATATCGACCATCTCGCGCACATTCTGATCGGTGATCAATATGCCGACGTCATGGCTTTCCAGATTGGCGATCATTGCCTTGATATCCCGGACCGACATCGGGTCAATTCCGGCAAAAGGTTCGTCAAACAGCATGATGCTCGGATCGGCTGCCATCGCCCTAGCGATTTCACACCGGCGTCTTTCGCCGCCCGACAGCGCCCGCGCCGGCGTGTGGCGGACATAGTCAATATGAAACTCCTCTAGCAGGGCATCCAGTTTCTGCGTTCGCAAAACCGGATCGTGCTCGAAGAGTTCTAATACAGTCATGACATTCTGTTCGACCGTCAGGCCGCGGAAAATCGAGGCTTCCTGTGGCAAATATCCCAAGCCGCGAAGCGCGCGCTGGTCGAGAGGCAATCTTGTTATATCTTCACCATTCAGGAAAATACGCCCCGCGTTTATCCGTAATAGTCCAAGGATCGAATAGAAGGTCAGGGTCTTCCCCGCGCCGTCGCGGCCGAGCAGGCCGACAACCTCCGATGGCCGGACTTCGATCGAAACATTGCTCAGGGCGGTCTTTTTTCCGAATTTTTTGGTCAGCGAGACGACCGATAATCCGGTGCCTTCCAGCGCTGCTGCTTCCGCAAAATGTGGTAAAGTTGGTAGAATGATGTGCTTCAATGGCTCGCATTGCCCCGGTTGGAAAGCGGTTAGGGTAGGAGGCGAGGGGTTGTAACCATATCAGGGAGATTACGTATCCTTCCATGGAACTGCCGCAGAGCAGGGCAGGCCCCTCTTCCTTACTCTCCGTAAAGGCATTGATCTTACAGAGCGTTGGCCAGTTCATCCCTGAATTTTGGATGGGCCAGGCCGATGAGTGCATCTGCCCGCTGGTGGAGTGATTTGCCCTTCAGGTCGACCGCGCCATATTCGGTCACCACGATATGCGTGTCGTTGCGGGGGGTGGTGACCGGTCCGTCCAGCCGGGGAACAATGCGTGAAACGGTACCGTTGCGGGCCGTGGACTGGCAGGCGATGATTGACTTGCCACCTTTCGATGCGGTCGCGCCGCGCACGAAGTCGAGCTGGCCGCCCGATCCGCTATATTGCCGCCCCATCATATGTTCCGAATTGCACGCGCCACCGAGATCGATCTGCAGCGTTGCGTTGACCGAAACGACGTTCCTGTTCTTGGCAATATGGCGGGGATCATTGACGATATTAACCGGCGCGCTGTGGAACGCCGGATTATCATCGAGGAAATCATAAAAAGCCCGGTCACCCATGGCGAAGGTGAAGACGCTGCGACCACGATAGGTAGTCTTCGCCTGATTGGTGACCGCACCACAATGGATAAGTTCGGCCAGGGCAGGGGTCATCAGCTCCGTATGGATGCCAAGATCCTTGCGATCATGGAGCAAGGCGCAAACGGCACCCGGAAGCGCGCCTATGCCCATTTGCAGACAGGCCCTGTCGTCGATCATGTCCGCGATAATAGCGGCTACCTTGGCGTCTACCGCAGATATTTCCGGTGGATGAACTTCGGTTAGCGGCGTGCTGTTTTCAACAATCGCATCGATTTCCGAAACATGGAGCAGGGAAGCGCCGAACACGCGTGGCATATTGGGATTGACCTCGACCACCAGCCTCTTTGCATTGCGAGCGGCGGTGGTGGAATAGTCGTTGCTGGTGCCAAAGGTGAACCAGCCATGCTTGTCCATCGGCGAGACGGTCGTCACAAAAAGATCGAGTGACACTTCCTGCTCAAATAGCCGGGGGGAGTCGCTGAAAGCGACCGGAACAAATTCGAGCGGACTTTTCTCGCCCGGTTGCTTTGTGCTGAGCAATTTACGGTCAACAGAACTCAAAAACATGCAGCGGGGACGGATCCGTCCGAGCAGGTCAGGGCGCAACACCGTATCACCAGCATGATCCATAGAATGGAAATACCAAAGCTTGAGATCGTCGACCGTTCCGTTCGCCGCCATGTCCGCGATCGCGCCGAGCAGTGCCGGCGGCTCAGCGGTAGCCATGCCCATCGCCATATGCGCGCCGGGTCGTAAACCATGCACCGCTTCGGCGGCAGTCCTGATCCGGGATTTATATGCGTCAATATGCGTCATTACCAATGCCTCGGATGGAAGGAAAATTGCTGGAACGGTGAGACGCTGACAGACCGGATAAACGCCGATGGAGTCAATAGGGAGCATTACGGATATTTGCGGGGATACGTTGGTTTACGGATGGCGGACATTCTGCGTGACCGGATATATTTGGCACATTGAATTTTAATTTCCCCAAGCGCTTTGAAAGGAACTCTCATGTCCGAAGCAAAATCATCCCTCCTGCAACCTTCACCCGCTAAGCCGATCCGCCCTGACCATGCCGTTGTCGTGAGCAACAGCATACCGCTGACCACCCGTACCGGTTTTGAATTTCATGTCCGGCCGGTCGAGCCATCGGACAAGGAAGCATTGGCAGAATTTTTCACCCATGTTTCAAAAGAAGATTTGCGGTTCCGCTTTCTGTCCGCGGTCCCGGAAGTTCAAGGTGCCCTGCTCGACGATCTGGTAGACGTCGATCATGATCACAAGGAAGACTATCTGGCTTTTGATATAGACGACAAGACCATCATCGCCAGCGCGATGGTGGGTGCCAGCGCAGACAAGTCCGAAGCGGAAGTCGCCCTCGCGGTACGCAGCGATTATAAGCATCGCGGGATGAGCTGGACTTTCCTGAAATATGTGATCGATCAGTCGAGCAAGAGCGGAATCAAGAAACTTCAGTCAATCGAAGCTCGCGAAAATCATGCGGCGATCGAACTCGAAAAGGAAATGGGCTTTTCTGCGCGATGCTTTCCGGGCGACCCCACGCTCATGCTGCTGGAATTTGACCTTACGGCTGATCGTCCCGCAGCCTGACGTCAGTCTTATCGCAGATTTACGAACGGGCGGAGATCAGTTTCTTCGCCCGTTTGCAAGCTCTTCAACTTTGGCGAGCGCTTCATTCAATCAGTGATTCAGTATATAATTCGCGCAGCTCCGAACAAACTGTCAGACTTCATATTTGGCGAGCATTTTTGCCAGCGGCTCTTTGTCATCCGGTCCAAAGTCCTTGGGAATTTCCGCCAGCAATCGCGCGCTGGTTTCAGAACCCATATGCTTCCGGATAACGCCCAATGCGCGCGGCGCGGCAACCAATATGATGCCTGCGTCTGATCCCGACATGATCTGTTCGATCCGCTGGGTCATTTCCTGAACGAAGCGGTCTTCTTCCTGCTGTTGCAAATCGACCTGCTCATGTGCGCCTCGACTGGGAGACTTGCTTTGAAAGCTCCGTCCGGGTCTGTCCGTGCCGAGTTCCGAAGTGCGCAGCGATGGGTTCTTATGCTCCTCGATCAGTTCCAGAACCGGGGCGAAAGCCTCGCCGATATTCTTGAACATGGCCATGCGGGAACCGTCTACCGCGATTACCTTGCTATCCTTGCGCACCAGCATTTCATTCTCCCATCAGCTTATTGCCTGCAGACTTTCTAGGATGGAGAGAGTTTGGCGGCGATAGGTATTGTTACGGACCGGCCTGACTGGCCTTACGAATAATTACGTAAAGACAAATCAACGCCCCACTCCGAGAATGGCATCTTACCAGCCGCTGCAGCGGCCACATCAGGAGGACCGACCATGACGGATCATGCAACGATTACCAAAGCCGCTGCCAGGGCAAGCGCGCTGCTGATGACTTTGTTGTTGTTCGCCTGTGCAACCGCAACGCCCTATCAGCCCCAAATCGCCGGACAGCGTGTCTCCGGTGGCTATTCGGAAAATCGCATAGACAATACGCATTATCGCGTCCGCTTTGCCGGAAATACGCTGACTTCGCGTGATACTGTAGAAGGCTATCTCTTATACCGGGCAGCGGAGCTCACGGTTCAGAACGGATATGACTGGTTCCGGATAACCGACCATACGACCGAAACCGATCGCCGAACCTTTATCGAGCGGTCCCCACGCTACGAACCTTATTACGGGTCGATCTATCTGAACTGGCGTCCGCACTGGCGCTATTATCGCAGCGGCGTCTGGTCGACATGGCATCCCTATGGCCGCGATCCCTTCTGGTCGTTCGATACCGATGTCCGGACTGTCGAGCGCTATGAAGCCGAAGCGGATATTGTGATGCGTCGTGGTTCGATGCCCGCCGATACCTCGCGTGCATTTGATGCCCGCAAGGTCCTGCAGGATCTCGGACCCTCGATCAAATGGCCCGACGAGAAATAGAAAACCCGAAAGCTTCTGGCCGCGCGAGAATGCTCTGTAACGAGCACGCGCGGGCAGGGGGCAGCGAGGTGGCGTTGCAGGGTAGCCTATGTTGGGAGAGCTATGGAATTGCCAAGGGCGCAATATAGCAAGGTCCGCGAAGGTCCGGCTCGAATTATCCGTTACACCTTGTCGGCGTAGAGCAGGCGGCCCGGTCCCAGTCGTTCCAATATGACCGGCAGATCGCTTTCGGAAAAGGCAAAGCAGCCCTGGCTACGGCCCAGTTTCCCATGTGACTCAACCATTTCCGGCTCGGCATACCATGCGCCGTGGATCACGATCGCGCGCGGCTCAGCCATATTGTTGCTCGGGTCGAGACCTTTCAGGCGACGCGATGTGCCGTGCTTGCCGACGTAGGTTTCGCTGATCATATAGCTGCCGCCGGAGGAGGCTTCTGACCCCGGCACGTTGGAAAATTCCTGCAGCCAGCCGGTGTGCCGGAGATCGGAACCCTTGCCATGCGCGACCAGAAAGGACTGTGTCGTTCCGTTTGCCATGTCGACAATATGGAAGCGCTCTTTGGCGGAGTGCAACGAATAGTCGGCAATACCGATCCTGTCGGTGTGCAGCAAGGTTGATTCATGGGAGGCCATTGCTGCCTTGGCGCGGTCCATCAAGCCGAGCGGACCGGGTTGCGGAACGGTCTTTGGACGGGCCGGTAACGGCGTCGCAATCTTGCTGGCGGCTTGTGAGCGGGTACTGATCCCATAAGCCGCGCCGGTTAGGCCGACGAGACTGGCGGTGATAAAATTTCTTCTGTTCATCATTCGTGCATAGCAGATTTTTCCTGTACCCAGGATTAAGTATCAATACTTATTGTCGTGTTGGCCAATAGGCTGAAGGGGAATCAGATGAAAATATTTATAGCAATGTTGAGCGGATTTCTGCTCTCTGCCTCCGCCGCTGCGCAGCCAGTTGATCAAGCAGAAGAGGATGTCCGGGATCATCTGATCTGGACCGAGCCGCAAATCGCACAATTGCAGCAACTGGTGGACACGCGCGCATCCGAGGGTCTGGAAAGCTGCACCATCAGCGATTTCAGCCAACCAAATTCTGCCAGCGATCCCTATCGGCGGTCGAGGCTGGCTTCGGTCGCTGCGAACGAGTTGATGCTGGCTTATCTCGAGGGATGTTCTCCGGCTTCGGCCAAAGCCAAATGGAATATCAGTAGCGATGATCGCTATATCGATACGCAGCAATTGTTGCTGAAGGCGTTGGTTCGCAATGACCTTGTCGGCTATTTTGAAGCGCTTCGGCCACGCAATCCCCATTATCAGGCGCTGCGTGAAGCCTATGCGACAGAAATGGATGCAGAAAAGCGCGCGACATTGGCATTGAACATGGAACGATGGCGCTGGATGCGTCTGGTCATGGGGCAGAAATATCTGTTGGTAAACGCCGCCAGTTTCGAAGTGAGCTTGTGGGAAAATGATCAGAAACTCAAAAGCTGGCCGGTTATCGTCGGCAAGACCAAGTCGCCAACGCCGATTTTTGAAGCGACGGTCAGCGGCGTGATCCTGAACCCCTGGTGGGAAATCCCGACCTCGATTGTCGCGGAAGGCATTGGATCAATGGTGCGCAACAATCCGGCTGCGGCGCGGCGGAAAGGCTATGTCTTGCAGAATGGCCGCTATCGCCAGCGCCCCGGACCGGGCAATGCGCTCGGGCAGATGAAACTGGTCATGCCGAACCCGTACAGCGTCTATCTGCACGACACGCCAAACAAGAACCTGTTTTCAAAGCCGGTACGGACCTTCAGTCACGGCTGTATCCGGGTAGGCGGGGCCATTGATCTGGACAAGACATTGCTCGCGGGAGCCGCTACGCCGGAACAGATTGACGAAATATTGGCCAGCCGGAAAACCACCAAATTGTCGCTGACGAAAGCGATCCCGATCTACATCGCCTATTTTACGGCAGAGGGAGCGGAGGACGGCACGATCAGCTATTTTCCCGACGTATATAAACGGGATGATTTGAAACTGACGCAGAACGAACCCCGCCTGGATTGTGCCGCATAGGTGCATTCTATGATCGGTCGAGGCATCGTCAGGCCGTGAGATAAGAGCATATCGGTGTGTTCATTCTCGACCGCGTCGCTCTCGTTCTGATGAACAGGGCGTCGGAGCCCGCTTCCGGTAAAGCTGCCGATCAACGCGCCCGTCTCCGAGCGAGGCCTACGGCTGCTTGATCCGGGCATCTGCCATATAACCGCTTTTGTCATCTTCCTATCGGCGCTTGTAACAAGCTTATGGCGTCTGGCTGCCCTATCCAATTTTCATATTCAATGAAGTTACAGGGGGCCTGAATGCGCTTTTCCAAAGTTGTCGCGATGTCGACAATCGCCTTAAACACCTGCTTGCTCGTGCTCGCTTCGGCGCCGGCATCGGCACAAAGCGATCAAGAGGTCAAAAATGCCATGGATCAACTGAGTGCGGGGCAGGCCGAAGCGGCCTATTCCGGACTCAAACTCCGGGAAGCCGATCGCGCCGGGCAACCGGATTATGATCTCGCGCTTGGTCTGGCCGCACTGGAAAGCGGTCGCCATGGCGAAGCGATCATCGCGTTCCAGCGGATATTGGCGCAGCAACCGGACAATGCGCGAGCGCAAGCCGAACTGGCCCGGGCCTACGCCGTGGCCGGTGATATCGATACAGCACGCGCCGAATTCGCGACGGTTCGCGGCGACCCATCCATTCCGGATCCGGTGCGGAATCGGATTGATGGTCTGGTCAGGACATTGGACCAACAGATCGCCGGCGGGGCATCGGAGATTACCGGCTATCTCGACGTAGAAGGCGGGTATGACAGCAACATCAATACCGCGACCGACGCGATTTCGATCACTTTACCGCTCTTCGCGTTTCTCGGACCTGCCACATTGAACGGGCCAGCGCGCGAACAGGATGCCGGATTTTACCAGATGCAGGGCGGCTTGTCCGGCTCGACACCGCTTAGTCGCCAGACGCGCCTGTTCGGCTCGGTTCTGGGCAACTGGCGAGACAATGTCGACACACGTTTTGTCGACCAGGCGTCTGCCGTCGGCACAATCGGGATTGCCCATAGCCTTGCCAATGGCGATGTCATTTCCCTGTCCGGACAGGGCCAGAGATTCTGGCTGGGTCACAGCGGCTACCGGACCAGCGTCGGCGGCGATATACGCTATACCAAGCGGCTGTCGGACAACCGCGCCTTGTCGTTCAGCGGGCAATATTTCCGGCTTAACTATGACGGCAACCCGCTGCAGGATGCAGAGCGTTTCTCCGGCAGTATCACTTATGCTGACGACAGGATCTACGGAGGCATTGGCGGTGGTAAGGAGGAAACCCGCCGTCGCGGCGCCGACCAGCTCAGCTATGCCTTCGTCAATGCCCAACTCGGCGGTGAATTCGATCTGGGCGACAAGGCGGCGATTATCGCCGGGGCCAGCGTCGAGCACCGTGACTATGATGCACGCGATCCGCTCTTCCTCAGAGGCCGCAAGGACACGCAATATGATGCGTCGCTTGGTGTCCGGTACAAATTTACCGACGCCCTGAGCGTCCGCCCACGCGTCACCTATACCCGCAACGACAGCAATATCGGCCTTTATGATTACGATCGCTGGACCGCATCGGTCGGCGTTCGGCTGAACTTCTAGTTTCAACAAAATATTCATCGGGAGACAAACCTTGACCCAGATTAACCAGAGAAATACCAGCTTGCTGACCGACGTAAAACTGGCCGGTGCGAGCGCCTTGGTGACCACCCTCGCGGCCCTGCTTATTCCCGGCTCGCCGGTTTGGGGTGCCGAGATGGTTTATGCCTCCGCCAATGCCGGAAACCCGTCCGCCCAAAATGGCACGGGTGACCAGCAAATCTCGTCGGGTATGGTGCAGTTGAAGCTTGATGACGGAACAATGGTGAGCATCGTCGGGCCGGCGCGTTATTCGATCGATGCAAGCGGTCAGCTGGAAGTCGCCAGTGGCAGCTTTACCGCATCTGCTCCCAAAGGCGGATCTCCAAAACCGATATTGGCTGGCAATGGCAGCCAGATTACCCTGCGCTCCGGCAGCAGTGCCAGCGGCAAGATCGCGTCGGATGGCAGTTTCTCCGGCTTTGCGCTTTCGGGATCAATGGCAATTGCCAGCAACGGCAAAAGTCGAAATTTCAGCGTCGGGAACGCTTTTCGTGCCGCCGCCGGTTCGGGACCATCGGCCACGGTGACCGCAGGCGCGCAACCGAACCGCAGCGGCGGGCGGACCGCTTTGCAGCAAGTCCGGCAAGCGCAACAAACTGCGGCACAATATCTTGCTAATGCCAGCCAGACCACGCCAACATCGCTGGGCTTTGCCGGCGTGTCGCAAACCCAGAATTTTGCGCCGGGTACATTGCAGTCAGCGACCACGCCTGCTCAGTTTCAGGCACTTGTCCAGGCCCAGACGGGCGCGCTCAATCCTGCACTTGCCTTGCAATTTATCACAGAAATCCTGACGGCCGCCCGCAATGGCAATCTGGGAGCCTATAGCGGGCTGGCGCCAGCGCAAATACAGGCGTTGCTCTTCAATCTGCAGAGCTATGGCGCACCGTCCGGTATTTCACAGTTCCAGCTGGAAGAATTCCTGCGCGCTTTGGGCGCCGCCGGATATTCTGTCACGGGCATCAGCGGCAGTGGTCCCAGCTTCGGATCGCTCGCCGATTTGCTGGCTCTGGTATCATCGGGTGGCATGATCCCGCCCGGTGATGCGACGGTCCAGGCACTGGTGGACCTGCTGTTCGCCAACGCCTTTCCTCCAGGTCTGGATGTTGACGAGATTGCCCGGCTGTTCCGTCTGGCAGGCTATACTGTTCCGCCGCAATTTGGTGGCGGTACCGGCGGCGCAACTCCTACGCCTTCTCCGACACCCACACCCACACCCACACCCACGCCTACTCCTACTCCTACTCCCACACCAACACCTACCCCGACACCGGGGCCGACGGAAACGCGCAGCAACCAGCTGACCTACGCATTCGGGGCCACCGGCCTGGTGGACTTCGGACTGGGAGATGTCGATCTGGCCGCAGGAAAGATCGAGAAATTTGCCAGCAGTTTCAACGGCACCACGGCTCTGGGCGACGCGGAAGTCGCGGAATTTGGCTCCTTTGATGATGTGGCATTTGCCCGCTGGACGAATGGCACGATCAACGGGATCGCTTATGGTCCCAATCAGGGTTTTCATGTCATGTCGGGTACGGCATCGACATCCTTCAACCGGTCCGGCCTGCTGACCTACGATCTGGCGGGTTCGACGCGTGTGACCCTGTCAGACGGTAGCGCGGCACCCGGTACATTCTCCGGGATGCTTGCGATATCGGCAGGCGGGATAAATCCGATTGGCTGGGATCTGGAACTGAATGTCAGCAGCTATATGTGGCAAACTTCTACGGTCGGCGGGGCAGCAGATCCCTCACAATCCGATTATGTCATCCAGTCCGATTTGACCTTTGGTGGTGCTGTAGCGATCACCGGGTTTGGCGGCGACGCGTGCAAGGGCACTTGCAACGGCAATGTGAGCGGCCAGCTTTACGGGGCGGACGGAGCTTACGCGGGACTGGCATTCAACGTCAATGACAGCTCCTCAGCCGGTTTCGTGCAAGCTGTCGGCCTGGGCATATTCGCGCTGGACGTTAGCGGAACAGGTGTTTCTCCGCCGGCAGGCTCCGTCCGCGAGAGCCAGTTTATCTCTTATGCGGCAGGAGAGAAAGTCGGAATTGACCGACGGCTGGGCCAGGTAACCTATGGCGCCAGCGGTGCCCCGACCGGCTATGTTTCCAGCGCGGAGGAAAATCCTGACATTGGTACCGCAAAAGAATTTGAATCGGGTGCAGCCGGCGACATTATCGCCTGGACGCGTTGGGCAGACGGCAAAACCGGTGGGAAATTCTATGCCTATGAAGAGGGTCTGGACTTTATCGACCGCAATGGCTTCCATATCGTCACCGGAACGCCGGCAACCAATCTGCCCGCATCCGGCAAGGTTGATTATAGCCTGATCGGAGCGACCAAACCAAGCGTTCGCGCCGGGGGACTGGGAAGCTTCGAAGGCAGTCTGTCCGTCGCTTTCGGTGCCGAAACCCTGGTCGGGGTTAGCGCGCAAGTGGAGATGCGCGGCGAAAGCTATACCTTCGGTACTGCGGGTGGAAGCGCCGACCCCACCAATGGCGGCATGGCTGTTGGTATGGATGCGGACGCCATTGGTCGCTTCTCATCCTATAATCTGAAGGCCAATGGTACGGGTTCGATCTGCAATGGCGAATGCAATGCGATCATCACAGGTTTTCTGGCAGGAGAGGGCGGTACGCACGCCGGCTTTAGCTATACTTTCGGCTCTGGAGGCGCCTTTTCGCAGGTGGATGGCGTGGCGGCATTCGCAGCTCCCGGGGCAGCAACGACGCTTAGCAGCAACACGGGCGACTGGGCTGGCTGGGCAAATCCTGCCGCCAATATCGGGCGCAACTTCGATTTCGGCGATCCGCTCACATCGAGATTAAGCGATATTTCCGACCTCAGGAAAAATCTCGGCTCGCACTTCTCGTTCAAATAGTCCGTTGGTCAGCGACCCAGATACCGGCCCGTGGATAAAGATTGTGAGATCATTCGACGGGCCGGTTCCATTTCCAAGCGACCTTAACAGCCTTTGTCATCTCTCTAACAGGAGGTGTAACTGGCACATCCAGCGCTTCTGCGTATTTTTGATCGGGCATCGAGCGGACCACCGCTCATTTTCTTGAAAGAATGCGAAGGGGATTATCATCATGACCACGAAGCCAATATTTTCCACAGCACTGACTGCAATTGCCATGGCATCCATTGCCGTTTCAACAGCGCCTGCCGCCGCGAAAGAACAAAGCGTCGAGGTTGTGAAATGCGATGCATCCTATGGCACGATTGCAATCACCGATGGCGACACCCAGGGCTGGAGCAAATTCGGCCTGTCCAGTCCGCGCGGCATGCTGGGCGCAATTGTTCAGGAGTCAGGATGTTTTACTCTCCATACCGGAGTTGACGGCCAACCGACCAATTATCTGATGTCTGCTATTGCCGGTTCCCAGGAGGAAGTGGACCAGACAATGAATGTGGCAAAAACTGCGCTGACCGAAGGTCTGGTCCGGTCTGGTGCAGCGAGCACGGTGCTCAGCAAAGTTCCGATGGGCGGCGCGCTGATGGGGATGTTCGGCGGTCTTGGCGGCAAG
Organism: Parasphingorhabdus sp.; assembly: GCA_036963725.1. Lineage (GTDB taxonomy): Bacteria > Pseudomonadota > Alphaproteobacteria > Sphingomonadales > Sphingomonadaceae > Parasphingorhabdus. The sequence continues at coordinate 60,292 of JBALUX010000001.1, read as the reverse complement.
AAGAAAACCATCACAGCCGGCCTGCGACTGATGAATCCGGCCAATGGCCAGACACTGATTGCCGGAAGCGGACAAAGCAAGAAATCGACCATCAAGATTTTGGGCCGAAGCGACTGGGTGTCTGCCAGCCAGGGGCAGCTCGGACAATATGGCAGCTCGAAGGATGGCAAGATGGTCACCAGTGCTTTTATCGAGGCTTTCAATGGCCTGGCATCGCAGGCCGGAGCCCTTGCTGCGGTACAGCAAACCGCCGCTCCGGCCGCGACAGCCAGTACCAGCTATACAGTAGCCGTCGAGACAAAGATGCTTGCTGGCGCTTCGGACTCTGCCGCTGAGGTCCGCGCCTTGCGCGCGGATACCGAGTTGGTTCCCACCGGCAATAAAGCGGGGCTGTTCGTCGAAGTCACCGACAATTACGGCACCAAGGGATGGGTTTCAGTCGAAGACCTGCGCTAAAGCGACCCGAGCGCAGGAACGTCGCTGATTGGGAAGGGCGTCCTCCACCCCGGAGGGCGCCCTTTTGCTATGTTTCTAATCGCCGATCAGAATGAACGGTGCCCAGACGGCGGGATGGGATGCCCCCGGTACGCTCGGATCATCCATCAAATCCAGTTGCGCCTGTCGCAGAGCTTCGGCGCGGTCCATGCCTCCGGCAGCGTTTTTCACAGTGTCCACCGTTAGCCTGGCCGCGGCATCGTCACGAACGCGCCAGTGTGAAAGAAGCAAAGATCTGGCCCCGGCATAGGCGAATGATTTGGCAAGTCCTGAATAAGTCGGCGTTCCAACACCGGAACCGGAAGCCGAATTGCAGGCCGACAATATCACCCAATCGGCATCCAGCCTCAATTGCCCTATTTCCGATGCGGTCAGCAGACCATCATCGGCGCCGTCATCTCTTTGCGGTGGCGTAAATACCAGAGCGGGCTCACCCAATCCCCGCAATTCTCCATTCACCAGCCCGTGAGTCGCAAAGGCGAGAACGGAATAGGGACGCAGGTCCATCGACTTAATCAGCTTTTCGGTTGCCTCATCGCCGGTGATGACTCGGGACAAATCCCTGCCGAGAGCTTCACTGATATTTGATAGTTCAAGCGTTGCGGAGGGCAAGCTGGGAAGATCGCGCACTTCGCTGACATCGACATTTCCGCTGCGCAACAGATTGGCGAAGACGACAGGACCGTCTTTGGCACCGGAAAGCGAAGGCGCGCCAAATCCCGCAAACCGGATTTCCCGGTTCCGGGAAACCGGCGGCTGGACTAGGTCGTTAACACTCATTGGATTGCTAACAGCAAAGCGCTTGATCAGCCATGCGATATCGGCATTGGCCGTCTGCTCGGATACCGGCTCCATGATCAGCAGCGAGGCCGGAAGCGCCGCAAGAATACCCGCGCTGATCAGGTGGACCTCGCTCTTGTCCTGCAAAAGTTTTTCGACTTCTGGCGGGAAATAATATCGATATAGCGCGTGCGCGCTTTTCATCGCAAATGGGGTTGATTGCCCGGCATCTTGCGAGACGCTTTTCCGGATATCCACCACCCACTGGTTCAGTTGTCCGGGAGTGGCTGACGTTTTCTGCCAAACATAATCATTCTGCGTGACAGCAGCGACATAGACTCCGTCCAGAGCGGGCGTCACCATCACTAGCGGTGCGGATTTTAACGCGGATTGCACCTTCTCCAAGGCGACTGGTTCAGGCTTTACCAAGGCCCAATATTGGGGGAGGGCGGTTTCGATTCTGGCTGACAATTCGGCAATTGCTTTGCTGTTGTTCTCCCGTTCGAGAAGAAGAGCGGCTTGCTTCGGTTGATCGCCTTCTGTCGTTGCCCTGGTGAAGCTGGCATCGATTTTCTTGCCGTTTTGCACCAGATCCTGAAGCATTCGGACCTCGTCCCCGTAACCGGCTTTCTCCGCCACGGATCTCGCGGTTAGACTGCCCGAGACGCTGCTCAGATCGGCAAACTGGGCGAGCTGCATGGCGTCGAAACTCTCCGCCATATTATCCTGGCGGGCCATGATGCCGGCAAATCTCGCAAATTGATCCGTCAGCCCGGTGTCATCTGCAAAATATTCTTCGATCGACACCGCGCGATCCAGTATTTTCCTGCGGACTTCCCGATATGCGGCAATTGCCTCGGATGATTTGTTTTCCGGACGTTCGAACGCATTTGCCAGTTCGGTTCTCATAACTGCGAATTTGAATTTCTCCGCTACCGGAAATTTGGCAACCACATCCGCCTGTGCTTCGATCTCGGTCATCATATTTTGTGCTGAATCGTAATTTTCGTTCAACAGATAGTTGTTTACAAGTTCCAGGCGCAATTCGGCGACCGCCGGGTGATTGTCCGGGAGCGCGGACAGGGTCAGTTCCAGTGCTTTTTCAAGATAGGCCTGGCCTTCCTGCAACTTCCCCAGATGGGTGCTGAGCAGTCCGGCCTTGGCAAGGCTATTGCCGGTAAAGCGGCTTTGACTGTTGCCGGGACTGCTGCCAAAAATACGGGCCGCTTCATCAAACATCGCCACCTGGTCGAGACTGGGCTCGGACTTTGACAGGCAATCGGCAAGGTTGGTCAGCGTGATCGCCGTATCACGCTTGTCGCGACCCAGGATTTCGGTTCGCAGGTCCAGCGCCCGGCGGAGCAGCGGTATCGCCTCGCCGCAGCGTCCAGCGCTGCTCAGGGCCGAGCCGAGATTATTCAATGCACCGGCATAAACCGAATGCTGGTCTCCCAGTCGATCTTCGGCATATTGGGTAGCCAGCCGGTTTTCCTTGAGAGCGAGTTCGGTATTGCCCGTGGTATTGACCACGGCGGCGAGAGACATCCAATAGGTCACGGCCAGCGTATTATCCGCATCGGTGGGATCCTGAATGGCCCGGGCAATGTCGACAGCCTGGCGGATTTCAGTCACCGCTGATTCATAGTCGCCGAGCCGGAACTTGGTGCTGCCGATATTGAACAATGCCGCCGCATAGCTCGAGCTTTCCGTCCCGTCGGTGTCGCGGCGGATATCGAGAACTTTTTGCTGGATCGCGAGCGCCTCTTCCGCTTTTCCGGTCATGCTCAGGACAACGCTGATGTTGTTCAGGATCGAGATCATCTGCTTATGGGTGTTCAGATTTTCTGCGTCCAGAAGAGCTTCCGCAGCCCGGAAATTCGCGAGGCTTTTATCGAAGTCCTGGATATAAAAATAGGCGCCGCCAAGTGCCCCCAAGGCAGCAGCTTTGGCCAGCGTACCGACCTCGTCGTCGGATTTCGATTCTTCCAGCATCGCTTTGATTTCGTCGATTGCGACATTCGGTTGCCGCGAGACATCACGGTCGACCAGTGCAATCATTTTATCGTTGAGCGTCTCGACATTTTCCGCTTGCGCGATATCGGAGAAAAATCCGGCGGAGAGCAACAAAGCCAGCCCCAAAGACTTGAACGTCATTATGTGCAACCTCTTCCACCATTGCTGATTATCGCCTGGCCATTACTGGCAAAGTCGAAACCGGTTCGCGCCCATGCCAATCCTATGAAAGAAATTGCACGTTTGCAAACTGTTGCTTCCGGTTTTCTAACAGCATTTGTCACTGCATTATCTTGAGATGATAATGCTAAGAGCCTAGCTATGATTCAACAGCACTTGAGAACGAGCCAAATTCATGCCGGGTCTTAATATTTTGCACATCGAGGATGACGCGCAGACCGCGGAGATGGTTTCTGCCGCGATGGCCAAGACCGGCGCTAAAGTCATTTGGGCAGCCGACGGGAGCAATGGCCTTCGCCTTGCTGCCGGTTCCACGTTCGATCTTGTGATACTCGACCGGATGCTGCCGGATATGAGCGGTATCGATATCATCGGTAAATTGCGCGAAGCGGGCGTTGACGTTCCGGTATTGATGCTGTCCGCTCTCGGCCGGACAGAAAACCGGATCGAAGGGCTGGACGCCGGGGTCGATGACTATCTTGCCAAGCCCTTTGAACAGGAAGAGCTGATCGCTCGGGTCCGCGCTCTGCACCGGCGGGCCAGTGGCCAGTCCCATAGTGCTGTGATCATATTCGGTGACATGGAATGCCATATCAAGGCGCGCACCGCGCACCGGCAGGGCAGGCATGTGGCGCTCAGCCCCAAAGAGTTCGAGCTGTTCAGATATTTCATGCAAAATGCCGGGGAAATTGTCACCCGCGAAATGCTGCTGCTAAATGTCTGGAACCTGAAATTCGATCCGCAGACCAATGTCATAGACGTCAACGTCGGACGGCTTCGGCGGAAGTTGGAAGAGGATTTTGACAAACCGGTACTGGAGACAATCTGGGGTGCAGGCTACCGCCTCCACGCGGTTTGACCATGGGCATTTTCTCTTCCCTGTTCGGCCGATTGAGTTTGATCGTCATCATCGTCTCGATATTATCCTCGGCTGCTCTGTTCGTGATGACCGAATGGATCGTGCGAACGGAATCCCGGGAGCAGATTGCACGCAGCGTCGACACGGATATTGCGGGTCTTGCAGACATTTACATCACGGGCGGTCCGGCCGAATTGCGCCAGCGAATTTCGGACCGGCTGCAATTGCAGTCGCCCGCTGACAGGCGCTATTATCTGCTGGCATCGCCGAGCGGCCTCGCAATCATCGGCAATGTCGAATCCTGGCCTGAATTGTCGTCGGAGAACTCCCAAGCGGGTTTCGTCCGGCTGGAAGATGGAACGCAAATTTTTGCACGTGCCACCCAGTTGAACCCGGATCTAAAGCTACTTGTTGGTCGCGATACATCCGCCCTTTCGGCCTTGCTCGAACGGATCAGGACCGCTTTTCTCATCGCAGGCCTGTTGCTGGTCATGATCTTTTTTACAATCGGCTATTATTCTACCCGCCGGCTGAAGAACCGGCTTGGCACCATCAATGATGCTTTCCGCGAAATTGGTGCTGGCAATCTGGCCGTGACGATCCCGGTCGACAGACGGGGTGACGAGCTCGATGAACTCTCGCAACACAGCAATGCGATGACCAGGCGTCTGGCGTCGCTGCTCGCCGCGCACCGGGATATTTCCGACCATACGGCGCATGAACTGCGCACGCCGCTCATGCATCTGGACAACCGCCTGATAGCGGCGATGGGCCAGAGCAAAGACCCTGCGCACGGCGAAACGCTCGGCCGGGCACGACAGGATATTCGCGATATTATCACCATGCTGGACTCCCTGCTTGATATAGCATCCAGCCGCGCACAAAAAGGCGACCGGAGCGGATTGTCGCAATGCGACGTGTCGGAAATAGCAACCCAAATTACCGAGCTGTTCGCCGAAAGCGCCGAGGATCTGGGGATAAGGTTTAGCACTGACATCAGTCCCGGGGTCGGTATGATGGCCAATCCCGCTCATATTCAGCGGATATTGTCCAACCTGCTCGACAATGCCCTGAAATATACGCCCAGAGGCGGCGCGGTGGAACTCGTCCTGCGGCCTGGGCCTGTCATCACAGTGCGGGATAATGGTCCCGGCATTCCCGAGAATATGAGAGAGAAGATATTCGAACGCTTCGTTCGCGTTGATGCCAGCGGGGCGAGGGGACATGGTCTGGGCCTCGCCCTGTCTCGGGCATTAGCCGAGCGGAACGGGCTGGTCATTGACTGCCGGGATGCGCGACCCGGCGCCTTGTTCGAGATCAGGCCGGAAGGGAGTGATTGATTTGACGTACCGATATTGTTCGATGTTTGCACTCGCCGGGGCGGTGTCGATCCTGCCAGCCTGTACCGGCAGCGCTTCGGGCGCGGCTGCGCAGACATCTCCCGGTCAGGCCGATATCGCCAAGCCTGCGGTTGATGCTAGCGCGGTAATGCGCACGGCCGATGCGATTGTTGCGGGGCAGCTGGGCGCGAAAAATTCCGATGCAAAGGCGCTCCGCACCGCTGCACAAACGCTCGAAAGCCTCGGAGCCAGGCCTGACGATGATCAGGAGAACAATCTCTCGAAAAGCTGGAGCGAACAGGCGAGTACAATCGATCCGTCAACGACGCCGCCGGTCTACCGCGGCCGGGCGCTCGGCCCATCCTATAAAAAGGGGATGGTCTCGGCAACAGCCCGGGTCAGTATCGACCAGATTTTTCTCGCAGGCAGAAAGGCATCGGTCGCCTTGGTGCCGGCTTCACCCAAACCGATGTCGATCGAGATCAGCGATGGCCAGGGCAAGAATATCTGTACCCGCCACACGTCATCAAAACCGGCGAATTGCGAATGGCTGCCGCTTTTTACCGAGAGATATAAGATAAATATCCGGACCAGCGAGAGCCGGCCGGTAACCTATTATCTGGTATCGAACTAGGCTGGCGGCAGACAGCGTTGCGCGAAGTCGTTGCGGACTGAGTCTTGCTGGGTTCGAACAGGCGACCTAGCGATTAAAAACGTGCGTTGAGATATTGAATTGGGAATGCTGCGGGTAACCAAGCTTTTGCAGGTTCTTCCAGGCCCAATCAAACAATCTGTTTAGTCACCCAAACTGAGCGGTACTATCTCATCCCATGCAAAAGGCACTTATGAAGTGACGCCCGCATTCTGCGATGCGAGGGGGGCACATTTTCTATTGGATCGCCGTAACGCAGTATTAACCATATTCCGATAGCCCTTACACTCGGAGCGCGAGGCTTTTTGCCGGTGCGCGTGCGGGGGGCCTCACAATGCAGCCATTGAATCGTTTGCTTCATCATGATGGAAAGCAAAGCGCCGACTCAAATCCATGGACAGGCGGTTATGTCGCTGACGGCTTTGAACCGGTGGCCGATGCTTTTCAGGCATCGATCTTGTCGGGCGAGGCGCTCGGCGCCGCGTGCACGATCATGCATAGGGGCGAAACTGTTGTAAATCTGCATGGCGGCTGGAAAGACCGGTCCCAACAGCAGATATGGAGCAGCGATGATATCGCGATGGTCTATTCCCTGACCAAGGGCCTGACCGGGATGGCCGCAGCCGTTGCCGTCTCGCGGGGGCTCTTTGCTTACGATGAACTGGTCGCGGATATTTGGCCTGAGTTTGCCGCCCACGGCAAAGAGGCGGTCACGGTGGGCGAGGCACTGTCCGAGCAGGTCGGTCTCGCTGCGATCGATTATAAGCTCAGCCTCGAGAATATTGGCGATGAAGCGTCGATCTGCGAAGCCATCGCGCGCCAGAAACCCAATTGGACGCCGGGTGACTATTCCGGGAACCATGCCTATACGCTCGGCTGGATCGCCAGCGAGCTGATTCACCGCCGCGATCCCGAAGGACGGCGGCTACCCCGGTTCTTCGCCGAGGAAATTGCCGGACCCCTCGGTGAGGACGTCTTCCTTGGCTTGCCCGATAGCTTCGACCGCAGTCGCATTGCACGGATCGAAGGGTTCGGCATGCAGGACCTTTTTATCCATCACACCACCATGCCCTTGCCGCTCACTTTCGAGATGTGCGTGCCGGGTATGCTGGCATTCCGCACCCTGAATAATCCTCTGATCCTTGAGGGTCCGGGGGCGCTCGATTGCGAGGCGTTCTGGGGCGTGGGACAGGGGGCTGCCGGCGGCATGGCCTCGGCGAGCGGATTGGCCGCGCTGTATAACGCTTTTGCTGAAGGCGGCGAAAAATTGGGCATCACGCCCGCGGTGATGGACAGCCTTGCCAAGGGCCATCGCCTTCCACGCAAAGGGCTGAAGGACCAGGTGCTGACCGCCGACATGTATTATTCCTATGGCTTCGAAAAACCGTTCACGGAGTGGGAATATGCCCGCACTCGCAGCGCTTTCGGTAGTTTCGCGGTCGGCGGATCGCTGGCCTTCTGCGATCCCGAAGACGGGGTTGCCTACGCCTGGATCACCAACAAGCTCGGCACCGGGAAATGGGATGATCCCCGCGAAAAGATGGTCCGGGATGCATTTTACGCCTGTTTGGAGAACCGCTCATGAGCATTCGACACGTCGTTTTATCCGATCTTCACCTTGGCGCGCGCGACAGCTTGCTGACGCATGTCGATCACAGCGGAGCCATTGCCGAAGGCCCATCGGACGTTCTGACTGCCTTTGCCAACGGTCTCAGAGAAACGCTGGGTGATCAGGAAAAGCCGCAGCTCGTTCTGCTTGGCGATGCCCTTGACCTCGGCCTGTCGCCTTTTGGCGACGTTTCAAAGAGCTTTCTGCAGCTTCTGGACGCTTTTTACCCTGCGGACGGACCCGATCTGTTTGATCGTGAGATAATCTATGTCGCCGGCAATCATGACCATCACCTGTGGCGCATTGCGCAGGACAATAGCTTTATTTCCGCGCTGGAGAACGGGGAAATGCCCGGCGATCTGGAAGCGGTTACTCGCATTTTTGGCACGCCATCGCATCATTGCCGCTTGATGGAATCCCTGTTCATGCACCGGCCGCATTTGCATGATGCATCGGTCAGAATAGCCTATCCGAATTGGGGGCTCTGGGACAGCGGGACCAAGCGTGCGGTAGTCATGCATCACGGTCATTATCTCGACGGGATGTATCGCGCGCTTTCGAATATGCGCGCGTTCATTGGAGATGGTGAGGCGCGTCCCGCCACAATGCGTCAGCTGGAGCAGGAGAACGGACCGTGGATTGACTTCCTGTGGTCCAACCTGGGCAGCGCAGGCGAAATCGGCAGCGACGTGGGCTCACTCTACGAGGTGATGCTGAGCGCAGGCGCCAGCCATGATTTTGCCGCAAGTATCGCGCGGCGGATCACTGGAGGTATGCACGCAAAGCTCGGTCTCAACCCGAAAATGCCGCTCAAATATGGAGTCACACTGGATAATTTGATCCGGGCCGGTGTCGATCTGACCGCAGGTCGTGCGGCTGAGCGGCAACGCTACGGTTACGGAAATGTGCTGGGTGAAGCCGGGGTTGATGATCTGGGCTGGTATCTCGGCACGCCGCTGGCGACCGAAATGCGGCAAGAATTGCCGGAAATGCCGCACGAACTCTCGTTCATATTCGGACACACGCACAAGCCGTTTCAGGATGAATTGCTGGTCGACGGCTATAATGTACCAGTCGGCATCTTCAATACGGGCGGCTGGGTCTTGGACGAGCCGACGCTTATGCCGGTGCAAGGCTGTGCCGCGATGCTGGTATCTGACGAGCTGGAAGTCGCGTCGCTGCGGCTGTTCAATGATCCGACCGACGGTGAAATGGTGCCGGTGCGTGTCGAAGGCAACGGCCGCCTGAATCATCTGGTCGACGACACCGCCGCAGCGGTGGAGCGTGCTTCCGAACACTGGGCCGACTTTTCCCGCATTGTCCACGCCCGCATTGTTGAAGAGGCTGACAACCGGGCCGGCCAGTTGCTCGTGCGATCCAATGAAGAGTTGCAGGAGGCAGCAGAATGACCATGCAGAAACGTATCGCACGCAGCCTGGATCAGGCGAAGTCGCATTATTCCGTCCTCGTCGTCGGCTCGGGTTATGGCGCCGGTGTCGCCGCCTCGCGGCTGGCGCGGGCAGGGCAGGACGTGTGCATTCTGGAACGAGGCAAGGAAATGCTTCCCGGTGAATATCCGAACAAATTGTCGGATGCGCAGGGAGCCATGCAATTCAACGTCAAAGGCGGGCGGATCGGGTCGCCGGATGCGCTGTTCGAAGTGCATGTAAACGACGATCAATATGCGCTCGTCGGATGCGGCCTTGGTGGTACATCGCTGATCAACGCGAACGTATCGCTAGAAGTGGACAAGCGTCTGCTCAATCAGGCGCAATGGCCGGCCGCCTTCCGCGACAATCCCCATATGATCGATCCATATTACGAGCGCGCGCGCGAGATGCTCTCGCCAAATGCCTATCCTGACACGCACCCGACACTGGGTAAGCTGGAAGCACTGGAACATTCGGCTGATGCCATGGGCCAGCGTTTCTACAAGACTCCGATCAATGTGACGTTTGAGGACAAGACCAACAAGTTTGGCGTGCCTCAGCCAGCCTGCACCAATTGTGGCGACTGTGTTTCGGGCTGCAATGTTGGCGCCAAGAACACCACGCTGATGAATTACCTGCCCGATGCCGTCAATCACGGAGCGGAAATCTTCACGCAAGCCAAGGTGCTATGGATCGAGCGCGATGGAGATGTCTGGCGCGTGCACGTCGAGCATAATGGTGAGGACGTTCCTGATACGCCACTGAGCATTACCGCAGACCATGTCGTTCTTGGCGCAGGTTCGCTCGGCTCTACCGAAATCCTGTTGCGGTCGCGAGCAAAGGGGCTGTCTCTTTCCGACCGGCTCGGAGCAGGTTTCTCGGGCAATGGCGATGCACTCGGCTTCGCCTATGACAGCTACTTCAAGTCCGAGAAGGACGGCGACAGCATTACAGCGGGCCCGATTTATGCAATGGGCGTTGGCACATCGGATGCCAAAGCAGAAGCATATCCCGGCCCATGCATTACCGGTGTCATCGACATGCGCGACAATGACGATCCCGCCAAGGGGTTGGTAATCGAGGAAGGCGTGGTTCCCGGTATCCTTGCAGCCGCATTGGGCCCGGTTTTTTTCTTCGGTGAAGCGCTGGCGGACGGTTTTACCCGTTTTGGCTTTGACCAGATCAAACCGCGTCTGCTTGATGCCAAGGCAATGGGCGAGGCGGTCCAGACCGATCCCGCCAGTATCGCCGAGTGGGCCTATAAAGGTCCCATGGCGCGCACCCAGACCTATCTGGTGATGAGCGTGGATGATAGTGGTGGCGGCCTGGCCCTCGAGGATGACCGCTTAGTCATTCATTGGTCCAAGGCAGGCGAACAGCGAACCTTCCGCCGGGATGATGACAAGATGCGCGAGGCGGCCGAGGCGATCGAGGCGCAATATTTCTCCGACCCGCTCTGGTCCGAACCGATGGGCAATAAGTTGATCACAGTGCATCCGATCGGCGGATGCGGCATGGGCGACGATGCAATGTCCGGAGTTGTCGACGACAGCTGCCGTGTCTTCGCGGGCACCAGGGGCACTGACGTCCATCCGGGCCTTTACGTGTGTGACGGCGCCGCGCTCCCCGCGGCCGTTGGGGTCAATCCGTTGCTGACGATCACAGCCGTGGCCGAACGCGCGGTGGAAAAGCTGGCTCTACGCCAGGGTTGGACCATCGACTATGCGCTAGGCGAGGAAACACCGCTGGCGCAGGAGACGCCTGTGGAAGACCATGTGGCTGCTGAGCCACAATTGGTTCCGCATGGTGACAGTCTGAAGCTGTCCATCGCCAAATGGGTGGGTGGCTATGCCATGGGTCCGGTTGCCGATGCGGTTGCCGAAGCATCCAGGCATTTCGAAAGCGGCGCCATCGATGACGGCAAGGCTGCTATCCGCAAGCTGGTCAAGGAACATCCCGAAGCCATGAGCCCGGGCCTGGCCTTCACCGAGACCATGGCGGGCCAAATCAGCGCCACCGGTTGTCACCATCTTCCCTGCGGACATGCCGAACGAATTCGCGACGATTACGTCAACGGCGCGGCCTGGGGGCAGGCGGAAGGCGGTGCCTGCAGCTTCCGGCTGACGGTCACGACTGACAATCTCCACCGCATGATCGACGACCCGCAGCACCGTTCAGAGATAACGGGAGAAGTGCTGGTTAGCGCAATCTCGCCGGATCCGTTGCCGGTGCGTGAAGGGACTTTTCGCCTGCTCATTGCCAATCCGGACAAGGCGGAGAGCTGGAAAATGCTCTATGACATGATACTCGACGGACCAGATGGTCCGATCCATTTCCACGGTTTCAAGACATTGGAGCAGCGCGGAAAGTCGGATCCCTGGACCGACCTGACGACACTGTTTGTCACTCTCCGCCGCGGCGAAGACGCGGATGGCGAGTTGATAGGGCGCGGTGTGTTGAAGCTCGGAATTGACGAGTTCATGCGGCAATTGAACACGATCACTGTCCATGATGCGGACACGTTGGTCGGCCATGTGATCAATCTCATCCCCCGCGCCCGCAAGGCCATAGAAGCCTATTTCGTCGCCAAATTTGCGGGTTTCTTTGCGATGACCGTGTTCCGCGCCTATGGCGGTATGCTGGCGACGCTCAACGATTTTGCGAGCAAGGACGCTGAATTCTTGTTGTCGCGGACCATGCACCTGCCGCCACCCGAGCGCCATATTGTTGCAACCGGTGACGGCGTAAATATCGGCCTGACCCGCTATCGCGGTGGATCACGAGGTCCGCTGGTGCTGGCACCGGGATTTTCCGTGCGTGCGTCGAGCTTCGCCACTCCGACAGTTGACGAGAATCTCACAGAGAGCCTTGTTGCGCAAGGTTATGATGTATGGCTGTTCGACTATCGCGCCAGCGCGGACTCGGGCAATGATACCGAGCATCCTCCCGAATTCACTATCGATGATATAGCCCGCCACGACTGGCCTGCGGCGATCGCGACAATACGTTCGGTGACCGGGTCCGATAGTGTCCAGGCATTGGCGCATTGTGTCGGTTCGATGAGCCTGTTGATGGGCATAAGCGGAGGCTGGGTAACGCACGTCCGCTCGCTTATCGCTTCGCAGCTCACCCTGCATCCTGTGACCGATTGGCTGAACTATATGAAAGCTGATCTGGGCGTAGCGGGCATGCTCGGCGAGATTTCGCTGCTCGACGGACATATCGATTTCGTCAGCCAGGGCACAGAGACCGACAACGAAATCGATGCGGTCGCCTATCAGATGCCCGTTCCTGAAGGCCAGGCATGCAAGAACCCGACGTGCCGCCGTGTTTTTGGTGTCTTTGGCCCAAGCTGGGACCATCGCCAGCTCGGTCATGACACGCATCTGGCGCTGGGCAGCATGTTCAGCCGCGTCCCACTGTCACCATTCAAGCAATTGCAGGAGATCATGCGCAAGGGGCTGGCCGTCGATGCGGATGGCAAGCCGGCCTACACCGATGACGACGCCGCGCGCCGTCTGGCCTTGCCCATAAGCTTTCTCTCGGGGGCTACCAACCAGATTTTCTATCCGGAAAGCGGACAGCGCACGCGGGCGTGGCTGTCGGAGCACAACGGCAAATCCCTGTACCGCCAGCGGATCATTCCCGATTACGGCCATATGGATCTGTTCGTCGGCAGAAACGCACATCGCGATGTGACTCCATGGATTCTGGAAGAGCTGGAAAGGCTTGATCAGCAGGTCGCAGCCGGAGCAGATCGCAAGACTGGCTGACGCTCTCCCACCTCGGGCGAAATATCTTTGATTAAATCCGGTGCGATCATATCACCTTCCGGAGCTTCGTCAGCGCTCCGTTCGAGTGCACAGAATATCCATAGACATGATGTAAGCCGGGCCAGAGCATTTGCACGGAGCGACGGCGCGGCGCGCGCTAGGTTATATTGTGTATGCGCAGCCGTTCAGGCAGGCTGTCGAGCAGTGTCCAGCGGACGATCGCTCAGCCCAGGGCGCGTTTAAATTCGATCAGTTCTGATTTTGGTTCGGGTGCGGGCTCTTCCAGCGGGCAATCTTCTTCCACGTGGCGTTCCTCGGCATTCTCGACACGGTTCCGGCCACTCGACTTGGCCCTGTAGAGCGCAGCATCGGCTCGTCCGAACATCTGCTCGTAGGTTTCGCCGTCACGCGCTGTGGCTACGCCGAAACTCGCAGTCAGACGGACATCATTGCTGAGGCCTGTATGCTTGAGGCTTTCGAAGGCCTGTCGGATCCGGTCAGCCAACTGCTCGGCAGCATTGTTGGGGCAATTCCAGATCGCGATGCAGAATTCCTCCCCGCCGATACGACCGGCCGTGTCGCATCCACGCACCATCTTTCGAATGAGTTTGCCAATGCCCGCGATCGCCTGGTCGCCCGCCTGGTGCCCCCAAATGTCGTTCACTTTCTTGAAGTGGTCGATATCGACCACCACCAGGCTGAGCGGGCGGCCTTCCGTCTGCGCACGGGGGAGAAGATTCCGCATCGATTCTTCAAACGCACCCCGGTTGCACAGGCCGCTGAGAGCATCGCGCTCACTGCTTTCCCGCAGCGAGGTCGTCCATTCGGAGATTGTCGCGCCGATCAGGACTGTCGCAGTGGTCACGCCTTTCACCCCGAGCACAAGTCCGATCAGGGAATAGTAGATAGAGTCCCGATAGATCTCGGCCGGAATCGCTTGCTCGAACAACAGGGTCAAGGTTGGCCTGACGAGGAAATCGACGGCATGAAGCGCCATGACCGCGATGATCGCGACATCGATCAAGCTGCGGCCCCGCGCGCTGAGGAGCGTCGTAACGCCCATGGCGAACATGACACCGTAGCCCATATTGACGATGACCAGCCGCGAAGAGACTTCGTTGGAAAAACTTACAGCCACTGTCAGCACCAATGCGCTAATCAGGTAAACGACCGCCATGCTTCCAAGATGAAGCCGTAGCCCCACGCGCTCGCAGACCGATGCCAGCATCACTGTCGTGCCTAGCGAGTAGAGCAATTGTGTCGTATGAAAGAGATAGAAAGCATCAGCCGGCAGCAAATGGGTGATCAGAAAGCCTGCGGCGGAAAGGGTAAAGGCAATGCCGTAGCCGAGCACGTGACGCTTCATCCGGCCTACGCGCCAGAGCATCGCGAATGTCGCCGCGAAAAATAACACCATCAGCGGTGTCACCAGTCCAAGAATTTGCGTTTGCATTGGCCCTCTATGCCCCTTTGCCGGTGGTCTAGACCAATAAGGTTAATGGTGCGTTTCAAAATCGTACTTTGTCCGCAGACTATTAATTACTTCAGATAATTTGGTTTTTTGCTGTGGGGAGGGCGACTTCAATTCCGCATTTGAACGGTCAGGCGCAATATAACAACGGGTGTAAGATCAAGAGGCTTCACGCAGCTCTTGCACTTGATCGGGACTTACCGTGAGCAATCGAAATAAAGAATATACCGGTCATCGATGACGGTAATGGCAGCCAACAAATATCATCAATCTGCCCACATTATGCTCGTCATTTTCGAGAGCTTCTTACCACTCATAAGTGATTGCAAGCTATGGTGAGCCCTGCTGGGTTCGAACCAGCGACCTACTGATTAAAAGTGCGGCTAGGCGTCATTGCAAGTGTTTGTAACGAGAACCATATTGTCCATGATTGATTGAATTGGAATCTCTCTGAGATTCCAAGTTGTCGCAGGCTGTCTCAGGTCCAATCAAGCAAATGCAGGCATTCGATACCCCACTGGCACCCCGTGGCATGTAGATTACGGCCGCTCGAATGTCCAAAAATGTGATGCGGGACTTGGTGCGTGAATAGGCAGATGCCAGTGAACTTGATCAAACGCACAAATTGAAAGATCATTGTATATTATCGAGAGAGATAAGCTCAAAACGGATATCTCGGCAACAGGTAGTATATAATGGCCTGATAAGGGCCTTTGGTGCTGCGGATAAAATTTCATTACCGGAAGCCGCCGACCGTTCTTAGAGATGCTTATTTATCCATCCGGCAATAGAAAAACGG
Organism: Parasphingorhabdus sp.; assembly: GCA_036963725.1. Taxonomy (GTDB): domain Bacteria; phylum Pseudomonadota; class Alphaproteobacteria; order Sphingomonadales; family Sphingomonadaceae; genus Parasphingorhabdus. Next base: position 44,891 of record JBALUX010000001.1, on the reverse strand, counting down.
CTATGCGCAAACAATTTTGAACCCACACAGGTTGGCAGAACTTCATGGGGGTAAAACGATGGAAAGAAAATGATCTGGTTATTTTGGGGCTCTATATCGACATGCGTTTTTCCGTTGATGGAATAAAGCCGAAGATGCCCACCTGAAAAAGCTTTTGGATGGCTGTGCAGGTAATAAACGCAGCTGATCAATCGGCGAGCCCCTGTTTGGCGCATGGCGGTATCAATATGAACCCGATAATAATCACCGTCTTGATGGGCAACACTCTGGAATTCGAACTTGGGCTTTTCTGGTTGGCCAGTTCGCAGACCGGAAAATAACTCGGGGAGCCTAGGCTGGAGCGCGGCTTTTAACAGTGATTTCACATCGGATGATGTAGTATAAGATTTGGACCGACGTCGCTCGCCATCCAACTGTCCGTGATTCACCTTACTGGCCACGAATTCTGTTTCCTTTTCCAGGAACATATCCAAGCATTTGCGATTTTGATCATCAGGGAGAAATTTGTCCCATACTATATGGACAGGCAGTATATTGTCTACATTCACAACGAATTGCTGCCCTTTCATTTTTATAAAATCTTGGTAATGCCGTGGCCATGCCAGCCTCGAACAAATTTTCCAAGTTTTTAAGACTCGAATATAGAGAGAAAAAGCTTCTATTTTGGCTATTCTGGGCCAGCGGGAAGATACATTATTTTTTGCGCTTCAAAGGCTATGCAAAAATGCTTGAGCTTCTAAAAAAGAAGCCTCCACCAAAATATAATCTGACCCATATGTCACCAGCCGAGCTTGGCAGAATGGTCAATGCTGCGACATTTGCGATTATTGATCGAGAGAAAGCCTGCTTGCGCAGTTCTATGCTGTTATGGTGGCTCTTAAATAACAATGATATCGATGCGATATTATGTAGAGGGCTACGTTTTGATAAGCAGAAATTAGAGGGCCATGCTTGGGTGGAAGTTGACGGCCTGACCGTTAACGACCGGAAGCATATTGCAGATGAATATCATAATGTCACGCGCGAGATTTGGAGTCAGTAAGACGAGAATCTCTTATCGTTTAGAACGGGATATCCGATAGGAGAACCCCGCCGCAAATGGACCCTCCAACATCTGCACCTCTCCTGTGGACCAGATGATCTTGATGCGATCGATACCCTTTCGCTGGCCTAGGCCGAAATGCGCGACGGGAGGATCAAAAGAGAGATACCCACCACTTGCAGAGATATCGCGCATTTGATGCCCCCCATCATATTCTACAATAATACGGCTGCCTAATCCCTGACTGTTTCCCGTGGAATCTGATAGCTCGAATTGGATCGAGTTAGCTGGCTTGGACTTGTTGACGAAGACTTGCGGATTGCCAAGCCCAGGAACAGCAATGATATCAAGATCGCCATCTCCATCCATGTCGATATAGCTATACGCCAAAAAGCTGCGAAGCGAATTGAAGCCAGCTAATTTAGTCACATTGTCAAAGCTTCCTACTCCTGTGTTCCGGTACAGGAAAAAGGGATGATAATTCTGCACAGACGGATCGCCAGCGGCGATGAACAAGTCCTGCCAGCCATCATTATCAAGATCTCCAAATTTGGCATTCCATGACCAGCCGCCATCCGTTAGCCCAGCACCTTCAGCAACATCATCATAGCTTCCGTCCCGATTGCGTTTATATAGCATATTGACGCCCGCCTTCGATGTCATCTGAGCTGAGATCAGCGCTTGCTTCCCTTTTCGCAGCGGTGCGAAAAAGGCCAGGCATTCTGTCGCTATAATCGGCCATGATTTTTTAATAATGTCGCACTGATCTGGCGCGTTATTTATCGCAGCCATACGTTTCACCAAAAGCGCATAGCATCCATAACGCAAACGCATGTCGATTATCACATCACAGGCCCGCAAATTGCGTTCTCGTTCTCCCTCTTGCCGGACAGAGACGAGAAATTGGTATTGCTCGCAGCCAGCACGTTCCCGCATATTCGCGATTTCGCCGCACAATGTCTTCGGATCAATATCCCGGATGGCGTTTGTCATGTTCTTCTGGGCCAAGTATATTTCTGGCTCCAGGTCATTGTCGATGTCGGCGCTTGTGATGCTCATCGTGGTGAGGCCGCCTTGAGGAATGATATCGCCGGAGCGACCGGTCTTTGCAAATTTCTTGCTTCCGCTATTCACATATATTTCATCCGATGGTTCAAAATCATTTCCGACGAAAATATCTGGCAGGTCGCTACCCGCAATGTCTGCGATTAAAACAGAGAGAGTTTCGGCTGGGATTTCCGATAGAAGATGACGTTCAAATTTTCCGTTTTTTTGCAAGAGCAAAATATTTTGCGCTTCAGCATAGGATTGCTCGGCTTGACGGATATGCCGACCTACATTCCCCAAATAAATGTCGATCTCACCATTGCGATCAATATCCGCAAAGGCCATCGCGTTGGCGACACTCTTTTGATTGCTATTGAGTAGGCGATATGTGCCATCAACTGTAAAATCGCCATTGTCGTTTATTGCAATAAAAACTCCATGGTCCAAGGTGGAGACCACCATGTCGAGCCAGCCATCATCGTCGATATCGACAAGTGCAACCGAGCCTACATAGCTTTGCGGTGACAGGCCGATATCAACACGCTGCTCTACAAAACCAGTGCCGCCACGATTGGCATATAGACCCACCCCATCATGTGACGAAAATACGATGTCGGGCCATCCATCACGGTGGATGTCTCCAGCGGCCAGACCGCGAAATTCACCCATGCGCAATGACAATTTCAATGGCAGATAGTTAAGCGGTTCTGCGATTCCGTATTTCCGACCATCCGAAATTTCAAATGCCATTGTTTGATCTGCGGAAGCCCAATCATTGCGCTTCTGAAATGGTCTGCGGGCGATCTTAAGGGCAGCTTGGGTTTCCAAAGCCTCCCACGGGCGTCTCTGTTCACTAATCATGCCTGACAAGCTTGTGAGACTGTTGCTATTTTGCCGGATGGAATGGACTGGCAGTGGAAAAGGCGCTGTCTGAGACGCGATCAGATCGCGGCGGGCGTTTTGTTGTGTGATTTCCAGATAGTGATCATGCACATAAGCAAATATGCCTCCGACAACCGCCAGTCCCAAGAGTCCGATTGTCAGATAACTTGCCGCTTTCCCGGCTCCGCTGGCATATAATAACGTATATGGGTAAATGCTGAAAATACCAAGTGTAAGCAAGAGCACAGCAGCATAAGCAGGATGCAACCCGGCTTGTAGCAAGATAGCCGTAACGATGATGTCAAAGGCAATGGGAACAGGAAGGAACAGGCCAAACAACGCCAGCAACGGTAATATCAACCAGAACGCCTTACCACCAGAAGCGGGCAAGATGGAGGCCAGTTGATCAAGCGGCAATACCGTAACCGCGGCGCCGCCCAAAAAGCCCGCTAGGATCATCAGAGGAACGGTCCGTATGCATAACCGGACGCCATGATCTGATATCAGTTTGAATAGTGCAAAGGACAGGCCATGTCGCTTGCTTTGATTGTAATAGCTATTCACTTCCATTGCGGCTGGATGTGCCTGCACAATATTGTCAGCGGGAACTATCCGGCAGACTATCGGAACAAGCAGCAATATAGCAAGAATGCTAAAGGTGATTTTCAAGAGCACCAAGTGAAATGGCAGTAAGGCAACGGCCATAGAGATAACGACGACATTCAGCGTGGGTGAGCTTAACAATGCTGCCAAGGCGGTTTCCTGACGGCTTCCCGTCATCAACATTCCTTTGGCGATGGGAGCGGCACAATTAGCGCAAACCCCCAAAGGAGTACCAATGATCAAACCTGCCAATGCGTTTGCATAGGAGCTTTTAAACTGCATATCCCGCATCAGCGAAAGCAGGCTCATCAACAAGGTTCCAAAAAGTAGGCCAAAGGCCATGCCGCGCCAATTCGTGTACATCCAATTGATCGAGGTGACGAGAATACGCTCCAATGTTGATGCGCCTGCTTCGGCTCTCATCAAGATGTCAAATCCAATGGCATCGAGGCTGGTATCTGCGCCCGTCAACGCTTTGGCATTCAGGGCAGGGTATCGTGATCCAAGCCAGAAAACAGTGACTGTCAGCACCATCAGCGCCAAGAGCAGCCAAATGAGTTTTTCGCGGCGATTGGTGTCGCCTACGCCAAGGTCAGTCAAGCTATTGTCAGAACTAAGCAAACCACGCTCCCAATCGCTCGGCGGGCATCCACCAATACAAGCTGTCCAACAACAATATGGCATAGGCTCCGCAAATATATTTCAGATAATATATGCGCATAAAAATAGCCGTGCCGAGGTGAAAAATCAGGCCTGCCACAAAATAGATTGGCGTTGCCCAAGGCAAAATCAAAATTAACCAGAAGCTGGATTGTAATATTATGATGAAGCGTCCCATCAATCTGCATATCACAGGATAAGCTGATAATTTTTCTGCCAGTGGCAGTTTTTCGAAAAGCGCGAGACGATGTAGATGCATGCGGAATGAGTCCTGTCCGGCCCAAGAATCTCCGTTAAGCCTGATCTTCTGCACTGCTGCAGATACGTATATCTGACAAAGCGCCAGCTTCAATGCCCAAATTGGCCAATAGACACCGTCACTATTCCAAGGGGACGAAACAGACGGTGACATTAAAAATATGAACAGATAAATTGGGATCAGATATGTTTGGCGGCGGTTGGTCTCCAGACCCTCAACTTTGGAAAAAGCACCAAAATAGACGATAATGGCGCCTGCCAAACAGAAACGGTTCAACAGGTCATCCGTGAAAATCGCCGCCAGCAGCAAAACTATCAACAGGATTTGGAAGATCAGCGTACCTATATTGCCAAGGTCGGGAACGGGAACACGGCGCATTATCCTACTCGCGCGAGGATAGATGGCGGTTGGCGGATAGTATAAAAAACGATGATGTACGCGCAGAGAGGCCGCGAGGATTATGATCAAATAGAGGCAGTAGATGTCCGCTGCTATTGCCGTTAGATTAATCCCGACCGTTTCGAAAAATGGTGTCATGAAACACCCGCGGAAAACACCGGAACAGGATAGCTGGCTAATATGGCATCGGCGACGGATAAATTGCCATGAGAATCCATCGAGGTTTCACGAAAGATCAACAATAGCGCTTCAGTCTCGGCCAGTTCCTTGTCCGTCAAACCTGAAATTACGCGTTCGAACAATTTGCTATGCACATCCTTGTTCGGTTCAACCTCGTCATTTATCCGATTAATTCCGGCTTTTTGGAACTCCAGATTGAACCGCCATACCAAACGATGAAAAGGTGGATTCCACCAGCTAATGGTGCCGTCCGGGTTTTTGAGTGCTAGCCTCACACCGCTAGCTTCTTCAACGGAGATTTGTCTGGCAAACATAGGGTAGCAATTGAGTGGCCAGCCGTTGCTACCCCGCCAACTGATCCAAGCGAACACAACCAATAACCCCAAACAAAATATCGGACCATAATAGGCAGAAGCCAGATTTTGGATCGTTTCTATCATGGCTGATTGAACAGGTTATTGGGTGCGTTGCGCAGTCTATGATACCGATCCTGCAGTCTGCTTTCGTATAGCTTTTGTACTTTTTCTGATGCCGAGTTCCGCTTCTCTTCACCGTCGGGAATGAAGCGTCGCTTTTTGAAGTCACTTTTGGAATATTGCTCGAATTGCCGTTGCATGTTGCGCTGTTCTTCATCTCTGAAGGCGAGGCAGAGCTTATCCAAAATCGTCCCAAAATTTTCAGCGGTCAAATCTGCATAGTCCAGCACGTAGAAGCCTTCATGCACTGATCTCAGGGCTTCGTCCATGCAGTTACCAATATGTGCTGCCAGATATTCAGCATCATCCATAGCAGCTGCCTGCTCAAAAGCATTCGCCTGCCACGGGTTAACCCTGTGGCCTATAAACGAAGCTGGTTTCTTTAAGTTTGAGACGATCACTTCAACCGGATGGCGGTAGACAAACAGCATCTTGGAACCGGGATAGATCGCTTTCAGAATCGGGATGGCAAATGTTTCAAGTGATGATAGTTTTACGATGTAATTTCCATGCGTATCTAGCCTTTGACGGCCCAGCGCCGAAAATAGGCTACGCATCGAACGCTTTACCATTTCATCTTGTGCATTTTGCATGCGCAGATAATGGATGGCGGGAAGTACCACCCCGGGTTCCCCTATCACATTATTCCGCCTGCATTGCGCCAGTGCTTTGGTTAGCAAGGTTGAGCCACAACGCGACATATGGAATATAAAGAGGTCTGGGTCCCGTTCGGCAATATTGATATCTATTATGTCCAATAACCTAGTCGTTATCGCCGTATCTGGAGGCCGGGATGATTGGATGGACATTATCGCCTGGTGTGAAGACAGTGCCCTTTGGTAAGAACCTTCATATATATGATGGTGGCCAAGATCATACCATGAAACCAAGCCGCTCTCATGATTGACGCCGATAGGGACCATGCCAGTTTTTGCGGTAATCGTATCTCGAATTTCAATCACGGAGCATCTTGGTCAAAAAATTCTAACAAGCCCGCGCGCAACATTTTTTGTGCAATTTCAATTTTCCCGTTGCTGTTTGCCAAGCCGCTCAGTTTAGAAATTTGAACCGGAATTCCGGACAAAAGCTGATCCACTATTGGCATCAAAAATTTCGGAAATGTGATACTCTGCGTACCATGCGCAATATTCATTTCATTGTTATTATGTGTAATGGCTGGTTGGCAGTTTGGCGATGCCTGTACCCAGTTGTCGATTGTCAGGTGTTCAATTGCTAAAACTTCCAAAAAACTTGGTGTGCTGGGGTTCGACTCAACGGTTCCTCCATATGGCATCATCGCGCTGGCATGTTCTATAAGCTGACTGATTTTCCGGGAGAATTCTACCCGTTCGTCTTGCGAAGCAATCGGCAATGGGCGCCGCAATCTAAAGGCTTGATCGGCAGATGCCTTTTGCGCCAACTCTGCGACAACATCACACAGCATAGGTTGGTGGAGCCCAAAGGTTATGTGAATTGAATGCCCGGCTTTCGATATCGCCTCATGCATCCAGCCTCTCGGCACATAGAAGATATCCCCTTTGGCAAGGCCATATATCTGACTATCGGAATGTTTTGTGGTTCTGTCACCTTGATAGCTTTGCTGCGACGTTGGTTCGGAAACCGGGCAGCCATGGATATACCAGTCTTTTTCACCAGAGATCTGAGCGACGATTACATCATGGTCATCATAATGCGCCGGCAGGCCTTGGGCGTTTGGCGGCGTAATATAGATGTTGGCCTGTACCCGAAATCCAAAAAAGGCCTGTAACGCATCACAACATTCTTTGAGCGGCTGAAAATGACCTTCCGCGGCACCGATGATGATCGTTGCACCGTTGCCGAACAGGGCGAATAACCGCCGCTGATCAACAATATGAATTGCATCAAAATCACGGCGAGTGTCGAGCGTGGCCCATTGATGGCGGCCAAAGATATGCTCAGCAGTTACAACTTTCAAATAATGGGCGGGCAAGACATCCGCGCCCAGAAAAGCATCAATTGCTTGTTCATCCAGTAGGCCATCAAGCTTTTCGGATGGTCCGCCTGTGAAAAGATGAGCTTGCTTTGCCCATATGTCGGTAAATAAGTCGCCAAGAGACATAGGCGAGACCCATTGTGCAAAAATCGCCTCACCGTCTTTGAAAGCATCGACGCTTAAATCATTTTGGGTCATTTTGGGCCGCCATTAATTTTGTGCAAATATCTGCAATATGCTCATGACCATTTGGCATCTCCGCGATGATATATTTAGATTGCACAATCAACGCCTTCAAGCTGGCATTCTGCTGCGAAAACGCATCTGGAATCACATAGGCTTCACGGCTGAAAATATGGGGGATACAGTCAACAAAAGCTTCCGCTCCCGTTTTGCAATGAAAGACAATGCCTTTGTGCATCAAAGACCGATTTAAACTGACAATCATTGAAACAGGAACAGGATTATGGGCGGCCTCAACTTCAAAATATGCTTTGGGCATATGGGTGTAAACTGGACCCTTGATATCAGATATCTGAGCGTCGATGCGCGCGACATCTTCTGGGAGCACGCGTAGTTTTTGATAGCCCGGTGCGACAGTTAAAACGCCACCATCATTGCGAATTACGGCGATATCATCGGTAATAAACTTACCGCCAAAATGCTGACTCATGTGCAAGGCCGTTGTTGATTTTCCTGTCCCCGACGGCCCCAAAAATAATATAGCGGAGCCATTACATTCTACGGCACTTGCATGGAGGCAAAGCGCGCCGGAAAAACTGATACAGCTACCCAATACAGCACCTACGAGGACTGAATGTGAATCGCCGTCGCTAAGCTTGTCATCGGCAACATACCAAAGCGTATGTTGGAGCGGATCGAGATAGCTGTATATATTGCCAAGCTGAACGGTATCGCGATGAAACCGGTATACGGTATTCCCGTTATATTGACCCTTAGCGATCTTTATCCGCTTTTTATCGCGTGATTGACCCGCAGATAATATCGTCCATTCCCCATCGGCAAAGGGCGGAAATGACCATAAAATCTTGAGACTGCCAGGTGCATCCGTTTCCTTCTGTACACTGTCTAGCGGCGTGATTGCATGCTCGGATGCCAGATTTATCCCATAACAACGATAGTAAAACATATAGCTAGATTATCCATTGCCGAAGAAAGATCGTCATATAGACAGCTGAGACCAAGGGGTGTACTTTGGCCATGGGTAAATCATCGCGGTTTAATAATCTGGCTATATGATCAATATCCATTATCTCCCTTACCGGATCGCCTTTCGCTATTGCCGCGATATCGGCCTGTTGCATTGGGCGTTGCCGTTGAAAGCGGTTAAAAAAGTCAGGAGAGAAAGCAGATTTGCTTGTTCGCGTCCGCTGTCTATCGGTCCAATAAGGTGCCATAGCGCCCCGGAGCAAGCCTCTTGAATAGCCGTCCTGCATATGGGCTTTTGCTGACGCTGACACGCCAAATTCAATCACATTTTCGTCCAGAAACGGATAGACCCGCTGTGCGCTGCTGTTTATCCCTAAAAAGCCGGGGCTAAAACCTGCTCGACCATAGTTTTGGATATTTGCCAACAGGGTTTCATGGTGTGACAACATGCTTTCCTGCCGCTTTCTATCAACATTGTCTTCCTTATAATCGGCCAAGAAACCCGGTTGAAAAAATTCCTGCCATGGTGATCCGTCCTCTAAGAGAGCTCTTTTGAGTGGGGACAAAATATCAAGTTTTGTCTGTTTCCAAACAGATCGCTGGAATATCTCACTGCGTTGGAGCAAATTGCTTGTGACCCAGCCCAATTTGCCCTTCATGAATTCTTGCAGCAATAGGCCGTTACCATGGTAGCTTGGGCCAAATTCGCCAAAGGCCCCGTCCAGAACCAGATCAACATTATAGGCCGCTGCGTGCTCGCCAAATGCCGTATACTGATAGTGGGTGGACATCAGCAAGGGGCGATAATTGTCTGCGATCAATTGACCGATATCCGTAAATGGCCCCGCAGCATCATCCGGTCGCACCAGGTGCAGATCTATCTGCGGATTTTTCGCATAGTCGAGGACATATGCGGCATCATCGTCCGATGATATAGCGTTTGCTTTAAAATCAGAACTGGTCATTGCTAAAAGCGATCGTCCGGGATTTGCATATTGATCGGCGGCGAGCATCGCCGTTGCTGACGAATCCAGACCACCGCTAAACAGTATCGCGGGTTTGCGGCTAAGTCCGATAAAGGAATTTACGCTGTTTTGCAGAATATGTCGCATCTGCTCATTGCTTTCGGTCACGGATAGCTTCGCTACCTCTGGACGGATCCGGCATTCAAAATAGCGTTTCTCGGTCTCTTCAGTGCCCTTGAAAGTCACAAAATGAGCGGGCCTTACGGCCTTCACTTTTTTGAAAAACCAGGGCCGATTGGTAATCCGCGCGAAATCGGGCACAGCCAAGCGCGCGACATCGCCCAGTTCGATTTCTGGCGGTGCACCTATTGCCCCGAATTTGTCCGGACGACTGGCAAATGCCAAGATGTTTTTATGCCGGATGTAGAATAGCGGATATTGGCCAAATTTATCCCGCGCAAGCCGGAGATTTCTGGTTTTACTATTCCAGATGATGCAAGAAAATTCGCCCGTCATCATTTCGAAAAGGCGCTCACCAATCTTGTCATAAGCGACTGCCAGAAATTGACTGGTGGAACAGGCATTCAGTTCGAGCTTGCTGCGGCCGAGATATCTTTCAATTTCGCGGCGGTTCCGGAGCAATCCGACAAACATGACACTGATATTCTCAAAATGACCAATCAGGCTATCTGCTTCGCTGCCCTTTGCGGACAAGCGTTTGCAATATCCGGCTGAAAACCCACCATGAGACTTAAAGCTATCCCAGGTTTCTTTTTTTGGATTTGCGAACGATTGTTCCAAAACGGAAAACGGCCCGCCAACAAGATCGGGCGAGCCGTATATTCCGCAAAAATTTATGAATGTCACGATAGAGTGACGATCAACTCGTCAACCTTAGCTCAGTGTATCATTCGGGAAGCCGCCGCTTCCGTCGAAGCCGTTGCCACTGTTTGCTCCAAAGATGTTCGAGATCACACCAAATTCTTTGAATTCAGGAGTTTGATAGCCAGCTTTCGCTTTGACGGACTTGTTCGTGCCTTCGTGCATTTCCGTATTCTTGTTCATACTATTACCTTTTAATATTATGCTTGCTCATATCGAGAGCGCAAATTGAGCGCTTCATTCCGCAGAGCCGCTCAGCACACCGCCATCAATCATTTTTTTAATCAAGATATTGATATCGTTTGTCAACCGATCTCTCTCAACATCAAAAATATCATACATCCGTGTTATGATCTCGTTAACATTGCCTGTCTCGCTGGCGATCGCCCAAAATTTCGCTCCGACAGAATCCAACCCGAAATATTTCTCACTTTCAGTGTTCAGCAAAACGACCTCACCCTCAACCTCTTGATAGATAACATCCGGGTTGATCTTTATATTTTGAACTGATGACATTTTTGCCCCTTATCGATATTTGGTGTTACGCGCATCTCAGCGACAAGCGTAAAAAATCAAGTCCTATCGTTCAATCTATGGCGGAATGCAATGAACAGGATACAAAGATTTCAGCGTTAATTCATTGGTGCATACGAACGCTGAAGCTGGATAAGCTCTAAAGGCGAACAAAAAGTTATTTGGTTGGCGGACAAAAGCCGGACAGTTATCCCACAGCAGCTAGCTACCATGATAACGCAGGGCGTGCCTCACGAGGTCGCCTTCTGTCCCCGTCAGCCTTCAATAGACAGATTGAAAGCATAGAATAAGTGAGTGTTTTGGTTTCATTGCAGTGACTATAAGGAACGGAAGTAAACGCAAAATACTCGAAAGCCCCCGCGGAGCGGGAGGTTAAAGGTATCCGCAGAGCGACCCACAAGCAGTATAGCGCGGAAGATAAGATGCGGCTCGTGCTGGATGTGAGAGCGCAACCCATCCGGAGGATGAGCGAGCACGATCACCATGCGGTGAGGATCGGACTGCCAAGCTATGCCGCCGTGGAGATATTGTGCAGGTGGTCTATCACAAATGGTCGAAGAATCTTATGAAATGAGGCATCGCAGCAATGCCGGGGGTATAGCGAGAGCTATATGCCAAGCGCAGGCTCACTGGCAATACGGCGCGCGCTGCCAATAGCGATGAGGTTCGATATCTTCGCAAGGAAGCCCGCGATCCGAAAGAAATGACTGCTGAACAGATGCTCGAGAACCGTCTGATCAAAAAAGCATGATCGGGGATGGCGAAGGCGAAGAACGAGATGTCCTGCATCAGAAAAGCTCGAGAACATCAGGCTGGTCGAGAAGCCATCTGCCCGTCAAGCAGGTGCTGGACGGGCCGGGCGTCGCCCTGCGTATCATCTACCGCTACAATGATCTGTATCAGCGCGTTGGCGAAGAAGCGCTGGAAGATCGACGTTCCGACTCCCAGCGGGCAGGGAACCGGATCCCCAACGAGGTCCGGGCACAGGTACTGGAGACGGCTCTGGAAGCATCAGGCTGTGCGTCGGCGCAAGTGCTGCACAAACCGCGCCTGCTCAGTGACAACAGGCCAAACTAGGTTGCGGGTGAACTTGCGGATTATCTGACGACGGATAGATAGCGAATTGCGCGGATTTTTTTTTGAAGTACAATATACAATATGTTGTGAGACAATGGTGAGAGACAATCGCTCGACCATCCAATATAACTCGTTGAAATAGTTAGAATGGTGAGCCCTGCTGGGTTCGAACCAGCGACCTACTGATTAAAAGTCAGTTGCTCTACCGACTGAGCTAAGGGCCCCTCAACCGGCTGGTGCAGTGCGCCAGCCCTTGGGAAGCGCTTCCCTAGGGGCGCTTTGTTTCATGGTCAAGCGGCTTTGGCGCTTTTTTGCCGTGTTTTCTGGGTCGCCGGTTGCGGGCGTCGAGTTGGGCGACCGTCCGGCCGGTCAGGGGATCGCACCAATCGCCCGCAATCTCCGCCGCGGGGCGCAGGACGAAGCTGCGTTCGCGCATCAGCGGATGGGGGATGGTGAGGGCCGGTTGCTCGCTGGCAAAGGCGCCGCCGCTCCATAATATAATGTCGAGATCGAGCACCCGCCGTGACCAGGCCTGGCCGCGCCGGGTGCCGAATTCTGATTCGATACGCTTCAGCAAGGCCAGCAGAGCAGGGGGCGGCAATGTCGTTTCGATGATCGCGACTCCATTGGCATAGCTGCGCTGGGATGGTCCGACCGGACGCGAGTTGATGACGCGGGAGGCTTCGACCATGGTCAGGCCCTGCGTGGCCAGCCGCTGTCCGGCCGCGGCAATTATGGCGCGCGGCGCGCCAAAATGCTGGTGGCGCTGGTTCGATCCCAGGGCGATCAGGTAGAGCATATGCGGCAATCTGGCTCCTGTGCGATGCGGAGAACAAAGGAAGGGGAACAAATGGTTCCAAGCGGGCGGATCGGCTGCTATCATGATATCAACAGCAAGGAAATCAAGGAGAAGCGTCGTGAGTCAGCATTTTATAGGTTTGTCGGGCGTGGTTCTGTTGTCACTCGCGGCCGCCGGATGCAGCCAGGAAGGCATATCCCCGGGCGAAGTCAGCGGCAATGTCGCGCGGGCGGCGCTGGTCGGCGCGGATCAGACCGAATATGGCGAAGTGATCGCGGCGCAGGGCGACAATGGTCTGATCATCAATATCAAGGCCCAGGGCATGTCGCCGGGTCCGCATGGCGTGCATATTCACGAGATCGGAAAATGCGAAGGTCCCGATTTCAAATCTGCCGGTGGCCACTGGAATCCCGGTGTGAAACAGCATGGCTTTGACAATCCGCAAGGCGCGCATGCGGGCGATTTCTTCAATCTGGACATTGGCGCAGACGGAACCGGCGCGCTGGAAGCGACCATAGCCGGCGCAACGCTCAGCGATGGTGAATTTGCCCTGCTTGATGCCGATGGCGCGGCTTTCGTGGTACATGAAGGCCCGGATGACCTGAAGACCGATCCGTCCGGTGAGAGTGGCGGCCGGCTGGCTTGCGGCGTGTTTGTCGGTGGCCGCTGATCCTGTCTTTTATTGGTAAATGTAGAGTAGTATAATGAGCCAGTCCGTGTTGTTTGTCTGTCTTGGCAATATTTGCCGTTCGCCGCTGGCCGAAGCCGCCTTGCGGCAGGAATGCCTGCGTTCCGAGTTAAATGTCATTGTTGATTCAGCCGGCACCGGCGACTGGCATGTCGGGCAGCCGCCGGATGAACGCGCGCAGGCTGTCGCGGCGCAGAATGGCGTGGAAATCGGGCATTTCCGGGCACGTCAGGTGAAGGCATCGGATTTTCGCGATTTCGATCATATCATCGCGCTGGACAACCAGAATTTGCGCGATCTGAACGGGCTGCGACCGACGAAGGCAGTGTCGAAACTGTCGCTACTCTTCGATCATGTTGCGGGCAGGGCGGGCGAGGATGTTGCCGATCCCTATTATGGCAGCGAGAGTGATTTTGACCAGACCTGGGCAGAAGTGACCGAAGCGGCCCGGAATATCAGGAAATGGCTTGCGGCCGGCTAGAGAGTCCCGGCGGCCGTTTGTCCACCGGAAATTTTTTCGACAATCGGCTGGTGCGATAGAAGCTATCTATCGAATCTGGCGGGATTATTTTGGCAAGCCAAGGCGGTTTCCCTTGAAAAAAATGCGCTATTACCCGATATTGGTACCTATAGAGCCTGTTTTGTCGGCTCGCTAATTTGAGGAGTATGCAATTATGGCTTGGCAAGATCCAAGAACAACCTTCGGGCAGGCCCCTGTGGGCACCGCTCCGCAGACCGAGGTCGCGTTCGACGCGGGCCTGCGCACCTACATGCTCAAAGTCTATAATTACATGGCCAGTGGCGTATTGCTTACCGGTATCGTCGCGATGCTGTTCGCCAGCTCCGGTCTCGCGCAGGACATCATGTTCGGCGGCGGGCCGCTGAAATGGGTGATCATGCTGTCGCCGCTTGCGATTGTTTTCGCGATGAGCTTCGGGCAGAATAAATTCTCGACCTTCACGCTGCAGGCGATGTTCTGGGGCTTTGCCGCTCTGATGGGCATGTCCATGTCGACCATCTTCCTGGTCTATACCGGCGCATCGATCGCGCAGACCTTCTTTGCCACCGCAGCCGCCTTCCTCGGTCTGAGCCTCTATGGCTACACGACCAAGAAAGACCTGTCCGGCTGGGGCAGCTTCCTGATCATGGGCGTGGTCGGTATTCTGGTCGCGATGGTGATCAACATCTTCCTGCAGTCGTCGATGATGCAACTCGTGATCAGCGCGATTGGCGTGCTGGTCTTCGCAGGCCTCACTGCCTACGATACGCAGCGGATCAAGAGCATGTATGCTTATGTTGCGGGAACCGACATGGTCGGCAAGACCGTGGTCCTGAGCGCACTCAGCCTCTATCTGGACTTCATCAACATGTTCCAGTTCCTGCTCTACTTCATGGGCGGCCGCGAATAGGCCACTGGGCTCACTATAGATTATCGGAAAAGCCCGGCAGGAAACTGTCGGGCTTTTTCTTTTGCCACTTCGTCGAGATTTGAGCGCAAATGCTGGACATTCACATGCGTGAATCATAAGGAAACGGCTGTTGTTTTGGGAGAATATCACAATGCCGCGTTTGATGGATATGCGTCTTATATTGGTAGCCGGCGGATTGGCTCTGCTTGCCGCCTGTCAAACGCCGCCGCCTCCGCCGCCGCCGCCACCTGCACCGGTTGTGCAGCCACAATATACGCCGCGCGCGCCGACACCGCCATTTGGTGCAAGCCATCTGTCGATCGTGCCGGCGCTCCGCACCGACGGGTTGCGCGAGACAATCAATCGCGATCTCGGACCGCTGGAAACCTTGTGGCACGTCCGCGCTGCGCTGAATGTCGCGGCGCTCAGCTGCACCGGACCGCTCTACGAGCGTCTGGTTGACGATTATAACGCATTCATCAAGAATAACAGCGCGTCGCTCCGCAACGCCAACAACGCGATTATCAGGAAATTCCAGCGGGACACCGGCAGCGGCTACAAGACCGAGCATGACCGGCACCAGACCCAGCTATACAATTACTGGTCCTTCTCCCCGTTGCGTCGGCCCTTTTGTGACCAGGCCGTGCAGATCAGCCAGCGCGCGATCGTGACCAAGTCGGCCGATCTCAACCTGTTTGCCGAACAGGCGTTGCCGGAACTGGAAAAGCCGTTCACCGATTTCTATCTCGCTTTTGAGGAATATGAACGCGATCTTCAGGCGTGGCAGGTCCAATATGGGCAACCGGAAGCCGTTGCTGAGCAACCGGTCATCGAACAGCCCGTTCTCGATTACGAACAGCCCGCTCCCGGCGAGTGAACAGGCTCCAGGCGGTTAAAGAAAAGGCCAGACGGGACATCCCTCTGGCCTTTTCTTTGTCTTGGGCAGGGCGATCAGCCATTTTTGGCAATCAGCGCGTCGTCGACGGCCTTGGCTGCTTTGTGCGCGTCCCGCGCCGTCAACCTCCCGGCATAAGCGACAAAGCTGTCCCGCGCGGGCAGGGTGCCGAATTGCGTGCCCCATATGACCTGCGCGCCGAAATAGACATCGGCCATGGTGAAGCGCGAACCGCAGACATAATCATCCGCCTGAAGCTTGCTATCCAGCACATCGACCACCCGGTCATAATTGCCATAGCCGGCCGTCATCTCTTTATCCTGCGCCACTTCAAAGCCGAGAGACTTGTTGGTGATCGCCGCTTCGATCGGTCCCGCCGCAAAGAATAGCCAGCGATAATAGTCGGCCCGTTCCGCTGCGGTCGGTGCGAGGCCGGCATCCGCAAAGGCGTCGGCCAGATAGGCACAGATAGCTGCGCCCTCGGTCACGACCTTGCCGTCATGTTCGATCGCCGGCACCTTGCCCATCGGATTGATCTGCAGATAGTCGTCAGCCTTCATCGACGTGCCATATTCGAGCAATATCTGCTCATAGTCCGCGCCCGCTTCGTGTAGTGCCCAACGGGCAATCTGGCCGCGCGACATCGGGTTGGTGTAAAATTTCAGGGTCATTTCAATCTCCTCCTTGGTCAGAATCATTCATTTGGGCTCTGTATTTTTCTCGCTGCTGACGCGAGAATTCCTCGAGCGATCTTTGCGGGTCCGGTTTGTAGATTGCGCCAGTCGGTGTGAATCCGGCAATGCGATCGAGCCGGAATGCCCGAAAGTCATCGCGAAATTCGCACCACCCCACCAATGTCCAGACCTTGCCCCAGAACCACAGGCCGAGCGGCTGGACATCCCGCCGGGTTGTCGAGCCATCTTCGTCGCAATAATCCAGCGTCACGATCTCCCGCGTATCGACAGCATGTTCGCAGCGGTCGATCAGCTCTCCCGACTGTCCAGCCAGTCCGATGCGCGGTGAAAATATTTTCGTGTCGCCGACGCGGCTGCGCTCGGCTTCCGGCAACACCGCCTCGATCTTGACCAGCGCCTCTTCTGCCGCGGCGATCATCGCCGTGCCACCCCAGGCGCGAACCATGCGTGCGCCGGTGACCAGGGCCACTATCTCGTCGCGGGTGAACATCAAGGGCGGCAGGTCGAAGCCGCTGCGCATGATATAGCCGATACCGGCTTCCCCCTCGATGGGGACCCCCGTGGACTGGAGGTCGGCGATATCACGATAGATCGTGCGTTCGGAGACTTCCAGGCGCTCGGCCAGCTTTGCCGCGGTCACAAGCCGACCACCGCGCAGATATTGAACAATCTGGAACAGGCGGTCGGCTCTGCGCATCAGGCGTTATACCTGAAGATACCAAGGCTGTTGCCCTCGCTGTCTTTGGCATAGAAAAATGCGCCTGACGGAAGGGAAATGATTTCCGAGACCACTTCGCCGCCGCTGCGTTCGATCCGCTGCATCGCTTCGGTCAGGTCACCGCTGACCGCAAGATGCGCGGTGATGCCGTCACCGGCCGTTGCAGGCTTGCCGGCATATAGATGGCCACACATGGCGCCATCCGTACTGGGGATCATCTGCATCGTCTGCGGTCCGTCATCATTCGCGACGAGGCTGGTATCGAGAACAGCCTCGTAAAATGTCTTCGCACGGTCCAGGTCGGTTGCGGGGATCTCTACCCAAACCAGGCGATCACGGGTCATCTCGGTCATGTGCTTGCTCCTTCTCATTGCTTGAACAAGTACCGGATATCATAGCCCTACTGACAGCATCCTGTCAGGAGTGTTTCAACAGGTGCAGATATCATTTTGCTCGCCGTCGAACGGCTTGGAATTTTTCTCCGGCTCCATGCGCGATTCTACTTCGTCCGGATTCTCTCATCGCGGTCAGTTCTGACATAGCTTCATCTTCCATCTGCTTGTCTCTCTGGTTCGTTATGAGTAGGCACATCTCGGACGGTCGCGCTGACCGGGAGGGCAAATATGATCAAGCATTTCTTTCTGATTTCGAAAAAGCCGGAAGTGTCGGCAGAACAATTCCGCAGCTATTACGAGACACATCATGTGCCGCTGATCAAACGGCTGCTGCCAATGTTCGTATATTATCAGCGCCATTATCTGGACCGGTCGGAAAGTCGTATCAATGCCGCGCAAGCCGATCCCGGTTTTGATGTGATCACCGAAATCCATTTTGCCACACAGGCCGATTATGACGCGTTTCTGGCGACGGTCTCCGATCCGGCCGTGCTCGCCGAAATCCGTGCAGACGAAGCCAATTTCCTGATTAGCGATGCCACGCGATCGCTGCGGATGGATAGCAGCAGCTAGGTTCGTCGGGATCAGATTTTCCGAGTGGTCAGGACAAATAAAAACGGCGTGGGATCAGCCACGCCGTTTTTGCTATTTTTCCGGGCCTGTGCCCTGTGCAACGGCGAATTACTTCGCCTTGCTGTCCGCGGTTTTCTTTGCCGGGGCTTTCTTTTTCTTCGCCTTGGGCGCAGCGGCCGTGACTTCGAAGGTCAGGGCATTGTCCTTCAGATGCACCTTGACCTCGCCGCCGTTCTTGAGCTTGCCGAACAACAGTTCCTCGGCCAGCGGCTGCTTGATCTTTTCCTGGATCAGGCGGCCCATCGGGCGGGCACCGTAGAGCTTGTCATAGCCGCGCTCGGTGAGCCATGCCTGGGCATCGTCATCCAGCGTGATATGGACATTCTGGTCGGCCAGCTGCAACTCGAGCTCGAGAATGAATTTCTCGACCACGCGTGCCACCACTTCGGTCGGCAGATAGGCGAAGGGAACGATCGCATCGAGACGGTTGCGGAATTCCGGGGTGAACATTTTCTTCACCGCTTCCTCGCCCGCATCTTCCTTGGACATATTGCCAAAACCGATGCCTTCTCTCGCCATGTCGGACGCACCGGCATTGGTTGTCATGATCAGCACCACATTCCGGAAATCGACCGTCTTGCCATGATGATCGGTGAGCTTGCCGTTATCCATCACCTGCAACAAAATGTTGAACAGGTCGGGATGGGCCTTCTCGATTTCGTCGAGCAGCAGCACGCAATGCGGGTTCTGATCAATCGCATCGGTCAGCAGGCCGCCCTGATCATAGCCGACATAGCCCGGAGGCGCGCCGATCAGGCGGGAAACGCTGTGGCGTTCCATATATTCGGACATGTCAAAGCGCTTGAGCGGAATGCCCATGATCGATGCCAGTTGCTTGGCGACCTCGGTCTTGCCGACGCCGGTCGGGCCGCTGAACAGATAGTTGCCGATCGGCTTCTCCGGTTCGCGCAGTCCGGCACGCGACAATTTGATCGCGCTGGACAGTTTCTTGATCGCTTCGTCCTGGCCAAAGACCACGCGCTTGAGATCTTTTTCCAGATTCTCGAGCGTTTTCTTGTCGTCCTTGGACACCGACTTGGGCGGGATGCGCGCCATTGTCGCGATCACGGCTTCGATATCCTTGGTCGTGATCATCTTCTTGCGGCGCGAAGGCGGCAACAGCATCTGCATCGCACCGACTTCGTCGATCACGTCGATCGCCTTGTCCGGAAGCTTGCGGTCGTTGATATAGCGGGTGGATAGTTCCACCGCCGATTTCAACGCATCCGGCGAATAGCGGACCTTGTGATGTTCTTCGAATGCACCGCGCAGGCCAGCGAGGATCTTGATCGTATCCTCGACCGACGGCTCGTTGATGTCGATTTTCTGGAAGCGCCGCAGCAAGGCACGGTCCTTCTCGAAATGGTTGCGGAATTCCTTGTAAGTGGTTGATCCGATGCAACGTATCACGCCGCCGGAAAGCGCCGGCTTCAGCAGGTTCGACGCATCCATCGCGCCGCCGCTGGTAGCGCCGGCACCGATAACGGTGTGGATTTCATCGATGAACAGGATCGCGTCCGGCATTTTTTCCAGCTCGGAAACAACCTGCTTCAGCCGCTCTTCGAAATCGCCGCGATAACGGGTTCCGGCGAGCAGCGAGCCCATGTCGAGCGAATAGATCACCGCCGGAAGCAACACTTCAGGCACATTGCCCTGTACGATCCGCAACGCCAGACCTTCGGCAATCGCCGTTTTACCAACGCCGGGCTCACCGACATACAGCGGGTTATTCTTCGAACGCCGGCACAATATCTGGACGGTACGGTCAACTTCCGCCTGCCGTCCGATCAACGGATCGATCCGGCCATCCGCAGCTTTCAGATTCAGATTGACGGTAAACTGGTCAAGCGCCGTCTCTTTCTTGTTCTTTTCTTTCTTGTCCTCGTCGCCTTCCATGCCGGATAATTCGGCAGGCTCGGGTGTCTGGCCGCCTTTGCCGACACCGTGGCTGATGAAGCTGACCGCGTCGAGGCGGCTCATGTCCTGCTGCTGCAGGAAATAGACGGCATAGCTTTCCCGCTCGGAGAAGAGCGCGACCAGCACGTTGGCGCCGGTGACTTCATCCTTGCCGGAAGACTGGACATGCAGGATCGCGCGCTGGACGACGCGCTGGAATCCGGATGTGGGGGAGGGGTCGATCGCCTTCTCGACCTTCAGCGAATCCAGTTCGCTGTCGAGATAGAGAATGACGGCGTCTTCCAGTTCACCCAGATCCACACCGCAGGCGTTCATCACCTGAGACGCGTCGCCATCGTCGACCAATGCGAGAAGAAGATGCTCCAGAGTCGCATATTCATGGTTGCGGTCAGTAGCATTTTTCAGCGCCTGATGCAGGGTTTTCTCGAGCGATTCCGCGAATGATGGCATTAATTTTACTCCATATTTGGGACGGTTTTAATGCCCCGGTCGCCGAAATGGATGCTGTTCATCCGGTTTCGGGCTTTAACCAATTGCTTGCACTCTAGATCGTGACCCGCAGCTTAAACGTCAAGGGCGCCGCGCCTCTGATCTGCAAACATCCGGCCAAAGCTGCCAGTTTTTCGTCTCTCTTCTCCTATACGGTCCAAAATGAAACGTCTGAACCCGACTATTATTAAACAAGGTTAACAAATGGTTTAGCGAAAGCCAGCCTTTATCACTTTTTGAACAGATTTTCCGCGCTGGCCCGATGGGTCACCGCGAAGCTTTTCTTGGCTTCACAGCGGCTTATTTCCGATTTCAACAAGGAAATCCGTTTGTCCAACTCGTCCACCGACAACGGGTCGAGATCCTGTTTGACCATCAGGGCCACGGGATCATTGGCGTTGCGTGGTAAATTTTCATCATCATCCATGAATCGACTCACCTCCTGCATCACAATGTTGACCGCCCGCGCTTTGCTGTCAATAAGGGCCGCAAACAAGGGGGGTCGCAAATTTCCCGGGGGATAATAAATGGCCGTATCTGAACTGCTGCAAAAAGAAATGACCGCTATCGTGATCAGCGAGCCTGGCGGACCAGAAGTCCTGAAAACCGAAACCGTCGCGGTTCCGCAACCGGCGCAGGACGAAGTGCTGATCCGGGTGGCGGCCGCCGGGGTCAACCGGCCGGACGTTATCCAGCGCATGGGTTTCTATCCGGTGCCGCCGGGGGCCTCGCCGTTGCCGGGTCTGGAAGTGTCGGGCACCGTCGTGGGACTGGGCGAGAACGTCGGCATGGAATGGATCGGCCGCAAGATTTGTGCGCTGACCAATGGCGGCGGCTATGCCGAATATTGTGTCGCGCCGGTCGGACAATGTCTGGAAGTGCCGGAAAGCCTCACCATGGCCGAAGCGGCTGCGTTACCCGAAACCTTGTTCACGGTTTGGGGCAATTTGTTCAACCGCGGCTTTGCCCGCGAAGACGAAACCGTGCTGGTCCATGGTGGCACCAGCGGTATCGGTACCATGTCGATCATGCTCGGCAAGCTGTTCGGCCTGAAGGTCATCGTTACCTGCGGCAGCGACCAGAAATGCACCGCCGCCAAGCAGATCGGCGCCGATCATGCGATCAACTATAAGAGCCAGGATTTTGTCGAGGAGATCAAGAAGATCACCGATGGCAAGGGCGTTGAAATCGTGCTCGATATGGTGGCAGGCGACTATGTCGCACGCAATCTGCAATGTCTGAAAGAAGATGGCCGTCATGTGACCATAGCGGTGCAGGGCGGGCTGCAGGCGACGATCAACATGGCCCAAGTCATGATGAAACGGCTGACCCTCACCGGTTCGACGCTGCGGCCACAGTCGGCCGAGCGCAAGGCGTTGATGGCCGATGAAATATATCGCTATGTCTGGCCGGATGTGGAAGCGGGCAAATTGAAGCCGGTGATGGATGAGAGCTTTCCGCTCGCCGACGCCGCCAAGGCGCACGCCCATATGGAAGCCGGCGATCATATCGGCAAGATCGTGCTGACGGTCGAATAGACCGCTATGCCAAAGTGACCGGCGAGCCTGATTTTCACGGTGCAAAAGTCGCGATCTTTATCGACGATCATATCCTGGTCTATCGCCGCGACAACAAGCCGGACATTCCCTTTCCCGATATGCTGGATTTACCAGGTGGCGGACGCGAAAATGACGAGAGCGGCGCGGAATGCGTCGCCCGCGAAACATTTGAAGAATTCGGCATAAGCATCGCGCCTGATCGTTTTGAACCTGTGCAATCCTACCCGAACTGGCGCGGGTCCGGTCATGTGGCGCTGTTCTTTATCTGCCGCCTGTCACCCGAAATACTGGATGATATTATATTCGGTGACGAGGGGCAGGGCTGGGCAACCATGGCTGTCACAGAATTTCTGACCAGCGATCAAGCCGTTCCGCATCTGCAAACACAGGTGCGTTTGTTCCTGAACAACTAGGTTCCTCGTCACCAAAGCTTCATAAAAGCGGGGCTTTGCTGTAACAATCGGCTGCTAGGGCCGGGCCCATGGGATAGTCTCCATGGGAGTTTTTATGGCCAAGCATTTTCCCCCCTTCACCAAAGCCGATATTCCGCTGCTCGACGTTGATCGCTATGAGGCGCGGCTCAAGCGGAAGCCGCGGGTGCATGCGCGCGACCGCACCCGGTACAGAACAATCTGGATTTCGGACATCCATCTCGGCACGCGCGGCTGCAATGCCGATCTACTGATTGATTTTCTCGACCATGTCGACAGCGACACGCTTTACCTGGTCGGTGACATCATCGATGGCTGGCGGCTGAAGAAGAGATTCTTCTGGCCGGACGGTCATAATGATATCATCTGGCGGATATTGAAGCGGGCGCGGCGTGGCACGCGCATCGTCTATATTCCCGGCAATCATGACGAGATGTTCCGCCAGTTTACCGGGCTGAGCTTTGGCGGTGTGGAAATCCGGCGGTCGGCGATCCACGAAACCGCCGATGGTCGCCGCCTGCTGGTGCTGCACGGCGATGAATTCGACACGGTGATGCTGGCCCATCGCTGGCTCGCCGTCATCGGTGATGCCGCCTATGTAACATTGATGCGGGTCAACTGGCTGGTCAACAAGGTCCGCACCTGGCTGGATCTGCCTTATTGGTCGCTCTCCAAAATGGCCAAACACAAGGTCAAGAATGCGGTCGAGTTTATCGGACGCTATGAAGAAACCGTGGCCAAGGCAGCGGAAAGTCGGGGCGTTGATGGCGTGGTCTGCGGTCATATCCACACCGCCGAGCATCGCGTGATCAAGGGGATCGAATATTATAATGACGGTGACTGGGTCGAGGGCTGCACCGCTCTGGTTGAATGCGACGATGGCAATATGCAGATCCTGCACTGGGCTGATGAAATCAAGGCGCGCAAGGAGCGCGGCGAGCAGCCGGCCAAACTGATATCGGTCGACGGCGACATGGATCAGGCAGCGTGAAGATCGCGCTGGTGACGGATGCCTGGCATCCGCAAGTCAACGGCGTGGTGCGGACGCTGGATACGGTGATCGGGTTGCTGCGCGACAGGGGCCATGAAATATTGGTGATTTCGCCCGACCAATATCGTTCGATCCCGGCGCCGAGCTATCCGGAAATCCGGCTGGCCTTTGCCCGGGCCCAGACTATTGGTCAGCGGATCGCCGCCTTTGGCGCGGACGCGGTTCATCTGGCGACCGAAGGCCCGCTGTGCATCCAGGCGCGTCGCTGGTGTCGCAGAAATAAGCGCCCGTTTACAACAGCATATCACACGCAGTTCCCAGAGTATCTCGCTAGGAGAACCAAATTGTCGCCGCGTCTGTTCTGGCCCTACATCCGCTGGTTCCACCGCGGATCGGAAGCGATCATGGTCTCGACAGAAAGCGTTCGTGAGCAGCTGCGGGACGAAAGACTGTCCCATATCCATCACTGGAGCCGCGGAGTCGATTTGCAGAATTTTCGTGCCGATGCGCCGCAGCCATCCGAATATGGCCATCTCGCCCGGCCGATCCAGCTCTATGTCGGGCGGGTGGCGATAGAGAAAAATATTGCCGCCTTTCTCGATAGCGATCAGCCGGGTTCGAAAGTCGTGGTCGGTGATGGACCAGCGCTGGAGGGTCTGAAGGCCCGTCATCCCGAGGTCCATTTCGCCGGCAGAAAATCGGGTGAGCAACTCGCCGGCTATTATGCCGGCGCCGATGTCTTTGTCTTTCCCAGCAAGACAGATACATTCGGTCTGGTGATTATCGAGGCTCTTGCCTGCGGCACGCCGGTAGCGGCCTTTCCGGTAACCGGACCAGTCGACATTTTGACGGCGGATAGCGGTGCCATGGACGATGATCTGAATGTCGCGATACAGCGCGCAATCACACTGGATCCTGCCGATTGTATCGCTCTTGGCGAGCAATATAGCTGGGATGCGAGCGCCAGCCAGTTTCTGAGCGGTCTGGTTTCGCAGGACCGGCGTGTGGATTGTCATATGTCGCGCAGGATCCTTGCAAAGGCAATATTTGCGCGGGTTTAGCCAAATATCTTGCCGACTCTCTCCAGATAACCTACATAAGCTTCCAACAGGCCGTCTCCGCAAGGGGGCGGCCCTTTATTTTTATAGTATCGCTGGCGTAAAAACGCCAGTTATCAGAAGGATGCCATCATGGCCGAACAAGCAACCCCTCTCATGCAGCACGCAACCGCCAGCTGGCTGGTGGACAATACGGCGCTCAGCTTTGACCAGATTGCCGAATTTTGCGGTATCCATATTCTCGAAGTCAACGCGATGGCGGATGATCTCGCCAGCTCCAAATATACCGGACGCGATCCGGTACAGGCGCACGAACTGACTCACGAAGAAATCGAGAAAGCCGAGAAAGATCCGAATTACCGCATGGTCATCCAGAAGGGGCCGGACCAGATTCGCCGCACCAAGGGACCCCGCTACACGCCGGTTTCCAAGCGTCAGGACAAGCCCGACGGCATCGCCTGGCTGCTGCGCAACCACCCGGAAATTTCCGATGCGCAGGTCGGCAAGCTGATCGGCACCACTCGCACCACGATCAGTGCGATCCGCGATCGCGAGCATTGGAATATCGCCAATATCGCACCCAAAGATCCCGTGACCCTCGGTCTCTGTTCGCAGCGCGAGCTTGATGCAGTGGTCGCCAAGGCTGCGAAAAAGGCTGGCATCGAACCGGAAATGGCCGATGACACCAAGCTCGGCGGCGACAAGGAAGCGCTGATTGCCGAACTGCACGAAGAACGCGCACAAGCGGTTCGCGATGCCGAAGCGGCATTGTCGGGCGAAAGCGACGAAGAAGCGGCACCGGTCGAGCATACAGCTGAAACGCTCTTCAAGGATCGCTAGGCGACAGGCTTTTGTCCGAACGGACAATATAGCGAAACAAGGTGAACGCCAGCGCGAGAGCGCTGGCTTTTTCCGTTTAGGCAGCGAGACCTAGTGTCTCCAGCCCTATCAAAAACCGGGTTTAACTATCCGATTAAACTGCCTTGCGCTTGTCCTCACCATGGGTCTATGACCGACCCATGGATGCTCCCAGAAAACCTCCCGCTTATGATGCCATGCTTGCCGATCATGGTTTCGATCCGATTGAATCGGATGGCCTGACCTATCCGCTCGGCGACTATGAACCGAAATATGGCGAATATTTCGAGCTGATGCCCGGCATCGGCTGGACCCGTACGCCGGTGCCCGGACCTTTGGGCCATATCAACAACTGGATATTGGCCGACCGGCATGAAGACGGCAGCGAGGGATTTGCGATAGCCGATACCGGCTTGTTCATGCCCGAGGTGATCGACGCCTGGAAGCATCTGTTCGACGAAGGCGCGCTGCACGGTCAGAGCGCGACCAAGATTATCGTCACCCATTATCATCCCGACCATGTCGGCTGCGCCGGCTGGCTGGCCAACCGGTTCAAGGCGCCCCTGCACATGAACCGGACCGAGTGGCTGCTGACCCGTATGCTGCTCGCCGACAAGCGCGACGGCGTGCCGCAGGAGGCGCTCGACGAGTGGCAGTTCTGCGGCTGGGAACAGCATCTGATCGACGATTTCGCGAAAAAGGGCTGGGGCCGTTTCGCCCGCGCCGTGTCCGATCTGCCGATCGGCCATATCCGCATGGAAGAGGGTACAAGAGTGCGCACCGGCAACCATGAATGGCGAGTGATGATCGGCAACGGCCACACGCCCGAACATGCCTGCCTGATCGACGACAGCGCCAAGGTGATGATCTCCGGCGACCAGATATTGCCGCGGATCACTTCCAATATCTCGACCATGCTCAGCGAACCGACCAGCGATCCGCTCGGCGAATGGTTGGCCAGTATCGCGCATTTCCGCGCCGAACTGGACAATGAATTGCTCGTCCTGCCAGCCCATGGCCGCCCGTTCCTCGGCGCGCATCAGCGGCTTGACGCGCTGGCCGAACGGCATAATGAAGCGCTCGATGATCTCGAGCAGGGCCTGCGCGAAAGCCCGAAAAGGGTGGTCGACAGCTTTCCCTATCTGTTCCGCCGTCCGATCACGCCGGACGTCATTGGCATGGCCAGCGGCGAGGCAATGGCGACGCTCCGCCATCTGGAATATACCGGCCGCGCCCGTCTCGAGATGAAGGACGGCACCGCCTGGTATAGCGCAGCATAATCTCCGCGACTGGTAAATCTGCTAAACGCTATTCCGGGTCAATGGGGGATCGACTTGGCATCCGCTGGCGGTTCGACCTCGTCGCTGGTGCAGTGCAGGGCATAGCCGCGCAGGAATATCGCCAGTGCGACCAGTGACACAAACCCCGCCAGCCCGAACGGCGCGCCGGGCAGATAGTAGACACTCCCCGCCACGGTGAAGGCCGCGAAAACGGCGGCGAATAGCGGCGGACCGATGACCGAGGCCATGCTTTGCAGGCTGGCCACGGCCCCCTGCAACTCGCCCTGCGTTTCATCGGATACCGCGTTGCTCATCAGGCCGTTGATCGAAGGCTGGAACAGTCCTTGCAGCGAGCCCACCGGAATCGCGAGAAAGATCAGCCATCCCTGATCGGGGCCGGCGACGACATAGAAGATCGAACTGATCGCCATGGACAGAGCGGCGATGATCACGGCGTTGCGCTCGCCGATGCGCGGGATCAGTACCCGGATCAAAAGGCCCTGCACGATGGCGGCGCCGATACCGACGCAGGCGAGCGCCATGCCCACGGTCCATTCGCTCCAGCCAAAGGCTTCCATGGCGTAAAAGGCGAAGATGATCGGATAGACGACATGGGCGGTCATCCAGACCGTCAGCGCGGTGGCATACCAGAAGACGATCTTGTTCTGTCCGTGCAACCCCCTGAGCGCGACCACCGCATTGGCGCGGGCAATGTCGAATGGCCGCCGTTTTTCCCGAGGATGGCTTTCCTTGAGCATGAAAAAGCCGAAGACCAGATTGAGCGCAGCGAGCGCGGCCGCCGCGAAAAAGGGCAGGCGGGTGCCATATTCGCCCAATATGCCGCCAACCGCCGGACCGATGATGAACCCCAGGCCAAAGGCTGCGCCGATCAGGCCGAAATTCTGTGCCCGTTTTTCCGGCGGGGAAATATCGGCGATGTAGGCATATGCGGTGCTGAAACTGGCGCCCATCACCCCGGCGATGATCCGCGCGGCGAACAGCCATAATATGGAAGCGGAAAATCCCATCAGCATATAGGCAATGGCATAGCCGCCAAGCGCGCCGAGCAGCACCGGCCGCCGGCCAAAGCGGTCAGACAGATTGCCGATGATCGGACCAAAGACAAATTGCATCGCGGCATAGGCAAAAGCGAGCCATCCGGCATAGACCGCCGCCCCTGAAAGCGTGTCCCCGGTGATGCTGGTGATCAGCTTCGGCAGGACCGGCATGATGATACCGAAGCCGAGCATGTCGATCAGCACGACGAGAAATACGAAGACCAGCGATGATTTGGCTGTGGGGGTGGGAGTGGAATCGGCCATGCGGTTTTGCCCTACACGCTCGGCAAAAGGAAAGGGAACCCATTATCGCGCAATTTTCATTGTCAGTTCACGCCGCTTCACTTACGTAAACGTCAATGACTGAAACCCATCCTGACCAGACACCGATCTGGAAATCGCATTATAATCATCCCACGCCCTGGGATCAATTCTACTCGCCCTTGTCGATGCCCGGAATGTTCTTCCGCTCGGCGGGCCGGCGCGGGGACGCGAATCTGCTCGACTTCATGGGTCGCAAATATAGCTATAGCGAAGTGGCCGCCGGTGTGGTCCGCGTCGCCAAGGGGCTGCAGGATATGGGCGTTGGCAAGGGCGACCGGATCGGCCTGTACCTGCCCAATGTGCCCCATTATGTTAGCGCTTATTATGGCGCGATGGCGATCGGCGCGACGGTCGTCAATTTCTCGCCGCTCTATACGGTGGAGGAGCTGAATCATCAGGTCGAGGACA
This sequence comes from Parasphingorhabdus sp., assembly GCA_036963725.1. GTDB lineage: Bacteria > Pseudomonadota > Alphaproteobacteria > Sphingomonadales > Sphingomonadaceae > Parasphingorhabdus. Next base: position 16,135 of record JBALUX010000001.1, on the reverse strand, counting down.
GCGGTACCAAAATCCTGTTCACGCTTTCTGCGACCGCCTTATTTCCGACCGCCTATGAGGTGCTCGAGCAATCGAGCCTCGAACGGCTGGTAGTGGGCAGCATTGCCGGCGCGCTGCCAGCGGGCAAGGCGCTGTTCTATTCGCTGTTCCGGCGCAAGGAGAACAGTCCACAACCGGATGATGTCCGGATCACGCCTTTTTCCGAATTGATCGACAATGACGGCCTCTACAAAGCGCCGAATATCCGTCCGGACAAGGATATTGCCCTGCTGCAATATACCGGCGGCACCACCGGAACGCCGAAGGGCGCGATGTGCAGCCACCAGAATCTGACCGCCAACGCGCGGCAGATCAACGCGATTGATCCCTATCTGGACGAGGCAGACCGGCTGATGGGCGTGCTGCCCTTCTTCCACGTCTTCGCCAATAGCGCCGTGCTCAACCGCACGGTCGAACGCGGCGGGGAAATTGTCATGCTGCCGCGCTTTGACGCCAAGCAGACATTGAAGTCAATCAGCCGGACCAAGATCACCGCCATGCCTGGCGTGCCGACCATGTATCAGGCCCTGCTTGACCATCCCGATATCGACAAGGCCGATTTCTCCTCGCTCAAAGTCTGCGTGTCGGGCGGAGCGCCGCTGCCGCTGGAACTGAAGCAGAAGTTCGAGGCAAAGACCGGCGCCAAGCTGATCGAGGGCTATGGCCTGACCGAAAGCTGCGGCGTGGTCAGCGCCAATCCCTATGCGGGGCACGACAAGACCGGCACCATTGGCCAGCCGGTTCCCGGGACATTGGTCAAGCTCGTCGACAAGGCTGATCCGACAAAGCCTGCTCCCGAGGGTGAACCCGGGGAATTGATATTTTCCGGCCCGCAGGTGATGCAGGGATACTGGAACCTGCCGGAGGAAGATGAAGAGGTGTTCGTCGACGGCTTCCTGCGCACCGGCGATGTCGCGACGATTGACGAAGACGGCTTTATCAAGATTGTCGACCGGCTGAAGGACATGATTTCGGTCGGCGGCTTCAAGGTCTTCCCGAGCCAGGTCGAGGAGGTTCTCTACAAGCATGAGGCGGTCAAGGAAGCCCTCGTGCTCGGCGTGCCAGACGCCTATCGCGGCGAAAGTCCCAAGGCCTATGTCGCGCTGGAACCTGATCAAACGGTTACCGGCGAAGAATTGAAAGACTGGCTGAACCCGCAACTGGGCAAGCACGAACGGGTGGTGGAAGTCGTGATCCGCGACAGCCTGCCCAAGACCATGATCGGCAAGCTGGACCGCAAGGCGCTGCGGACCGAGGAACTGGAATAGTAGAGACGCATTAAGCGGCGGTTAGCCGGTTGTTGAGCGGAGCTTTTCGGCTTTTTTCGAAACGAAAACCTGCGCTTTGGCAGTATAGTTTTTTACCGCGTAAAGCTGTTTGTCCGCGGCTTCGAGCAGGCTGTTTGCAGTTGTTCCGTCTATGGGCCAGGTGGCGATACCGATACTGGCCCTGACCCGGATGATATGATCCTGAACGACGCAGGGCGGGACCAGTGCGGCCAGCAAATGGTCAGCGCAGGCTGTGTCGGGAATCGTCGAGTCCGGTGATAGCAAAATGGCAAATTCATCGCCACCCATGCGCGCGACAATACCGTTTTCGCCGCAGGTCTGGCGAAGCCGTCTGGCGACTTCGATCAGCAATTGATCTCCGACGGCATGGCCGAACTGGTCGTTGACCGGCTTGAACGCGTCGAGATCAAGCAGAGCGACCGTGAATGTGCGCTCGTGATCTTCTTCCTTGATCTGGCGCGCCAGATTTTCAGCCAGGACCCTGCGGTTGAACAGGCCGGTCAGCGGATCGGTATGGGCCAGTTCGCTCATATCATGTTGCAGGATCAGCATGTGGATGAACTGGTCGTTCTGCTGCGTGATCAGCCGGTACAGGAATGTCGTTACCATGATCAGGCTGGCCGCAGCCGACCAGGCCAGAGGATCGCCCGACAGCAGCAGAATGATGGTGATCGGCATGATCCCGATGATGATGTTGAGAATCGCAGCCAGGCGGATCGTCGCCAGCGTATAAATGGTGGTCAGCGAACCCATGGCGAGGGTGAAGGGATAGAAGAGCTTCATATCGTCTGGCGCATTGACGTAGCTGAGTACGCACCAGATGCTGACCAGAACGCATATCGTGGCGGAAAAGAACGTTGCCTCGCCAATGAACTGGCGCGCGAGATCCGGACTGCCCGAAGCATTGCGATCCTTGATCAGCGAAATGAAGCCGATCAGGCAAAAGCTGCCCATGGCGAGCGGCATCCCATAGCGGATCCAGGGCTCGGCCCCGACGCTGGAGGCATAAAGCACGAAGGGGATGGTCAGGAACATTGCCAGAAAGAGGGCGCGTGACTGGCTTTGCAGACGCGTTGCGCTCAATATCGCAAATTCGTCGCGGACAGCTTCCGGGATCGGCGGGATTAGTTGGTGTAAAAACTGTCGAATAGTAGAATGCATGCGGACTTGCTAACGGCTAAATGTAAATGTCGCGTTAAGCTTGCCGACCTTCGCCTAATGCCAGCTTTCAAGGCACTTACAGCCGGTTTTCATTGCCATCGTTTACGTCAAATTAACCAAGATCGTTATACATGATCGGGTCTGAAATCCAGTGCGGGAGTCATCATGTCCTTTGAAAACGCTAGCTCGATCGTCCCTACTCATATTGTCACAGGAGAGGCGGCGAAGCGCGGCGCAATCGATCCCAGCCTGCCGCAGAATGACAGCCAGCAGGAGCGCGCACAGCGCCGGGAACAGATCAACGCGACCTCGACACAATATCAATGGACAACCGATATCGCCAGCTTGCCCGGCGTGCCTTTGGCCACGCACGTGCCGCCCGATGACCAGCCCTCGATCGAGTGGTGGTTCAAGGTGCTCGAAGTCGGCACCGCGATACTGGAAAACGTCAAGGCGGTGCTGCAGAAGCCGATATATTCCGGTCTCAGCGAAGCGGCGAAGCAGATCATCAGCGACGCGCTCGCAGACGCCAGCGAGATTACCGCCAAGGTGGAAGCATTGCGCGAGAAACACCGGGTGGCAAATGCCGGGCCGGGCCTCGAAAGCAGCATCGAAGAAGCCGTTCAGGGGGCGGATATCGAAGAACTGAAGGCGCATGATAGCGCCCTGCGCGATATTATCACCGTGATTATCGACGTGCTGAAAGCCGAAGAGGTTGCACATACGCGCTCGATCGAGGCCTATCGCGATCTCTATCAGACGCTCCCGGTTCCCGGGATCGCTTATACATTTCAGAATGATGACGAATTTGCCCGGCTGCGAGTGGCCGGACCCAATCCGATGCTGCTGCAAGGCATTGATCAGATCCCGGAAAATTTTCCGGTAACGGCCGCGCAATATGCGGCGGTCATGGGCGGTGACAGTCTGACCAGGGCACTGGCCGATGGCCGGGTATTTCTGTGTGATTACACAGACCTGGAGGTACTTGTTGCCGGTGTCTGGAAAGGCCATGCGAAATATGTCTACCGGCCGATGGCGCTTTTCGCCGTCCCGCCGGGCGGTTCGTCGCTCAAACCGGTCGCGATCCAGTGCGGGCAGGACAACAGCCAATATCCGGTGATGATCCCGTCCGATTCTGCGTCGGAAAAATGGGGCTGGGAAATGGCGAAATTCGTCGTTCAGGTCGCCGACTGCAACTATCACGAACTGTTCGTCCATCTCGCCGGCACCCATCTGGTCAGCGAAGCCATTGCGGTGGCAACCCGCCGCAACCTTGCCAATGTCCATCCGCTCTGGTCTCTGCTGGTGCCGCATTTTGAAGGCACATTGTTCATAAACAATCTGGCGGTAAAAACCCTGATCAACAAGGGCGGGCCGATTGACGACTTTTTTGGTGGCACCATCGAGTCCAGCCAGCTGGCGGCGGTACAGGCCCGTCTCCGTTTCGACTTTTACAAGAAAATGACCCCGGTCGATTTTGCCGAGCGCAAGGTTGCCGATCTGGCCAGTCTGCCGGACTATCCCTATCGCGATGATGCATTGCTGGTCTGGGATGCGATCCACGACTGGGCAGCGCAATATATCAACATCTATTACGCCGATGACGAGGCCGTGACCGGTGACAGCGAACTGGCCTTATGGGTTTCATCGATCGCTTCGGAAGGCCATATCGTCGGCTTCAAGCCGATTACCTCCCGCGCCCAGCTGATCGATGTCTGCACGATGATCATCTTCACCGCCAGTGCCCAGCATGCGGCGGTCAATTTTCCGCAGCGCACATTGATGACCTTTGCCCCCGCGGTTACTGGAGCGGGCTGGACCGCTGCGCCCACCGGGCAAACGGGTCACAGCAAGGACGAATGGATCGAATATATGCCGCCCATGTCCCTGGGATTGCTGCAATTGTCTTCACTGGAACTGCTCGGGTCGGTCTATTACCGCCCGCTCGGCGATTATCGCACCAACCGCTTTCCCTATAAACCCTGGTTCCAGGATCCGGTGATTACCGACGAAGAAGGGCCATTGGCGCGCTTCCAGGCCGGATTGAGAGCAGTGGAATCAAGGATCATCGCGCGCAACCAGCGGCGGATGCATCCTTATGTCTATCTGCAACCGAGCCAGATCCCGACCAGCACCAATATCTAGCGGCGGTAATTTCCGACAGGCAGGCGCGCGGTCCGGATCAGTCCGGGCTGCGTGCTGCCAAAATGCGCTTGTTTCGTTTCTCCACGGCCTGAAATGCCCGGAAAACGCTAAGATCCGGATCGGTTTTGCCGTTTTTGCCCAGGTTTTCGAGCTGTTCGTAGAACCAGAAGATGACCGCGAAACTGGCGACCGCCTTAACCATCTGAAACCGCATGAGAAAGCCCAGCCAGTCGGGGAGCAGGTGAAGCCTGTCCTCGAACCGCGGCAATGCCTCCAAATCTTCCAATAAACGCTTCGGCGCATCGGTCATCACGCACATCGGACGACCCAGACCAATCAGGTCGGCAGCACCGCTGGAAAGCGCGGATTCCATCGCCGCCCGGGTCCGGAAACCGCCGGTCACCATCAGCGGCACCTTGACCGCATCCTGCATCGCCTTGGCGAAATCGACGAAATAGGCCTCGCGTGCCTTGGTCGACGGCGCGACATTCTGCTCCTCTTTTTCCTCGATCCCGTCGGAGCCCATCAGCGCGGGCTGTTCGTAGGTGCCGCCGGAGATTTCGACCAGATCGACGCTGGCTTCCTCCAGCCACCGGACCACTTGCAGGCTGTCCTCGAAATTGAACCCGCCTTTCTGGAAATCGGCGCTGTTCAGCTTGACCGAGATCGGGAAATCCGGCCCGACCGCGGCGCGTGTCTTGGCCACCACCGCCAGCAGGAAACGCGCACGGTTTTCCAGACTTCCGCCAAATTCGTCGGTCCGCTGGTTTGACCGGGGGCTGAGAAAACTGCTCAGCAGATAGCCGTGAGCTGCGTGGATTTGCGCGCCGGTGAATCCCGCCGCCTGACAGGTCTTCGCCGCCAGCGCGAACCGGTCGACCAGTTCCTCAATCTCTTCGATCGTCAGCGCCACCGGCTCGCCAAATTGCCCGCCGGGCAGGCCCAGTTTGACCGCTGACGGGGCCTTGGGATGTTTGTTGACATTGCTTTGCGTCTGCCGTCCGGCATGACTGATCTGGGCCCAGAAATGATTGCCGTTGCGCGTCGCCGCCTGCGCCCAGCTTGTCAGCGCTGCCATCATGGCGTCATCGGCCGGACGATCAATGACAACATTGCCCGGGCGCTCCAGATGGTCACGATTAATCTGGATATTGCCGCTGAGCAGCATCCCCGCACCGCCGTCGGACCACAAGCCGTAAAGCCGTTCCAGTTCCGCTGTCGGTACGCCGTCCGGCGTGGCCATGCCCTCGGTCATGGCGGCCTTGGCGATCCGGTTGGGCAGGGTGGCTCCGCAAGGAAGCGTCAGTGGACTGGAAAGGGAGATGGTCATGGAAAAGCCCCGAATTTGAATTGCGAATAAAAACTGATTCTGTCGCATATTGCAATTTATGGCAAGCGGAAGCGCATATTTCCGACATAAAATGCCGGAAAACCGATTATTTGGCTTTTTCCAAAAATAGGTATAGTGTTGTTGATGTATCGCACGGGGCAAACTTCCGGCGATGGCGAGAGATGATATTCTGAGGGGAATGGAAATGGTCGCAACAGCGTCTCGAAAAACGGTCAGCAAGCATCAGGCGCGTCACAACGTGCAGCATCATGGCGTCCGCTGGGACAAGAAGATGAGCAACAATTGCGCGGCCGCGTTGCTGGTCTACACGATGATGCAGATTTTCTTCGTACTCGGCTTCATCGAAGCCAGAGGCATGTCGATCGCTCCCTATTTCGGACTGGTTGTGCTCGTTGCCGTGATCATTCCCTTTTGCCGCAATTTTGAGAAACGCTGGTCGGAAATGGGCAATAGCGGCCTGTCTGAACAGAGTCTTGCGGCGAAATTCCGCGCCGATCAGGTGGTATTGTGGATATTGGCCCTCGGCCTGCCACTGCTTTTTGCCGGTTTGATCAAAATCTTCGCGCCAATGGTCTAACCCGGCGTCCGAAACAGGCCGTTAAAAACCAGCGACGCTTTCTTCACCATTTGGCACCAGATCGTTGACCTTGCTGGGTGCCGCACCTATGTCCAGCTTATGCTAAAACCTTCCGAAGCGCAGGACCGCGCCGACGCCCTCATTTCCCAAGCCAAAAAAGCCGGCGCCGATGCCGCCGACGCCATCTATGTCTGTGATGCCGCCACCCAGGTGCAAATGCGCCTCGGCAATCTGGAAGATGTCGAGCGTTCCGAAGGCGAGGAAATCGGCCTCAGGGTTTTTGTCGGCAAACGCTCGGCAACCGTGTCCTCGTCCGACATGGACCCGCAGACTTTGTCCGATCTGGTCGGCCGCGCGCTCGATATGGCCAAAGAGGCACCGGAAGATCAATATGCCGGCCTCGCACCCGAAGAGCTGCTGCTGAAAACAGAGCCCCATGCGATCGAGGGCGATGACGGGCAGGACCCCGATCCCGAATTTTTGCGCGAACTGGCGCTGAAGGCCGAAGATGCCGCGCGAGCGGTCAAGGGCGTAACCAACAGCGAAGGCGGTGGTGCCAGCGCCGGTCGCAGTATCGTTGCTCTGGCCACGAGCCATGGCTTTTCCGGTGCCTATTCCACCAGCGGCTATAGCCTGTCAGCGAGCGTTATCGCCGGCGAAGGCGATGGCATGGAACGCGACTATGCCTATGACAGCGTGCGTTTTCTGGAAGACCTGGATGCCGCCGAGGATATTGGCAAGGAAGCCGGAGAGCGCGCCGTTTCAAGGCTCAATCCGGTCAGCTTCAAATCCGGCGCCATGCCCGTGGTCTACGATCCCCGCGTCGGCAACAGCCTGCTTGGTCATTTCATCGGCGCTATTTCGGGCAGCGCCATTGCGCGCAAAACCAGTTTCCTGCTGGATGCGCTCGATAGCCAGGTGTTCGACAGCTCGCTCTCGATCATCGACTGCCCGCATCGCAAGCGCGGTCTTCGGTCCAAGGCGTTTGACGGCGAAGGATTGCCGACGACAAAAACCAAATTGATCGACAATGGCCGGTTGACCCAGTGGATCATGGAAAGCGCTTCGGCGCGCCAGCTGGGTCTGCAGCCGACCGGCCATGCCTCGCGTGGAATCGGCGGAGCACCCGGCGTGTCCGTCACCAACCTGCATATGGGCAATGGTTCGGTCAGCAAGGCGGATCTGATTAAAGACATAAAGCACGGCGTCTATATAACCGAACTGATCGGCATGGGGGTCAATCCGGTGACTGGCGATTATAGCCGCGGCGCTGGCGGTTTCCTGATCACTGATGGCGAGATCGGACCACCGATTTCCGAGATTACCATTGCCGGCAATCTGAAAGATATGTTCAAGAGCCTGATTGCCGCCGATGATCTGGAATATCGTTATGCCGGCAATGTCCCGACATTGCGCACCGACAGCATGACGGTGGCGGGCGGCTGAGCAAATCCGCTAGTGGTGAAACTGCCTCACTACATCTATCGGACCATAAGCGCCCTTCGACAAGCTCGGGGCTAACGGAGAAACGCGTGGCTGATATAGATTTTGACCGGGTTATCGCGATCGCCAAGGAAGGCGGAGCGCTTGCCATGCGCCATTGGGCTCTCGGCAAGAAGGAAGCCAATATCTGGGAGAAATCTCCGGGACAGATCGTCAGCGATGCCGATCTCGCGGTTGACAGCTTCCTGCGCGCAGAGCTGGAAAAGCTGGTGCCGTCCGCCGGCTGGCTCTCCGAGGAAACCCATATCGATCACAGCGGTGCCGGCGATGAACTGACCTGGGTGGTCGATCCGATTGATGGCACCAAGGATTATGTCGCCGGCAAGACCGGCTGGTGCGTATCGGTTGCCCTCGTCCAGAATGATGCGCCGATATTCGGGGTGCTGGATGCGCCGGCGATGGAGGAGACGTGGGTCGCCAAGGCTGGCAGCCACACCGAGGTCAATGGCCGGACCATCGTCGCCAGCTTGCGGTCCCAATATGAAGGTTGCCGCATCCCCGCCGAAAGCTTGCCGCCGGAAATGAAATTCACTGTTGTGCCAAAGCCGAATAGTATCGCGTTGAGGATGGCGATGGTCGCCGACGATCGGGCCGACGTCGTTGCCTCCACGCGCTGGGGCCATGAATGGGATATTGCCGCAGCCCACGTCATTGCCGCCGAAGCGGGCGCCAGCGTCACCAATGCCTTGGGCGAAACCCTGGTGTATAACGGCACCCACGGCAAGGCGCTCGGTGTGTTGTGCTGTTCTCAGAATCTATATGCGGAAGCGGTGCAGCGGATCGGCAAATATGTCACCGAAAATGGCGCGAGCCACTAGGCCCGAGCTCTAGGCTGGGCGGGTCGCGCGGGCTCTTGTCCACAATCCCTGACGGTCACGCCGGGAAGAATTGACCAGCGCCTGGCCGAAGGCTTTCACGATCCAGCCCAGTTTCTTGCCCTTGCTCGTATAGATGCGGTGCTCGAGAGAAGCGCCGTTGCTCTGTTTGATCGCCCGGGCAATATCCCCGTAAATTCCTGCTGCCGCCAGCACCGCCCAGCGGGACCGGAACGGCAGGCTCGAGGCACCGACGCGGGCCGATGCCTCATAGTCGCCCGCCAGATCGCATAGCCGGTTGACCAGAGCCACCAGCGCATCCCGATGTGCCGGATCCATGATCCGGTCGGGATCAATGCCGGCTTCAGCGAGCCAGTTTTTCGGCAAATAGCATCGGCCGGCTTCCGCATCCTCGGCCACGTCGCGCGCGATATTGGCCAGCTGGAACGCCAGGCCCAGATCGCAGGCGCGGTCCAGCACCTCCTGATCCCGAGCCGACACGCCCATCACCACCGCCATCATGCAACCGACTGCGCCGGCGACATGATAGCAATATTGAAACAGGTCGGTCTCGGTTTCCGGTCGCCAGCCGCGGGCATCCAGCGCAAAGCCGTCGATCATGTCGTCAGCGAAATATTTGGGAATATGGCATTCCTGCGCGACCACACCAAAGGCGTCAAACGGCGGATTGCCGGTCTGCTCGCCGCCGTGCGCTCGCGCGGTCATCATCCGCATGGCCGCTATGGTTTTTCCGGGATTGGCGATGGGCGACATGCCGTGGCCATGATCCTGACCATCGGCAAGGTCATCACAGGCCCGGCACCAGTAATAAAGCAGCCAGGCCCGTTCGCGAGTATTTTTCGAAAAAAGCTTGGAAGCGCGGGCAAAGGATTTTGAGCCGCGTTCGATGCTGGCTCTGGCGTGAAGGACGAGATTGGTGCGATTCATGACGGCGATGAATGGATGGCCGTTCGCACCGAGCCGGTCGTAGTGCGTCTGGTGAGGGAAAACGGTCCTTCGACAGGCTCAGGACGATCGGACAGGTTATTCACGCCATATCCTCCAGCATCAGCTCCGCCGTTGCCTTGGCGCTGCCCACGACACCGGGAATACCTGCGCCCGGATGGGTGCCCGCGCCGACAAAATAGAGATTGTTGATCACATCATCGCGATTGTGCACCCGGAACCAGGCGCTCTGGGTGAGCAGCGGCTCGAGACTGAAGGCGCTGCCGAGATGGGCATTGAGATCTGACCCGAAATCCTGCGGCGTATAATGGAAGCTGGTGACAATCCGGTCGTGGATATCGGGGATGAGGCGATGGCCGATTTCGTCGAGAATGCGCTTCTCGTAAATCGGTCCCATTTCCTCCCAGTCAATCGGCAGCTTGCCCTGATGCGGCACCGGGGCGAGGACATAGAAAGTGCTGTGCCCCTCGGGCGCCATTTCCGGGTCGGTGACCGTCGGATGGTGGAGATAGAGCGAGAAGTCGCTGGGCAGCACGCCATTATCATAAATATCGTCGAGCAGGCCTTTGTAGCGCGGCCCGAACAGGATCATATGGTGCGGTATGCCGGGCCAGCTGCCCTTCAGTCCGAAATGGACGACGAACAGCGATGGCGAATATTTCTTCTTCTTCAGCTTTGCGGTGACGCTGCTGCTGCGATGCTTGTGCCCCAGCAGATCGCGATAGCTGTGCATCACATCGGCGTTCGAGGCGACCGCATCAAAGCGCTCGCTCCAGCCGGATTTACAGGTGACACCCGACGCACGGTCGCCGATTGTATCGATGCTGGTGACGGGATCATCGAGCCGGATCACACCGCCGATCCGTTCGAAATGTTTGACCATCGCGGCGACCAGCATATTGGTGCCGCCTTTGGCAAACCAGACGCCGCCGAGCCTCTCCAGCTTGTGGATCAGGCCATAGATCGCACTGGTCTTCATCGGATTGCCGCCGACCAGCAGCGACTGGAAGGACAGGAATTCGCGCAGTTTCTCGTTCTTGACAAAGCCGGAAACCTTTGAATAGACCGAGCGATAGGCTTCATATTTCATCAGGGCAGGGGCCGCCTTGATCATCGACTTGAAATCGAGAAACGCCTTGGTGCCGAGCTTAACATAGCCTTCCTCGTACAGTCCGCCGCTATATTCGAGGAACTTCTTGTAACCCTCGACATCATCCGGTTCGATAGCCGCGATATTGGCGTAAAGCTTTTCGGGATCGTTGACATAATCGAAATTGGCGCCGTCAGGCCAGTTCAGCCGGTAGAAAGGCGATACCGGCATCAGCTCGATATCTTTCGCCATATCATGGCCGGTCAGGTCCCAAAGTTGCGACAGGCAATCCGGGTCAGTGATGACGGTCGGTCCGCCATCAAAGATAAAGCCTTCCTTCTCCCAGAAATAAGCGCGTCCGCCCGGCTTGTCGCGGCCTTCCAATATGGTCGTCTGGATGCCGGCCGACTGCAGCCGGATGGCGAGCGCCAGGCCACCAAAGCCGGAGCCGATGACCGCTGCTTTCTTGAACAGGCTGTTTTGGGATTTTGCAACGTCACTCATGGGGCAGGAATACTCATCAAAATTTTAACAAAAGCCAAATGGCGCGGGAAACGGGTATCGGCGGTTTGCCGGTTAGCAGACGGATCTTGTCCATCAAGGTTGAATTACCGGCATAAAAGCGGGCCAGTAACGGTTCGCTCTTGCCATAGCTATGTTCGAGTGTCTTGTAACGCTTCTCGGGATCGGCACCGAGAAACAGAAAGGCGCAAAGCAGGCGGTAAAATTTGCCGTTTTTCCAATGCGTCTTGGCCAGATCGCGCAACATCGCGTCGAGTTTGTTCTGGTTGATCTCGGGCATTTCGGCGATCAGGAACGCGGTCCGGACCGCCATCGGCAGCGAATAGCTGGTGATCGGCTGGATCAGCGCCGCGCGGGCTCCGGCGCGCGCATCGACACCTCTATTGTCCTTCCAGAAGGCTTCGAAGTCACCGCCGTAAATCACTGGAAGTTCGCCTTTTTCTTCACTCAAAACCGCATCGATTTGCCATCCCCGGCCGGCTGCATATTCGGCAATTCGTTGGTGGGAGATCGCGCTATCGAGTAACGGCGTGTCGGCGTAATAAGTGTCTTCGACGAAAATTTCCGTGTCGCTGAACGGCAGGCAGTAGACGAAGCGATAGCCGTCAATTTGCTCGACCGTCGCGTCCATGATGATCGGCCGGTCCAGTCCGTGCGGTTCTTTCAGCCTGAGCATCTGGCCGCAAAATTTCTGCCAGCCGGTCTCCAGCGCAGAAATATCGCCGCCGCCGCGGACATCGAGCACCGCGTTTGTCTTGATCACTGTGCCGTCTGCCAGTTGCACCCGACCGGCCACAAACTTTTCGGCTCTCTCACCGGTAATCAATGAAACCGAAGGCATTCGTGCCCGCAACTCCCGATCGAGATTGGCCGACTCTATCGAAAAATAGCCATTGCCCATTCGGCGGCTATATTTCGGGAAATGCACGTCATAGCTGTCCCACTGGCGCGAGATCAGCGGATCGACCAGCCAGCGATGCTCCGGCTCGACATCGCTTTCGAAAAAGGACCAGATATGATTGCCGCCAAAATGATCTTCTGCCTCGATCAGGGCAACGTTCAGTTCCGGCCGCAATTTTGCCAGCGCCAGAGCAACAAGTCCGCCCGCCAGCCCACCACCAGCAATAGCCAGATCATAGGGGTTTAAAGATCGCGCATGCTTGGGCATCCTCATGCCTTAGCCGATGGTGCGGGCAGGGGAAAGCCTGTCTGAAAGCATGTAGGCCGTTCGTTTATTACCGCTTGCTCCGGCGTGATCCGCGCCATATTCCCCTGCCATGGACTATGCCCTTGCTATCCTGATCTCTGCCGTCGCAATGACGCTCATCGTCGGTGGTCGCTATCTGCTGAGCAGCGGATTTTTTGCGTGGCTGACCAATCGCGTGCGGCCTGGCCATTATGAAGCGCTGAAACCGCAGATTGGCCGCGAAATACGCTGGTCCCTGCTGTCCGCCGCGATCTACGGTGTGCCCGCCGGAATCGTAGCGTGGGGCTGGCAGAATGCCGGCTGGACGAAGATTTATACCGACCCCAGCGCCTATCCGCTGTGGTATCTGCCGCTGTCCTTTTTTCTCTATCTCTTTCTGCATGACACATGGTTCTACTGGACCCACCGGCTGTTCCACCGGCCGCGCTGGTTCAAAGTCGCCCATGCGGTCCACCATGACAGCCGGCCACCAACAGCTTGGGCAGCAATGAGCTTTCATCCGGTCGAGGCGATCAGCGGGGCCGTTGTCATTCCGGCTCTGGTCATCGCGATCCCGATTCACGCTGGCGTTTTGGGTTTGGTATTGCTGACCATGACGGTTATGGGCGTAACCAATCATATGGGATGGGAAATGTTTCCGCGCTGGCTAGTGCGCGGGCGACTGGGCAAGTGGTTGATAACTGCTACCCACCATGAGAAACATCATGAGGCATATCGAGGTAATTATGGGTTATATTTTCGCTTTTGGGACAAGATCTGCGACACGGATATCGGGCTTGCCGATGCTGGGAGCGGTTTCGGTGCTACTAGCGGCAGCAAGCGCGTCGGCTAGTGAAGCACCGGCTGTGGTTGCACCCGTCATCTCTGCCTCGATTGATCTGGCGATTACCGGGCTCCGCTCGGAAAAAGGCAATGTGCTGGTCTGTCTGAGCGCAAATCCGGAATATTTTCCGGATTGCACCAAGGACAAAAATGCCCGCAAGTTAAAGGTTTCCGCGACCCAGGCCAATAATATCCAGATCGCAGGGGTTAAGCCTGGTACTTATGCCGTGGCGCTGGTTCATGACGAGAATGCCAATGGCAAAATGGACCTGCGGCTGTTCCTGCCGCGTGAAGGTTTCGGCTTTTCGCGCAATCCCAAAATCGGCATGGGGCCACCCAAATTCAAATCGGCACAATTCACCGTTGGCACAGCCGATGCCCATTATGCAGTGCGGATGAAATATATCCTGTAATCCGGGAAAAATTAACCGTTACCTAGGACTCTGGCGGCATCCTGCCACGACAGACTAGGAGTTGCGTTAAATGTATCAATCCAGACAAGCGTTTTCCAACCAGAATGACGGTTCCGAACAGTCGCGACTGTCGGAAATCCTTGGCGCCTTTTCCTATGCGCTCGATCTGACCGAGGGACAGCCCGCCGGCCACAGTATCCGTGCCTGCTGGATTGGCACGCAAATCGCCATGGCGCTGGGTTTGAAGGGCGACGCATTGCGCGATGTCTATTATGCAGTGCTGCTGAAGGATCTCGGCTGCAGCAGCAATGCGGCCCGGGTCAGCGAGATGTTCGTTGGCGACGACCGCAAGCTCAAGCATGATTTCAAACTGATTGGCCCGCGCCCCGAAGATTTCGGCGCCTTCATCGGCAGCGCGGTGGGCGTTGATGCGGACCCGGAGATTCGCGATCAGGCGCTGGGCAATCTTGCCGAAAATGTCGGCGAGATCATGACCGATATCATGGCAACCCGCTGTTCGCGCGGTGCGGATATTGCCCGGCGACTGCGCCTGTCCGAGGATGTCGCCCAGGCCATTGCCCATCTCGACGAACATTGGGACGGCGGCGGGCTGCCGCTGGGCATAGCGGGCGCCGAAATCCATCTGGGTGGGCGGATCGCGCTCCTGGCGCAAGTCGCCGATGTCTTTTACAGCGCCAGAGGCAAGGACGCAGCGCTGGATGAAATCCGCAATCGAGCGGGCAGCTGGCTCGACCCGCAACTGTGCGCCCTGTTCGAGAAACTGTCCGAAGCCACCGGCTTTTGGGAAGAACTGGCGCTCGACGATCTGCCCGAACAATTGTGGGCGCTCGAACCGTCAACAGAATATATCAGCGTGGACGAGGACTATCTCGACGACATCTGTTTTGCCTTTGGCCATGTCATTGATGCCAAGAGCCCTGACACCGCTGGCCATAGTGCCCGGGTAGGGATGATCGCAGACAAAATTGCCGAAAAACTGGGGATGGGACCGGAATCCCGACGGGAATTGCGCCGTGCCGCCATTCTGCATGATGTCGGAAAGCTGGGCGTCAGCAGTGCAATTCTCGAAAAACCGGGCAAGCTTGATGCCGGTGAGTGGGAAACCATGCGAGCCCATGCGGCCCTGACGACAAATATTCTGGGCCAGATCGGCGTGATGAGCGACATGGCGATGATTGCCGGTTCGCATCACGAGCGGCTCGACGGCAAAGGATATCCGCTGGGTCTGGACGAACGCAGCATAGCGATTGAATCGCGTATCATCACGGTCGCGGATATCTATGACGCGCTGACTGCCGAACGTCCCTATCGCGCGGCCATGTCGTCGGAAAAAGCCATGTCCATATTGCAGGAAGAAGTGGGCAGCGCGGTGGATGAGCAATGTTTCAAGGCGCTGCAGGCCGTCATTGAGCAAGGGCTGCCGGAATAGCTTCGCTTTGCCAAAGCGGATTGGCCTCCTATATCGGAATGGAACCGTTATGCGGTCCGCGCGTTACACAATCGCGCAATCAACAGGGAATCAATCTTGAAACATTCGAACATATTTCGCCGTGCCGCCTTGCTCTCTCTTGGTCTCGGCCTGTCTTCTCCGCTCTTGGCTCAGGAAGAGCCTGCGCCGGTGCCGGTCGAAGAGTCGGTTTTTGACGGCGATTATCTGACGGCAGGTATCGGTGTCGCGGTGGGTTCGAGCTACGAAGGATCGAACGATTACACGGTTTCTCCGTTGCCGGTGGTGTTGGGCAGCTTTGGCGGCGTGGATTTTCAACCGCGCGGTCCCGGCATTGCGCTCGATTTCATTCCCGACCGTGATGGCGCGAAGGTCGATTTCATCTTCGGTCCCGTGATAAGGGCGCGCTTCGATCGCCACAATTCGATCGAGGATGACGTGGTCAAATCCCTCGGAAAGCTCGACTTCGCGGTCGAGGTCGGCCCTTTTGCCGGTGTCCAGGTCAACCGGTTGCTCAATCCCTATGACTCGCTGACGGCGCAGGTCGATTTGCGCTGGGATGTCGCAGGAGCCCATGACGGCATGATTGTCTTCCCGAGCCTTACCTATTTCACGCCGCTCAGCCGCGGCATCGCGACCAGCTTTTCGATCAACGCGGAATATGTCGACGATGATTATGCCGACTATTATTTCAGCATATCGCCCACCGGATCCGCGGCCAGCGGCCTGCCAACCTTCACCGCCGATAGCGGCTGGAAAAATGTCGG